>CALKAR010000232.1 GCA_937988745.1 uncultured Peptococcaceae bacterium
TAACAATTCGTTCAAGCCGACGCCGCTTCGCGGCGCGGCTTAACTCAAGCGTTAACCCCCAAGGAAGAACTATGAAACTATCTCTAATGGCAGCAATATCGAGGAATGGAGTCATCGGAAATGGACCTGATATTCCATGGAGCGCGAAAGGTGAGCAGCTTCTCTTTAAAGCTATTACATATAATCAATGGATTCTTGTTGGGCGTAAGACTTTCGAGTCAATGGGAGCGTTGCCCAATCGAAAATATGCTGTTGTAACTCGTTCAAACTTTACATCTGACAATGAGAACGTAATAGTCTTTGCATCTATTCAAGACGCTTTAAGCCAACTAGAAAATATGACAAACCACGTAATTGTTTCAGGTGGTGGGGAAATATACAAAAATCTGATCGATAAAGTCGATACATTACATATATCAACCATTGATATTGAGCCAGAAGGTGATGTTTACTTTCCAGAAATTCCCAGCAATTTTAGACCCGTTTTTATACAAGACTTCGTATCTAACATAAATTATAGTTATCAAATATGGCAAAAAGGTTAATCGGGTAGCCGAGGGTTTCTAGCCCTCAGCCCCCACAACACCCTGCATGCGGCTCCGCACAGGGCGTTTCACTAAGAATGGTGAAGCTTAATCCAACCATCGCGTAATTCGTACAGACCCTGAGATTTTAAGTAAGCATTTGATAACGCCTGATTAATTCCCGGAGTTTTAGAGCTACGCCATGGGCCTTTGCTGGTAATACCGCATGCAACTGCAGCCTGTACATGAACACCCAGCCGCATTAAGTTTCTTACTTTAGTGCGTGGCTTGCGCCACTGTCGCCAATAGGCCATTCGCACCCTGCGCCGGATCCAATGATCCAGTTCAACGCAGTGCTGATAACCACTGGCGATACCAAAGTAGTTTATCCAGCCGCGTAGATATTGGCTGACCTTAAACAGCTGGTATTTCATTGACACACCCCAGTTACGATTCGTGAGTTTGCGAACATTCTGCTTAAACTTCAGCAGCGTTTTCGGGTGCCAATGAATGCGGTTCGCCTTGAACGTAAAGCCCAAGAACTGGCTTTCATTGGTTTTAACCACACGACTTTTGTCAGTGTTGACCACTAACTTTAAACGGTTTTGCAAGTACTGACTGATACTGCGCAGCACGCGTTCTCCAGCTCGCTGACTCCTCACTACAATTGTGAAATCATCCGCGTAGCGGGCAAACTTATGACCGCGTTTTTCAAGTTCTTTATCCAAAGAGTCGAGCATGATATTCGCCAGTAACGGCGACAACGGCCCACCTTGCGGTACACCGACTCGGCTCTCACCTTTGAGCTGATTATCGATAAACCCAGCTCTCAGGTAACGTTTAATCAATTTAAGAAGACGCTTATCTTTCACCTTGTCGCCAAGGCGCGTCATCAGTAAATCGTGATTAACTCGGTCAAAGAATTTCGACAGATCAACATCCACCGCGAAGCGGCGTCCTTCCTTGATGATGCTCTGTACCTGCTTAACCGCTTGCTGCCCATTACGACCTGGACGGAATCCAAAACTGTGTTCAGAAAAATCAGGGTCGAAAATGGGTGTTAATACTTGGGCAATGGCTTGTTGGATGACACGATCAGTAACGGTTGGAATACCCAGCTGACGAGTGCCGCCATCTGGTTTAGCTATTTCAACACGCCTTACCGGTGAGGGTTGATAACAGCCTGTTACCAGTTGTTGTTTCAATGCTTTCCAGTTGCCGGATCTTACCCAAGCGGGGAATTCATCGATGGTCATGCCATCGATGCCAGCGGCCCCTTTATTGGCTCGAACGCGTTTCCATGCCGCAGAGAGGTTATCTTCCTGCAGCACGTGCTCGAATAGATCGTTGCTAAAGGCTGGCTTCATATCGCTACGCTGAGTCACGTCATCGCCGGACGGCGTTCGTGTGTTCAAGTGTGACAAGGCTCCTCCTTTGTTCTTAATGTTCAGGCCTTCACCGTGTCCCAACCATTACGATGGGCGTTTGGCTACTATGCCGTCTGCTGACTTCTGCTTAATCACTCACAGAGTTGCCTCTGTTCGCGCTATCGGTTTGCATCTAATTCGCTCTCCAAGGTCGATACATTCCTTAGAGCCAAGGCACTTATTAACCAGAGCCTCACTGGTGGATTACCGATCGCTTGTTAAGCAGATCTCCCCAGATAAGAGCATGTACTGTCACTGCACTGCTGCATCATTTACGGTGGCCGTTAGATCACATGGCTTCGTTGTCTTGTGCCAACTCGCCTTCAGCCTACGCCTCATATGATGTTTTTGTTCATCAGCTCGCAGCTTTGCGTCCGGCTTCCTCCAGACAACTCCTCGCGGAGCTGCCCTTGCTATTCGCTAGTAGTTAACATCTAATAACGATCCTAAATCGCTAAGGATGGTGACCTTCCTACAGAGGACTTTCACCTCATTAGTTCATGCCCATGCTGGGCGTACACAAGCGCATGTTGTCGGACTGGTTTTCCGCTGCGCTTCAAACCAGCCGCAAATGCGGGC
>CALKAR010000233.1 GCA_937988745.1 uncultured Peptococcaceae bacterium
TTCTGTTGTTTAGTTTTCAAGGTTCTTCCCACTTGCGAACTTTTCTTGCCGCAAGTGAGGAGCTTGTTCATAATATCATAGAAAAGAGTATGTGTCAACTTCTTTTTATCGACTAAATCTTTCTGCGTTACCTGAGGAAAAATGCTGCTGCATCACCTTGATTAGGTACACATACTCTTGTTCTCACGCCGTCAAACGACGCTTGATTATAATAACATAGTGGGTTGCTAAGATCAACCGTCTTTTTTCTGGTTATTTTTCCCACGCCGTAACTAGATGCGAAGCAGGTACTCATCGAGTTCCCATTGATGCACCTGCCTGGCGTACCTCTTCCATTCTATTATCTTGGCCCGTACGAAGTTACTATAAACATGCTCGCCTAAAGCATCTCGAATCACTTCATCTCTAGCGAGCAATTCAACAGCTTCAATCAGACTTTGAGGCAGATTCTCAAATCCCTTAGCCTCTCGTTCTTCGTTGGGCATTTCGTAGATATTTTCGAAGCACTCTGGGCCTGGATGATATCCGTTTACGATGCCTTCCAAGCCTGCACGCAGAATTACAGCGAGCGCCAAGTATGGGTTTGCAGAAGGATCTGGGTTCCGCAGCTCTACTCGAGCGGCGCTGCCTTGGGTAAATGCAGGAACGCGGATGAGAGCGCTTCTGTTTTGACTGGACCACGACAAGTAACACGGCGCTTCGTAACCGGGGACTAACCGTTTATAGCTGTTGATAATCGGATTGGTTATGGCTGTAAATGACCGCGCGTGAGCTAGCAAACCCCCAATGAAATTTCTAGCCGTGCTGCTGATACCCAGCGGATCTTGAGGATCGTAAAAAATGTTGCGCTCACCAGAAAACAGGCTTAGATGAAGATGCATTCCCGATCCACACAATCCGAAAATCGGTTTGGGCATGAATGAAGCGTGCAGTCCGTGGTGCTGAGCAATCACTTTTGTCACATACTTGAAGGTATGGATGTTATCCGCGGCTCTAAGAGCATGATCATATTTGAAGTCTATCTCATGCTGCCCAGGAGACACTTCATGATGCGACGCTTCCACGTGGAATCCCATCTGCTGGAGAGCGAACACAATTGCTTCACGGGCTTCTTCCCCTTTGTCCAAAGGAGAGAGGTCGAAATATCCACCACGATCGTTTGTTTCAAGTATCGGATAACCGTCGTTATCCATCTTGAATAGAAAAAACTCCGGTTCTGAACCTACGAAGAGAGTGAAGCCCAGTTCTTCTGCCGCAGCCAAAGCTCGCTTGAGGACAAACCGAGGACATCCTTCAAAAGGGCTCCCATCAGGAAGATACACGTCACAGATCAGACGTGCTACGCGCCGTCCGTTGCTCTCCCATGGAAAAACAGCAAATGTGCTGTAGTCAGGCCAGAGGTACATATCTGATTCCTGAATGCGCACAAATCCCTGAATAGAAGAGCCATCAAACATTAT
This sequence comes from uncultured Peptococcaceae bacterium, assembly GCA_937988745.1. Classification (GTDB taxonomy): domain Bacteria; phylum Bacillota; class Limnochordia; order Darwinibacteriales; family Darwinibacteriaceae; genus JAAYMS01. The sequence continues at coordinate 1,461 of CALKAR010000233.1, forward strand.
TTGATTATCCAGCGCCTTTCCGAGCTGTTCAACACTGATGGTGATGTTCTTTGTAGTCCCGAGTATATCAGTGAACTGCAGCCTAATAAGTTCGACTTGTTCGTCGGCTGCCATGTTAAGAATATCCTGCTTCGTAAGACTGGCCATACTCTTTGAGCCTCTTTCCCTATTCCTGCTCGACCCTTTAGGAGTATTCTGTACTCTATCTGCAGTATCTATAACTCTCTTACGCAAGCGGCATCAAAAAAGACCCTGCGGAATTTCCACAGGGTCAGTCCAAATCTCTAACTTATTTAGCTGTACGCATACTTCTAAATGTCTGCATTGAATACAGTTTTGCTGCCAGCGGGTACAGCAGAAGGAGAGCTGCGGTATTGATCGCGGCTGCCGGTAATACCACCGACACGAATAATTGGGTAAAAGCAGCTGGTAGGTCTGCCAACAAGGCCGCTGTTCTCAAGAATACCACTCCACTTACCAATGTCCCAAGTACTCCAACAGTCGGGATCAAGACCCGCTTCGGAAGAACTTCAGGCCAGAAAGCCGCCATTGCCATTACCACTGCGGTGGTAATTATCTTGTCGACTATGTTGGCAATGTGTCCTCCCGGGAAGGAAGTGGTCATAGCCGTGATAACAGCTGTGGCCAGGCCTGTAACTGCAGCCACCTTTTTGTCGGGAATGACCAGAATCGCAATAAACAGCATGATCAGAGAAAAGTCTGGTTTCATGCCTGCAACAATACCAGGAAATATCCCGTGCAGCACTAGACCTAACGCTACTAAAAGTCCAGCCAACGCCAAATCTCCAACGTTCATCTCATCTCGTCTCGTCTCTACTCGTCTCAACTCAGCTTGCTTCAACTCATCTACTCTCCTTTTTATTCAATTTTCACAAGTATATCACGGAAGCAAATAGTTTGCAATAGGTTTTCTAATAAATTACTCTTT
>CALKAR010000234.1 GCA_937988745.1 uncultured Peptococcaceae bacterium
TGTCTACCTATATAACCGGGCCCGCCGGTTTTACCGCCGATCTCAGTGCCGCTTTTGCCGGTATCGACGGGTTACTCCTAGCAGTCGCCTTAGCGGCCGTACTTATCATCCTCGTCATTGTCTATCGCTCTTTCATTCTGCCAATTGCAGTACTTGCTACCAGCTTGTTTGCGCTGACTGTAGCTCTATTGGTGGTTTGGTGGCTGGCAAAATGGGACATCCTGCTGCTTTCGGGTCAGACTCAAGGCATCCTCTTCATTCTGGTCATTGGCGCCGCCACCGACTACTCATTGCTATACGTTGCTCGTTTCCGTGAAGAGTTACGCGTTCAACAAGATAAAGGGATAGCCACAGGGAAAGCCATCCGGGCATCGGTGGAACCCATTCTTGCCTCGGGCAGCACTGTTATTGCGGGCCTCCTTTGTTTGCTATTTAGTGATTTGAAATCTAACTCCACGCTAGGTCCAGTAGCTTCGGTGGGCATTATTTTTGCAATGCTTTCTGCTCTTACTCTGCTACCAGCCCTGCTGTTTGTATTCGGTCGGGTGGCCTTTTGGCCCAAGCGACCAAAATACGAACCTGAAGTAGTCCATGCTGAAAATGGCATCCCCGCCAGCGGGATCTGGTCAAAAGTGGCTGATTTGGTGGAGCAGCATCCTCGTGCAATCTGGGTATCTACACTTATTGTGCTTCTCTTGGGTGCGGCTTTCGTTCCCACACTAAAAGCGGATGGTGTGTCCCAATCCGACCTAGTTCTGGGTTCCTCCGAAGCGCGTGATGGCCAGCAGGCTTTAGGCGAACACTTCCCCGGTGGATCCGGCAGTCCTGCTTATATTATCGTTGATGAAACACAGGCAGCACAGGCTGCTGACGTAGTCCTTAACAACGACAATTTCGAGACTGTAACTGTAACTAGTGCTGACTCCCCCTCTGGCTCAGCCCCAATCACCGCTGACGGTATTGTGCCGTTAGGTTCTGGTAACGCTCCAGCCCCGGTAGTTGTAGAAGGGCAAGTCCTTTTACAAGCAACACTTGTCGAAGCACCAGATTCAGAAGAAGCTCAAAAAGCTATTCGCAGTATCCGCCAAACTTTTGCAGATGAAAATATATCAGCGGTAGTAGGCGGTGTCACTGCAACTTCCGTAGACACTAACGATGCCTCCATCCATGACCGCAACCTGATCATCCCAATTGTATTGCTGGTCATTTTGGTTATTCTCATGCTGTTGCTGCGGTCTATTGTCGCACCACTCCTGCTAGTAGTCACCACCGTGGTGTCTTTTGCTACTGCTTTAGGCGTGGCTGCTTTACTTTTCAATCACGTTTTCAGTTTCCCAGGAGCAGACCCCGCAGTACCTCTCTACGGATTTGTATTTTTAGTAGCCTTGGGCATCGACTACAACATTTTCTTAGTCACCCGTATCCGTGAAGAAACCAAAACCCACGGCACAAGACTTGGAATTCTTCGAGGCCTGACAGTAACCGGCGGAGTAATTACCTCAGCTGGAGTAGTTCTCGCCGCAACGTTCGCAGCACTCTATGTCATCCCAATTCTATTCCTGGCACAAATTGCCTTCATTGTCGCTTTTGGAGTTCTTATTGATACCCTGCTCGTTCGCGCCTTCTTGGTGCCTGCTTTGTTCTACGACATCGGACCGAAAATCTGGTGGCCGTCAAAATTGTCCAATCAGAAATACCAGAAGCAGCCTCAGCTATGACACACCAAAATTCGCCTCTCTTCCTTAAAAGTGCACTGCGACTTTACAATCGGGCCTCATTCAAGGCTTCACATAAAGTGATCGAAGAATATTCGACGAGCTTCAGTCTGTCTACGTGGTTGCTATCCCCACGCATACGAAATGACATACGAAATCTCTATGCGGTAGTTCGTATCGCCGATGAGATTGTCGACGGCACTGCACATGCCGCTGGTTGCTCAACTGCCAAAATCGAAGAGATTCTCGATGCCTATGAAATTGCGGTTCTTGCAGCACCACAACAACGCTTCAACACAGATCTTGTTTTACAAGCTTATGGTGAAACTGCCCGACGCTGTGATTTCGAACAAGAGCATGTAATAGCCTTCTTTGCATCAATGCGTAAGGACCTCAAAGCTAATACACACGACCCAGATAGCTTCACAACGTATGTCTATGGCTCCGCGGAAGTTATAGGCCTGCTTTGTCTCAGCGTTTTCAACCAAGGTAGAACGATTAGCAAAAAACGGCTAGAGATTATGCAAAACGGAGCCCGCTCATTGGGAGCGGCATTCCAGAAAATTAACTTTCTCCGTGACTTGGCAGAAGATCAGCAAAATTTGGGCCGTTTTTATTTCCCCGAAACCAGCCAAGGAACTCTTACTAAAGAACAAAAAGAAGATCTCATCGCTGATATTCGTCAAGACCTAGCAATTGCCCACGATGCATTTCCAGAAATACCAGTGCAGGCTCGCATCGGAGTGATCTCTGCTTATTTGCTCTTTCAAAAACTCACTGACCGAATTGAGGCTACTCCTACCGCCAATTTATTGCGGGAGCGAATCAGAGTTCCACTTCATATCAAACTCTCTATACTCGCTAGAGCCACGATGAAAGGTCTATCTATGAGCATCTACAGAAAGAATTCGTGATGAAGGTCTCGACTAAAACTCCACGCTCCTCAGGTACCGCCGTAGTCATAGGCGCAGGTGTTGCTGGTTTAGCCACTTCTGCACTTTTAGCACGTGATGGCTGGCAAGTAACTGTTTTGGAAAAAAATACTGATGTCGGTGGCCGAGCTGGATCGCTTGAAATATCAGGCTTTCCTGGCTTTCGATGGGATACCGGACCTTCTTGGTACCTCATGCCCGAGGCCTTTGACCATTTCTTCGCACTTTTTGGTGCATGTACTTCTGATTATCTCGATTTGGTAGAATTAACGCCTGGTTATCGAGTTTTTTCCGGCACACATGACGCTGTCGATGTCCCCACTGGGCGTGAAGAAGCAATTGCGCTATTCGAATCCATCGAACCCGGCGCGGGTGCAAAACTAGGAAATTATCTTGATAGCGCGGCAGACGCCTATGACATTGCCATTGATAGATTCCTTTATAATAATTTCTCCACGTTAGGCCCGCTGCTTCACCGGGATGTACTGACCCGAGCTGGCCGACTGTTTTCTCTACTGACCCGTTCTTTACAAAAGTACGTAAATAGTCAATTCAGTAGCCCGGTGTTGCGCCAGATCCTAACCTATCCAGCAGTCTTCCTGTCTTCCCGCCCCACTACTACCCCATCGATGTACCACTTGATGAGTCATACCGATTTGGTGCAGGGAGTGAAATACCCTATAGGTGGTTTTACTGCAGTGGTTAACGCTCTGCATCAGTTAGCGCTGGAAAACGGGGTTGAGTTTCAACTCGATTCTGAGGTCATTTCCATCAACACTGCTTCATCGAGGGGCAACACAAGCGCCACAGGTGTGAGCTTGCTTCACAACAGAAAAGTGCAAAATCTAGATGCGGATCTTGTGGTTTCAGCAGGCGACCTACACCATACAGAAAATAATCTGCTTCCCCGGGAACTTCGAACCTATCCCGAACGATATTGGTCCAATCGCAATCCTGGAATTGGAGCGGTATTAATCCTCCTGGGCGTAAAAGGAGAGTTACCCCAGCTCGACCATCACAACCTTTTCTTCAGTGAAGATTGGACAGATGATTTTGCTGTAGTTTTCGACGGGCCTCAACTTACCCGCCCCCACAATGCATCAAATTCCATTTATGTCTCCAAGCCTTCAACGTCCGAAGACGGCGTTGCACCTGCTGGATACGAAAACCTTTTTGTTTTAATTCCGACCAAGGCCTCTAGCAGCATCGGCCACGGTGATGCGTATATGCAGTCGGCTTCAGCATCCGTGGAAACAATCGCGTCACATGCAATCAATCAAATTGCTACGCAAGCCGGCATCCCTGACCTCACTGACCGAATTGTGGTCAAACGCACCATTGGCCCTGCGGATTTTGAGCACCGCTACCATTCATGGGTAGGCAGTGCGCTGGGTCCAGCACATACCCTCAGACAGTCCGCTTTCTTAAGAGGGCGCAATAGCTCCCGCAAGGTCGATAACCTCTTCTATTCCGGTGCCACCACCGTCCCGGGCGTAGGAATACCCATGTGTTTAATTTCTGCCGAAAACATTATTAAGCGTTTACATGCCGATACCAGTGCAGGACCACTGCCCGAACCATTGCCGCCTAAAACGACACCATCTCAAAAGACCTCATACGATCATTAAATTTTGATCCCTATCATCGATATTTCACAAAATGAGCAAGATAGCGATATTTTTATGGCCTTTATTTATCTAGGTACTCTCCTAGTTCTCATTGGGTGCATGGCTTTGTGCGACCACCGTTGGAAGCTAGCGTTCTTCCGCCATCCGTTACGAGCAATTGTTTCGGTAGGTGCTGCATATATTGGATTTCTTTTATGGGATATATTTGGCATTATTACTGGCACTTTTTATCGCGGAGACTCAGCGTTTATGTCCGGTATTAACCTTGCGCCCCATATGCCCATTGAAGAACTTTTTTTCTTATTCTTCCTCTGCTACATCACCCTCAACCTTACCTCGGCAGCAGCATTATGGCTTAAAGCACCACTGCCTAAAAAACCCGGTAAAAAGTCTCCCCTCACACCACAGCGCGATACTTTCCAACCAACTACCACTCCCGAGGTTGAACCATGACTTATATTTTTATAAGCATTCCTTTTTTAGCAATAGCCATGGTCCTATTTGTCTTAAAGCTGCAGTCTGGAACACCTAAACTTTTACCAATCACCGCTGTCAGTGCCCTTGCCCTATGTTCCCTAACTATCATATTTGATAACCTCATGGTTTGGGCTGATCTCTTTGGATATGGCGATACCCAGCATCTTGGTATTTGGCTCGGTTTAATCCCCCTAGAGGATCTCTTCTATCCGCTCTTCGCAGTACTTCTGATTCCTGCCCTATGGTTGCCTGGAAATATGTTTAAACGCAGGAAAAAACGTCCGCACCGTTCCTTACCCACCATAGACAATCGAAGCATCACTACTAGATCCACCACCACGCAATCTGAGCCAGAAAAGCCGTAGCCATGATGGAAAAAATAAGACTAATTCTATTGTCATCTCGCCCCATTAGCTGGGTCAATACCGCCTACCCTTTTGGCCTGGCCTACCTATTAAATGCAGGAGAGATTGACTGGCTGTTTTGGCTAGGCATCGTGTTTTTTCTTATCCCGTATAACATCGCCATGTATGGCATCAACGATGTTTTTGATTACGAATCTGACATACGTAATCCCCGCAAAGGCGGCGTCGAGGGGGCCGTGCTACCGAAAAGTTCCCACAGCACACTGTTATGGGCCTCGGCTATCTCAACAATTCCTTTCCTAGTTATTCTTTTCATATTTGGCACCTGGATGTCGTCTTTATGGCTGACAATCTCAGTGCTAGCAGTGATTGCTTATTCAGCACCGAAATTGCGTTTTAAAGAACGCCCCTTTATCGATGCTCTAACATCTTCTACTCACTTCACTTCACCTGCATTAATCGGTGCAACGATCACTGGAACATCTCCTTCAGCAGCGATGTGGATAGCACTGGGATCCTTTTTCTTGTGGGGCATGGCCAGTCAGATCCTTGGAGCAGTACAGGATGTTAATGCAGACCGGGAAGCTAATCTGAGCTCAATTGCCACTGTAATTGGGGCTCGTGGAGCCATTCGGCTTTCAGTAGTACTTTATTTACTAGCTGCTGTTTTAGTCACTACTTTGCCTAATCCGGCGTGGATCATCGGGATTGCGATTCTAACTTACGTATTTAATGCCGCACGATTTTGGAACATTACAGATGCCAGTTGTGAACAGGCTAATCGCAGTTGGAAAGTTTTCCTGTGGCTGAATTACTTTATTGGTGCTGTGATAACAATACTGCTAATAGCAATTCATCAGATATAACTCTGCTTTTATCCGATCAGTTCTGTAACTTGCCTAGCCACCCACGCTTTTCCAGTTTTCGGCTGATCACCACACGAGGACACCACGCCGTCGACCTCGATGCGTTCAAGCTCCACAACCCACGTGCGCCCATCGGGATGAGTAACCAAAACAGAATCATCTTCGAATTCAACCTGCAAACTCGCAGGAGCAACCGCCTCGCCGAAAGCTTCCGCCACGGCAATTTCTGCAACCTGGCCCCGAGCATCTAAGGTTCCTCGGCCACGGTTGCCCGGCAGGAAGAGTTTGTTGTCCAACGCGCCTTGGAAAAGCTGCACGGTTTCGGCCTCATCAAGTAGGCCATAAGAGTAATTCCACGGCATGAGCAGCATCGATGGCGCAAAACGGTGGCCCTTGGTGTGCGAAGCCTCCCACACATGCAGCGGCCCAAATTGTGGCTCCACGGCAGCTGCCAGCGGACGCCCCTTGATCGCGCAGCACACATCGCGCTTCGAATGCGTACAAATCAGCAACATCGGATCATCCATGCGCTGCGCATTATTTTTGCCCGGCCCGCTTAAATCAAGGTCCAAAACATCGGCCGGCGAGTCCACCACCAGGTGCTCAATAATTGAGGCCTCAGCAAAAACGAGAAAAAGATTATGCTTTTCGACGTTTCGACCCTCCCTTCCCGGCTTCCTAATTAATTGCAGACCCATTCCGGAAGCTTTCAGGTGCCTCTTCAATTGATCAGTCAACTCAGGATCAAATGTTCCGCCGTCTAAAACATCGCGGCTCCACGAGCCAGCATGTTCAAGGAGAACAAACCCAGAACCTGTTTTTGCCGTTCCCGGCAGGGGTTCAACATTGACGTCAGAACAGCGAAGAGTCATGTCCTCTACCCTAGTATCGCCGCCTCCATCTGATGTCTGGGGTGTCTGTAATTTTCACGTCTCCTGGCGTTTTTAAGACGAATTACAACAATTCGTTCACGATTGAGCGAAATTGGGCGTCTTGCTTAGGTTTCGGGGGTGACCCAGGGTTACGGTGTGTGCATGATCGTGCAGCCAACTTCTCATTCAAAGCATCGTGCCCGCCTGAAGACTCTAGCGATTGTCGGCGCTAGCGCGTTGACTCTTGCGGGTTGTGGAACCTCCAATTCCACCACCAACGATGCTTCTTCTGTAACTCAAACTATGTCCGCAACTGCGGATGGCGCACAGTTGTCCAACGAAGCTTCCACCGGCCCAACCGCATTGGGCGAAGCCGATGTAGCAATGAAGACTCTCCGACCTGATGCGCCTGCACAGCTCATGGTCACCGATGTTCGGATTGGCTCTCACAGTGGCTTTGACCGCGTGGTATTTGATCTCACTGGCACCGGAACTCCTGGTTGGTTCATTGATTACACCTCCAATCCCACCCAGCAGGGCAGCGGAAACACCATCAACTTCACGGGCGATACAGCGCTGAACGTAAATATTGACGGTACTGTTTATCCTTTCGATTTGGGCCTTGAGGATCCAGAGATCGGCACCGTGGATGGCTCCGGCAGCATTGTCACCCAGGTTGTCAGCGCCGGTACTTTTGAGGGCCGCTCCCAGTTCGTCATCGGACTTAACGGCAAGCACCCCTACTCCATCACGGAGCTGCAGGATCCGCACCGTCTCGTCGTGGATGTTTTAGCGCAGTAGTTTCCTAATATGTGGCCTCAATCCGCCACTTGTTGTCTTTCCACATCAGGAGCCACGCGCTGAGCTGCCTTTCTTCAGATACTGCCCGTCCCACCACTTGGAGGCGGGCATATTTTGTACCGTTTTTCTCCCCCCATCGATCATCCACCGGCCATGGCCCAGCCCAGCCGGTGATCAAATAGCGGGCCGGCCCCCAGGACAAGGCATACGGCGACGAGCTGAGCAATGCCTCTGCGGTGACGTAAATACGCTGCCCTTCTGTATCAATCATGGTCACTTGCGAGGCCGGGTGGTTGATCCCACCGCCCAACCGAGCAGGCAGCGGACCTGGTATTTTCCCTGGCCACGACCCCGCTGGATTGCGGATAGCATCACGTTTTTCACCATAAGGAACAAAATGAATGCGTTCTTCTACTCCCCGACCACCAGCCGGAACAGGCTGCAGCACCGCATCCACGCCCAAGCTTGATTGCACACGCTCAATGACTTGTCTGGCCACATGCTGCTGGCTGCGCCCGGTATCCCACAATCCGCCACTGGCCATATCCGGTGGCACACATTCCAAAGGAATAAGCCACAACGCCGTAATCCCATCGTGCTCATTCGGATCATCGGAATGCGCACCGCGCGCAGTCAACCAACCATCCAACTGCCAACGCACCCGATCCGCAGTTGCCTGTTCCGTTAAAGGTTCACCGGTACGCCAAATTCTGCTCACCGTATCACCAGTACTGAAATCGGCTGTGACCTTGAGCAATTGGCACACCACACCACCTTTGCTCAGCAGTTGATGCAGGCGCGAGGCAAGGTTGCGCGCAACAAACGAGGCGGCGTCGACACGCAAAATAGGCTCCTCCGGCACATGCGAAACCTCCCAATCTGCATGCGTGATCGGTGGCGCGACCTTACGATCGTGCCTGGCACGCGCAATGTTGTGACACCGCAGACCAGCGTTGCCGAAACGCGTCGCCACGGCTTCTACCGGCAGTTCCGCCAGCTCACCGAGCGTGCGCATGCCCAGATCCGCCAGCGCGCGCACC
>CALKAR010000235.1 GCA_937988745.1 uncultured Peptococcaceae bacterium
GCTATTATGAATGGCTTAACAGGCCGTTAAGCCCCAAATCTACTCAAGAAGAACTTTAAAGCCGATGAACCGTGTCAAAAGTACGTTGGTGATATCACCTACATTCACACTGACGATGGCTGGCTATATCTAGCTGCGGTTATCGATCTGTTTTCACGTAAAGTGGTCGGATGGGCTCTAGGAGAGCGCATGACGAAACAATTAGTAATTAACGCAATGAACCAAGCTATTAATCATGAAAAGCCGGCAGAAGGTCTTATATCTCATTCTGACTGAGGATCGCAGTATGCATCATATTCATCAGAAATCGTAGTTACCTAGCCTACTCTAAGAGATTGACTAGAAACAGCATCCGCTTAACGGTGCACAACGTCTTTTCTCATGATGTAGCAAAGCGCTTGGGAGGATACCGGCGGACTTCGCCATCTCCCCTATCTTGTTCTCCCTCATCCCGCCTCAGAGTGAGAGAGCTAAACGTGCCGAGCCTCAGCAAGTTTGATTCGATCAACCCACCAATGATATACTAAATAGGCAGCTAAGATGTGCTGAAGATCGCCAATCAATGATAATTACACTATACGTCAGAGTCACACCTTAATAGGTATTGACCCTGGCGAACTTATTTAGTGATTTGGCAGGTAAAAGGGTCTGGCATCGCAATCTTATCAACAAAAGGAGAGATTAGATGCTGGAAATTCGCAATTTGACGAAGATGTATGGCGAAGGTGAAGAAGCTCATCTAGCCGTGGATAATGTGAATTTGAAAGTAAAACAGGGAGAATTTGTGGTCCTAATTGGACCGAGCGGCTGTGGTAAGACTACAACGCTCAAGATGATTAACCGGTTGGTAGACCCAACTTCAGGGGAAATCCTGATAAACGGTACCCCCACCAGTCGTCTAAATGTAGTTGAACTACGGCGTAATATTGGCTACGTGATTCAGAATATTGGGCTATTTCCCCATATGACCATCGCTGCCAATGTGGAAATTGTACCCAAGTTAAGAAAGCTGGATAAAGCCAAGCGCCGGACCCGAACCCATGAACTATTAGACATGGTAGGCCTCGACCCTGATATTTATGCTTCCCGCTATCCAGCAGAACTCAGCGGTGGCCAGCAACAGCGCATCGGTGTGCTGAGAGCCCTCGCAGCAGAGCCGGATCTTATCTTGATGGATGAACCTTTTGGGGCTCTCGACCCTATTACAAGGGATCAACTTCAAGATGAGATGAAAGACCTACAGCAGCGGCTCAATAAGACCATTGTTTTTGTAACTCATGACATCGATGAGGCTTTGAAATTAGCTGATACCATCGTATTAATGAAAGACGGGAAGATTGTTCAGGCCGCGTCTCCACAAGAAATGCTAACTAACCCAGCCAACGGCTTTGTTCGGGAATTTATCGGTGAGGAACGGCTTGCCCCTCAACCAGATAATACCCCGGTCTCTGATGTGATGGTCAACGACCCAATGCTGGTTTCTTACGAGACATCACCTAGAGAAGTACTAGCTAAAATGAAGAAGGAAAAATCGGACTTAGCTGTGGTGGTAGATGGTTCCAGAAGATTTGTTGCTATGATCTCTGCAGACGAAATTCAGATGCAGCGCGGTAAGACTGAATCTCTTGAAAAAATCTTAGTCAACAAAAAAGCAATTCACGGCAGTACAACAGTGCGGGAGGCAGCTGAAACTCTGATCAATGGTTCTCGAGTAGCTTGCGTGGTTGATCGAAGGCGTCGTCCAATTGGCCTAGTAACTAGGGCAACACTGTTGCGGGGAATTGTGGAGATGTGGGATAACTCCAGTGCTTAATACTGGAAGAGGAGATGACTTACTTGCTTGCTAAATTTGGAGAAATATTGATTGATCGTTGGTATGAAGTCTTATTCGCTACACAAGACCATTTAGTATTAGTCTTGGTGCCCATTGCTTGTGCTACCCTTGTAACTATTCCTTTGGGGATCTTGGCAGCTCGGTACCGCTGGATTGAAATTCCAGTGATGGGACTTGCCAATATATTTCAGACCATTCCCAGTCTAGCTCTCTTGGCACTAATGATTCCTCTAGGTCTAGGCATTGGACAAAAGCCAGCCCTTGTAGCGTTGTTCTTATATGCTCTGTTACCCATGCTGCGCAACACTTACCTTGGTATTCGCAGTATCGATGACTCAGTCAAAGAAGCTGCTGCAGGTATGGGCATGACATACTTTCAAAGATTGTACATGGTTGAACTCCCCATTGCCCTTCCAGTGATAATCGGTGGAATTAGAACAGCTACCGTGATCCTCATAGGTACCGCCACTTTAGCGGCCATGATCGGCGGAGGTGGACTAGGAGACTTTATCATTACTGGGCTGGGCATGGTGCGGGACGAACTGATTCTCTTAGGAGCAATTCCCGCGGCACTGCTGGCACTCTTTGCTGACTACGCCCTAAGTGGACTTGAACGACTTTTGACACCACGGGGACTAAGAATTGCTCGTGAACGAGAAAAATAAGAGACGTGCTATGAAAAGTCAATAGTTTACTTGGCACCTCGGCAACCACATGTGGATTCCACGTCATTTAGGGGAAGCAGCCGTCCACTGATATTTCGGGTCAAATGGGCGATCTTCGGTCCACAATAAAAAGATCAAGTGAACTAGCTTGCGTGCTATAGCGCCGGTGACAACGGAAGGGTGTTTTCCCTCTGCCACTTTGGCTTCGTAGTACTTATTGAATCCAGGGCGAAACCTTCTGGCTGTGACTGCTGCTAACCAAAGACTTTGACGTAAGACTGGCGAGCCTCGTTTGGACATCCGATTGCGAGTTCCTGCGAACTGGCCCGATGCCCTAACTGTGGCATCATGCCGGTAAATGCCACTAGACCTTTGGCGTTCTTGAATCTGTTAATGTCCCCTACTTCGCCCTATGTGGTTGCCAAGGACCACAGGTTATAGCTGTTCATGACGTCGACAACTCTAGCGTACAAGGAGATGGTATTGTGTTAAAGAAAACTAGTTTAGCAATGCTGATTGGAATTCTGCTTTTAGCCGCAATTCCTGCAGCAGCCCAAGAGACTATTACCATTGCTTCCGGAAACTTTGCTGAACCTCAAATTTTGGCCGAGGCCATTAAGATATTGATTGAAGAAAACACCGACCTAACGGTAGACCATGTGCGTAATTTTAGTGGTTCAAGCCTTCTCCATTCTGCATTCCTTGCTGGCGATGTAGACTTGTACATCAGTTACACCGGTACCCAATTTACGGGTGTTTTAGGCATGGAAGTTACAGATGATTGGAAAAACAGGGAAAAGGTCGAAAAATTTGTCCAAGAGGAGTTTGCCAAGCAGTTTGACGCCACTTGGTTTGACGCCTTTGGATTCAACAACACCTATACAATTGCGGTGCGCCGCGAATTCGCTGAGGAACACAACTTAACCAATGTTTCTGACCTCAAAGATCTTGCCCGTTCAATGACTATCGCGATGGACAATACCTTCCGGGAACGAGCAGGCGACGGTTATAACGACCTATGTGATACCTATGGTTTTCGCTTCCGCCGCCCTGTGAGCATGGACTACGGCCTAATGTACCGCTCAGTCGCCTCTGGTGATGTAGATGCAGCTATCACCTATTCCACCGATGGACGCATTCCCGCTATGGATCTGGTGACCCTCGAAGATGATCTTGAGTTTTTCCCACCTTATGACGGCGCCGTAATTGCACGTAATATCGTACTAGAAACCCATCCTGAAATTTCAGAGCTTATTCAGCCTTTACTGGGCAATATTGATGTGGAAGCAATTCAACGCTACAATCAAATGGTTGACGTAGATCATCTTGATGTGGAAGATGTAGCGCAAATCTTAGTTAAAGAAGTTGTCTTAGGTAACAAATAAATATAATCGAGTAGGTAACCGCTAGGTGATCAGCCTAGCGGTTTTCCTGTGCGCCTGGCATGCTTACTGCGCCGATGGGCTGAAAGAAGCCCTGTCGCCTAACCAGCGGGAAGACAACTAGCAGGCAAGGGCGTCACTGGCAACAGTGTCGTCTGGAGGAAGCCGAGGGGGAGTCTTGGAACGTAGCGCAAGCGAACCGATGTTGGCTTGTATGGTGGGTAACTGGAGTGTACTCGGTTTGCCGGACACGTAGTATGCATCATATGATTACCAGGGATTGCTACGTAAACATGGCTATCGGCAGAGTATGAGTGCTAAGGGTGATTGCTATGATAACGCCTGTGCAGAATCATTTTTTGCCACAATTAAGAAGGAGTGTATTCGCCTAGAACGCTTTAAAACTCGGAGCGAAGCTAGGCTGAAGATTGTAGATTACATTGTTTGGTATAATGCTAAAAGACGCCACAGTTATTTGCCTGTCAGGATACGGAAGTCGTGAAAAAAGCCTTCTGCAGGTTGGCGGGGGTACCCAGCGGCTGGTTTGAGCGCCTTAACCTAGATGAAATTCAGCGCCAAGCAGAGGATTTTGAACGATTGGTGGAAGCTGATTCGGTTCATCGCCTTTACCGCTTCCTTGGTCAGATGTGGAACACTCATCCGTGGATTATTATTCGGATTACTAACTTAATACAATGGGTTGAGGAAGGCTCTTATGAGCGAATCTTAAGGAAGCGTCGGCTTGTTGCGGTGAACAGCAGCGGAGCAATATGCGAGTGCGGCGAGGTCATACAAGAAGACTTGTACTACTGCCTGTTTTGCGGACGCAGAGTGGCTAGAAGACACGAGACTGAGGTGAAGTAAATGAACAAGCGCGTAACCACAAGAGCAACTACATACGAAGAGTTCAACGTATTACGGAGCCGTCTGCATGATTTGGTTGCCGATGTCACAAGCATTTCTAATGATATCGGGATTAGTGAAGAGTATCAACACAAGTTAGAACGCCTGAAGCACCTTGTGACTGGAGAAATGTTCAGAGTAATCGTCATCGGTAGTTTCTCTCGGGGTAAGTCTACACTCATCAACGCTCTTATTGGCAAGCAAGTACTCCCGGCTAAACTCACCCCCACTACCGCCGTTATTACCGTCATCAAGTACGGCGAGGAGCCTCGGGCTGTTGTTCGGTACAAAAACTCGGACGTGGCAGAAATCCCTGTAGAAGAACTCCGGGATTACCTCACAATTCCCCGCAAGGGCCAAGTGCAAAGTAACTATCCCACCAGGATTGATACGACTGTGGAAATGGTGGAGATATACTACCCGTTAGACTTGTGCAAGAACGGTGTGGAGATAGTGGACTCACCAGGCCTTGAGGAAGATGAAACTCGCCAGAAGATCACGATGCGCTTTCTGAATGAGTGTGATGCTGCTATCGTGGTCCTGTCGTGTCAACAGCTCCTCACTATGCAAGAAGAGCGATTTATACGGGAAGAGCTCCTCACTAGGGGATTTGACCACATCTTTTACGCGCTAAACTACGCGGATGCGCTGACAAGTGAGGATGAAGAAGATGTCTGGTTCCGTTTTCGGGAGAAGGTGAGGAATGGTTCCCGCAGTTTCATGGTTTCGGCGCGGGAAGCCCTATACGCGTAACTAGATGGGGATGAGTTCTCCCTGCAGCAGAGCGGTTTCCCAGCATTGGAGTCGAGCCTAGAAGAGTTCTTGGTCAGCGAGCCTGGTTTTATCAAGTTGAGGTCGTCCCAAAAACTCTTGAACACTTACATAGACGAACTGCAAGAAGTTTTGGACATTAAGCTCAGTATGCTGGAAAATGCAAAGCTTGGAGACTTTCAGAGGCTAGAAAAAGAGTTTGCGGAGCGCAAGGCTAACGTCCTAAAGAAAAAGGAATACATCCTGGAGCGTATTGGTGAGAAGGGGATCCACGTGGGTGAACGGCTTTATAATGGCTTTGCTAGAAGGTGCCGGAGTATAGCCAGGGAGCTCCCCGGGGTAGCTCGGGAACTGGACGTAGATGGTAGCGTATTTGCACAAGCTGAGTACAAGAGAACAGTAGCTAACCTATTAGAGGATTGGATCCGTAGTGAAATCCGACATTGGCTCGAGACAGATGCCGAGGATATTCTGGAAGTTGAAGGAACTCGGTTGCAGCAACTAGTTTCAAATCAAGTTGAGGATATCTTAGGCGAAGTGCAAAAGCTTAAAGTCCTTATTGCACCGGAGTTCTCTACCGAAATAGAGGCCAGCGAAAGTTCCCTCGAGCGCATTTTAGCCGCTGGTGGTTCACTCCTACTGGGGGACCTAGGTGGAGTGATCACTGGTGGTGCCTTTGGAATTAAAGGGGCCATACTCCAGCTGGGTGGCGTTGCCGCGGCAAATACTGCCCTTTGGGCCCTGGGTCTACTTAACCCAGCCACGGCAATTATCGCTTCTGCGACAATGACCTATACAGTATGGAAGGCTCTTACTCCAGATGCTTAAGCCCGCATGCGGGTGGAAGTTGCTGAACAGATGATTGAAAGCATTCATGAGCTTCCCGAAAAGACAGAAAGGCAAATCAAGTCGGGTGTCATGAAGGAAATAAACCGCCTGGCCGAGGCGATTCATAACGGTATCCGGGCGATGGTTTCTAACTTGGAACACCAAGTATCCAGCACGCGTGCGGAGCTTGAAGCGAATAAGTACGCTGCTATTGATAAATACAACGGCTTTCGCCAGAAACTAGAATCCATCCGTGCAGAATTGTCAGCAATCGTCGAGCAGGGGGCGGAAGAGGTTGCAGCAACGGAAGATCATTAAAGATAATCAAGATTACTTGAATTACCTTGTCGAAGAATGCGAGTATTTGGACTTGCCGCAAGAACTAGCTGATAGAGTTTGGGATGCTATTACTCTAATCGATAACAAGTTGCAATCGGAAACGGTTCACCTTGCCTTGGTAGGGGGATTTTCTGCGGGAAAATCAACGCTTATCAATGCGATTCTTGGAGAGAAGCTATTAACAAGCCGTGTTAATCCCACAACGATTTGCCCCACTTATATTGTTTATGGGGATATTCCCAAGCTTACGGTCAACCTCCATTTTCCCATGGAGCGCGAGGAAATAATCACCGAAATTATTCATGAGGTGACTTTACACGGGGATTTCTTGAGCACACCGCTTCCCTTGGTTGAGGTAGGCGATTACATGTATCAAGCAAAGCACGTATTTCACCATACGGGTGAGTTTCGTTATGAAATCCATGTGAACGGTAGGTCGATCCATACAGATACAATCCATATCTGGGTACCCGGGACTTCCGTTGAGTTTTGCTACAGCGGGCTGGGTAATCGGGCGGCGACCGATCACGACTGCCTCTTTCTCCCGGAGGACAAGTTACCAACGGTTAAGGTCACTGGTAGAAACGTAGAGCAAGAGGTAATGCTGAAGGATATCTTTCTCACCGGCGAATACGGCTTGAAGCTAGGCTGCGACTGGGATTACCTCAATAGTCGCTATTCGGTGGTGTATAAAAAGCGTCGCGAACCCCGTTCGATGCTGCATATGTTGTTGAACCGATTAAGACGCATTCCACCATATATTATAGAAACTCGACATTTTGTTCCTCCTCAATTGATTCATCGCATCACCGTCCAGCAGCCTGGACTATATTGGATTGGCCTGAAGCTGGCCCAGCAAAAGATCGAGGTACACCATCTCAAGGAATCAGAGGGTGTTCGACGCAGTTTCGTGATGAATTCAGAAGAGGATAAGCGCATTGGCGGAGCCCTCATTGCCCAATACACTGCTGCTGCTCGGGGTGAAGAACCGCATGACTATACAGGTATCGTTGATGGAGTGCGGCTGGAGTATCCTTCCCAGAACCTCCGGCAAGGCTTAACCATCATCGACACCCCTGGTATCTCAGCGGAAGAGGAACATACTCAGATCACTTTAGATGTTATTAATAATGAGGCAGATGCCTGTATGTTCTTGTGTCCTGCTGATCAGGCCGGGGCCTTGTCGGATTTGGAGTTCGTCCGCGAACGTTTGGAAAAGATCAGTGGGGAAATCCTCTTTGTCGTTACCAAAACGGACCTCGCAGGTGATGATGAGGAACTTCAAGAGCTTATCGAAGTAATCCTCGAGAAAATTCGGCAGCATACAGGTATTTACGAACCGAAGGTCTTGGCGGTCAGCCCTCTGCGCGCTCTCCGGGCGCCCCAGTCCCGCGAAGGGAAGACGTTCTATGAAGCGATCAAGGCGGTAATTGACCTTGTGACCCGGAACCGGGATATTATCATGGTTCGCCACCTTCTTAAGGTGGAACATAGTGTAATGGAGCTCCTTTCAGAACGGGCTCATGCTGCACTGCAAACATATTATCAGCGTTTGCAAGAACTGCAATCTCATAAGATTCAAGACATTAGGGCCTTCGTAGAGGAGCAAAAGCCCGAGGTCTTCCAAAACCTAGAAGAGATATACGATGAAGACGCTTACTTGAACCTTTACCGAGAATCCATTCGGCCTGTTGTGACCGAGTACAAGAATCGCATTAAGGCAAGCCTCGAACTCGCGAACTCAACGCAAGAGCTTAAAGAAAGATGCGAAGGCCCTATCGCAGAGCTCCTGAGGGAGTATGCCAGTACACGAGATGCAGCTCTTCGAACGGCATCAGCAAAGTTCAGCCTCAAACTTAACGAACTGCTCAAAGCGGTTTTCAGGCAGTTTGAAGAACGCTTTGAAGAGCAGTATTCACTAGATCGTCTTACGTTAGGGAATGTGAGCGTGGGAAACCGTCCGATCCTGCGGGTAGAAGTTTCCACGAACACGGCTCTTGAAGAGGTGAGTGAAGCCATGGGTACCGAGGCCGCCGGATTAGGACTCGGGATGGCTGGGGGAGCCATTTTGGGATCTCTGATCTTTCCTGGCATCGGAACCATAATTGGTGGATTAGTGGGCTCGTTTTTCGGCAGCCTATTTGGGCCACCCATAGAAAACGTTAGGGGCAAGTTTTACCGCTCTATTTCAAGGGCGATCGATGATCAATTGAGTGATCAGCTCTATCCTCATCTTGAGAAAATGATTGCTCTTAAGCGGTTAGAACTAAATGACATTATTGTGTACAGTATAGAGAAATATGTCTTGAACTACGACGAGATCATCAGAAGCCTTATCGAGGAGCATGAGCAGAAAAAGCGTGATATGGAGCAGTATGTGAAGCAGGCCAACGAGGTTATTACAGAGCTAAATAAACGCCAGACAGAACTGGTAAGGCTCGGAGAATCTTTGGTTACCGAGTACGGTGACGGCTTCAGAGAGGTAGCGGTGTCCTACTAGTAGAGACAACTAGGACATCCGGGATCTGTTTCAGTAGTTCATCGTTCCTCCACATGCCGCGGTTCCTATGTTACTCGGGGCTTAGGTTTATGGATCGGAAGCGCACCCTACTATGATAGGTAAGGTGCGTTTTTGCGTTACATTGCCACTGCATATGGAATTTTTAATGATGAATCAATGGTGCGAATGATAGTTATTCTGGACCGGCCAGAACACGAGGGTATGGGACTGAGGGAGTTAAACGTGCTTTAGAAATGCTCTCTGCTGAAAGAAAGTATAATGAGATTTTGATCTGGGTTCATCAGTTAAATGTGGTCGCCAGGAAAATTTACGAGAAAGTTGGCTTTGTGGTCACAGGAACTGCAGAGTGGGACGGAAGTTCCCGTAACATGAAAATGAAAATCTAAAGGCCTAGGGGGTACCGTTTAGACCAATGAAACGACTGTATCTAATCGGAGGCACAATGGGTGTCGGAAAAACGGCGGTCTGTCAAGAACTTAAAGTCAGACTTAATAATAGCGTGTTCCTCGACGGCGACTGGTGTTGGTACGCACACCCGTTTCATGTAACTGAAGAAACCAAAAAGATGGTGATGGAGAATATCTGCTTTTTGCTGAATCAGTTTATTCGCTGCTCCGCCTACGATAACATCATCTTTTGCTGGGTAATGCACGAACAGTCAATAATTGATACAATTCTAAGCAAGCTTAATACGGCGAACTGCGAAGTCAAGGCGATTTCTCTAATCTGTGAAGAAAAAGAACTACGTGCACGCCTCACAAAAGATATTGCAGCCGGTAAAAGAAAACCGGATATCATCGAGCGCAGCCTTGCCCGAATTCCACTCTATCACCCGTTAGATACGATAAAGATAAACACCACCGGAAAAACAGTGAGTGAAGTTGCAGAAGAAATTGCCCACATTTAGGGGATAATAATCCTAAGTAGAGGCAGGAACTCAGCGACGGTTGGACAATTAGTCTAATTTAAAATGATTTGATGTACCAGGAGAGAAATGATGCAGAATTCCTTTTTTTATGTCAGCCGCTACATGGCGAAATGGTTGTTTTTAGCTGCGTTAGTCGGCATAGGTGGTGGATTGTCGGCAGTTGTATTAAACGATGCGATTGATTTTGTGACAGACCTAAGCACAAACATACCTGTGTGGCTCTCCCCGGCAGTTGGAGCAGCGCTGATAGTCTTGATTTATGCCTACTGGGATCAGCAGGCAGCTGGTTCGGGTACAAACCGCTATCTTTATGCTGTCAATATCGATAATGGTGAAATGCGTTTTCGGACTTTATTCAGCAAGATTGCGGCCACTGCCGCTACTTTAGGATTTCGAGGGAGCGGCGGCGTTGAAGGCCCTATGGTTGTGATAGGCGGCAGTTTAGCAAAAGGATTAACGCGCATTCCATTTATTGAGAAGTTCCTCAATGATGATGATTTCCGCCTGCTCGCGATCTGTGGTGCTGCCGGTGCGGTTGGAGCTGTGTTCCGGTCTCCTTTAGGGGGAGGGATTTTCGTTGTTGAGGTCTTATACCGGACTTCACTGCATTACCATGATCTTTTCCCGGCTGTCCTTTCCTCCACTATGGGCTTTGCAGCCTACTGCAGGTTTGCCTCAGGAACACCACTGTTTATGATCCCTGATTACCTACCCGATGTTGTTCATGTGCCTTGGTATATTATCTCCGGATTAATCAGCGGCGCAGTTGCCTACTTATTTATGGTTGTTTTTGCCATCATTACGCGCCAGATGCGGAAAATTGCTTTTCCGTTTCCGCGGCCCATCATTGGAGGCATCTTAACTGGCTTAGTGCTCCTTTGGGTGCCGGCGGTAGGTGGAACAGGGTCGGGAGTAATCCAGGAACTAATTGTAGAATCCCAATCATGGGTACTGCTGCTGGCACTGTTGGTTGGTAAAATACTGGCAACTTCGTTTACCGTTGGTTCAGGAGGAAGCGGAGGTTTAGTGATTCCTGCGTTGTTTATCGGGGCTGTTTCCGGCAACTGGTTAGCTGGGCTTGCAGCAGGAGGGGATCCTAATCTGACAGCAAGTTTGGTTGTGTCGGGAATGGCGGCCAGTTTGGCCTCGATCGCAAATGTGCCGATTGCAGCCGCGGTGATGCTGATTGAGATGGTGGGCATGAACTTGGGGATGCCTGTGGTTTTAGGCAGCATCATTGGTTATGCGGTGGGAAGAAGCCGCAATATTTATGATACCACTAACCAAACCGAAGTTGAGTTCGTAGAAGCCCAAAGGTTTCGCAAAAGAGATCGCGATACAGAAGAGCATTAAATCATTTCAGAGAAAGGCTCCGCAAGGGGCCTTTCTTATTAAGAACGGCCCCCAGCACTAGGGAGCCGTAATTTTCTCATACCTATTTATAGCTGACCACCCGTTTGGCCAAAAATATATCCGGCTTGCCCAAGCCATTTGCATCCGGTAGAACGCCAACGATCTTGAATCCCAATTTAAGATAAAATTCGTAGGGATGGCCTTTTAAATTCTTAATATTGCGGATCCGCTCTGGCAGATTATCGTAGAGATCAACCCCAGCCAAGGATGTCATGCCATTTTCATCATCACTTCCCACATAAATGGTGATGCCGTTTCTCATCCTTACCTGTGCTTCTAAATCCTTTACCAGCATCGTACCAATACCACGATTTCTATGGTTTGGTTCAACCACTAGGGGATGCAGTTCCCAAACATTGCCCCTGTACTGGCTGATCCCACCAATCCAGCCAATAACACGATCATGTTCGTCCACAGCGATGCGGCAAATTCTATCATCACCTAAACATTCCTGTACTTCTTTTAGGGCAGACTCTAAGTCAGGCCAGGCATCAGGCCAATTTTCTTTAAAACAGTCAACCAATAACTGTGCCGCCTCTAAGATATATCGCTCATCGGTAATCTTTAGATCTTTAATCTCCATTTCCATTTCCATCAGTCCTGAAGTATTTTCTTGCCCAAGTACATTTTGGCATGGCTTTGTACTGCCGCTCCAAGAACCATGCTAACGGTTCATGCGGAATTCCACCTAACAGTACATTATTTCCCGAAACATTAAGGCAACAGCTTATATTCCTCGTGAATACGTTAATTCCTTTGATATGAAGAACTTTTCACTGCATTCTGGAAAAAATAACCTTTAGGTCGTTGACATTCAAATTAATTGATTTAAAATAAGAAACAGTGTCTTTTTTTGCCGTCTTCCGCCAAATACATAGTTTCAGCGGTAATCTGTCCATGCCCACTCTAGGTGATTAAAAATGCACCCGACTCGAAAATTGTTGTCGATGAATTTCAAACGCTATATGATCCCCGTTGTCCTTGTCGTTGCCATATTCTTTGCAACTGACTATGTGTTAG
>CALKAR010000236.1 GCA_937988745.1 uncultured Peptococcaceae bacterium
TCATCTCTGAGTACGTCTTGCCCAGAATGTTGGCAACCGACGCGATTCCGCATCCCGTGGCTTCCTCCTGAACTACTGGTTCGAGCACTGACTCCCCCTTAATGCATAACGCTCGAGTTAAGCCGCGCCGCGAAGCGGCGTCGGCTTGAACGAATTGTTAGACATCATTTGCCGACTACCTTGGTGCTCTCGCCTTTCACGTAGTGAACAAATTCTTCCAACTGATCAGCGTGCAAGGCCAAGCGATCTTCTTCTTGTCCAAGATAAGCCTGTCTAGCTTCAAGCAAGACGGGCTGATACTGGGCCGGCAGGCGCTCCATTGCCCAGTCGGCAGCGACATCCTTCGGCGCGATTTTGCCGGTTACTGCGCTGTACCAAATACGAGACAACGTAAGCACTACATTTCGCTCATCGCCAGCCCAGTCGGGCTGCGAGTTCCATAGCTTCAAGGTTTCATTTAGTGCCTCGAATAGATCCTGTTCAGGAACCGGATCAAAGAGTTCCTCCGCCGCTGGACCTACCAAGGCAACGCTATGTTCTCTTGCTTTTGTCAGCAAGATAGCCAGATCAATGTCGATCGTGGCTGGCTCGAAGATACCCGCAAGAATGTCATTGCGCTGCCATTCTCCAAATTGCAGTTCGCGCTTAGCTGGATAACGCCACGGAATGATGTCGTCGTGCACGACAATGGTGACTTCTATAGCGCGGAGAGCCTCACTCTCGCCGGGGAAAGTCGAAACCTCCAGAAGGTCGTTGAGCAAAGCTCGCCGCGTTGTTTCATTAAGCCTTACAGTCACAGTAACCAGCAAATCAATATCGCTGTATGGCTTCAGGCCGCCATTCACTGCGGAGCCGTACAAATGCACGGCCAGCAACGTCGGCTCCAGATGGCGCTCAATGACACTAAGCACCTCTAACAGTTGTGTCGAAATTTCGGCGATCACTGCGTCCCTCATGATGTCTAACAAAGCGATAGCCCCTATACTTTTTAAAAAGAATAATGGGTATCGCATAGAATTAATCAGCCGATAGCAATACGTTACTACCATTCACACTACCACCTTTAATGCCTGCTAGTTTTATAGATTTAGCAGTATCGCTTTGCAATAACTCATTGAGGTCAAAGCTGATGTAATTAAGGCTGTCATAGGTGCGTACATGCATGGTTTTACGCTTAATATCCATTAAGGTCGTCCAGGAGGTGTATTCGCTTTCGTATCCAGGCTCATTCGCCACAGGAGGAATAGGAATACCTTCAATATTTGTTACTGTCATTTTATCGATAGTAATACCACGAGGACGATCAAAATTATTCATTACATGAGATAAAGTAAGTAGTGCTTCATCAGGGTTACTGACTTTCTCAGCAAAGTGAGAGTAATACACAGCACGTACAAAACGATCTACAGAGGTATTAGAAGAGGGCAGTACGGAGGTAGCAATGCCGGAGTCGGGCTGTTGAAAGCTTAGGCCACTGAGCTCTAGACTGGAATGATCCTTATTACTTAAATTAGTGTAATTATTTAGGTTGGTCATGTGCCAAGAAAAGGCAGGGCCGTTCGTCATAACACCTACGGGGTTATCGTACACGTTTTGCTTGCCGTCGCTATACTCAATCACAATGGAATGGCCTGTTTCGTCGTGCAAGGCATAGTGAAAGGGTGTTTTGAAGTTGGGGTTATCAAATAATTCAGTAACTAATACAGGTTGTTTCTCTAATGCCTCTTTAACTTCTTTAACGGTATTAAATTGCGATAAAGCCCATGAGCCTAAATCCACAGCAGCCAGTACTTCAATGGTTTTTTGTGCTGAGTCTGCTGGACCCTCGGCATCATTATAAGACAGCATGCTGAAAGTCATGCCTTTGTCGTTAATGCCTTCAATGGCCACCTTGTCGTCCGTATTAGGCATGGTAATACCAATCGCTACAAAGGCATTTTTAGTTTTGTAATTGAGCGCATCGTGATCATCGGCTTTGGATGAAAAAGAGGTGCCAACAGGGAAGAAATTCACTTCGTAAGGCAACTCCATGGATAACTCTAAAGTACGTCCAGAATAGGGCACGTTATTGGCGTCTTTGTAAAGTAAGGAGGTGCAAGCTTGGCTTAGCGTGGGAGCAAATAAAGCTACAGCGATAGCCGTTGCTGCTAAGGTTGGACGTAATTTTTTGATCCGCATAGGATTTCCTTTTGAGTTATAAGTTTTACGTATCATATTTTATTTTTATACATCTTTAATTTGATACGTCTTTAAGAGTATAAGCTTTAATACGTAGGGGTATGAGTAAATATGTTCAATAAAGGAAAAGTTAGTCTCGAGTTAAACATAAATAGCTGTCATTTTTTACCATACAGAAACTTGACATTATGCGGATTATGTCAAAAACCTAGACAAAACCCCGACTTTGTATGTGTAAAAGCCCCACTCGGACTCGGTGCCAAGTGGGGCTTTTTAGGGTTTCTACATATAAGGTAAAAGCCGCATAAAATAGGAATTTTATGTAAAGGGTTAACGAGGAGTGAGGGATGAGGAGAGTATGGCTGGGGTGTTTGCTGAGCGTGGTACTTGTTGTTGGAGGAGGAGGAGGAGGAGTTAGGGCACAAGAGTCGATTCAATTAGTAGTGGAGAAGGCAGAGAAAGGGAGTGCCTTTTTTCAGTTTTTGTTGGGTGGTATGTATGCCAATGGCGAAGGCATTCGTCAGGACTACGTAAAAGCGCGCGAGTGGTATGAAAAAGCGGCAGCGCAAGGGGATGCCCGCGCCCAATTTGCCTTAGGTGTTATGTATTACAGTGGCGACGGCGTTCGTCAGGATTAGGGGTCTGAAGGCCAATAGAACGAAAACGTACGTTAGTGAAGTAACTGTCTGATATATCGAAACATAATGTACATTGGAAAACGCCATCAAAACGGTGTCTTTTTAATCGAAAATTGGCACTTAACGGACTTTCTTGTCTACTAATCGATTTTTCAGACGATAATTTTCCTCTTACCGTACGTTTTCGTACGGTTGGACCTCAAACCCCTTTGAGCGTGGCAAGCTGCACAAAGGGATAGGGCGGCACCAGAGAAAAATCACTCAGGGTCAATGCCAGCGCTTCGTTAATACAGA
>CALKAR010000237.1 GCA_937988745.1 uncultured Peptococcaceae bacterium
TTGGGATCACAACGGGTTTTGGCTCTATTATCGCCGCCTTGTGTCAGTGGCCAGGCTAAAATGGTCATAAATGGCCACGAAAAATCCCCAAAAATGGTCAGGAAGTAGGAAAAAAGCCCACTCCCTGCGTAGCTCGTGGGTAACAGTCAAAACCATTGACTACCGGGAGTGAGCAAGACTGATCAAGGTGGGGACAATCGTGGATATCCGAAGACTACGTGACGAAGGTTTGTATAAGTGCGACGTTGCGGAACTAGTAGGCGTCGATCGCAAGACAGTCGCCAAGTACTGGGATGGGCCGACGGAAGAGCCCGAAACACCTCGATACAAAAAGCGACAGCGCAAGATCGACCCGTACATGGATTATATCACAGAGCGACTTGAGAAGTGGCCTCAACTTTCAGCTGAGCGCCTCTACCAAGAGATTGTGGCCATGGGATACGAAGGATCAAGGCGAAGCGTGAGGCGTGCAGTGGCCGAGGTCCGCCCCCAGAAGAAGCGAGAGTATAAACCCTTCGAAACTCTCCCAGGTGAACAGGCCCAAGTAGACTGGGGACACATGGGGCGGATCTCAATCGACGGCGCGGAACTCCCCCTCTATTGCTTCGCGTTCACTCTGGCGTGGTCGAGGGTTCGTTACGTGGAGTTCATCACGTCGCTGAACATGGCAACGTTTCTAGGATGCATGCATCGTGCCTTGAGTTACATCAACGGGGTACCGCGTGAAGTGGTCTTTGACAATGCGAAGACGGTCGTAGCCGAGCGAGTCGGCGGCGCGGCCCGCTATAACGAGGATCTGCTGCGCATGGCCGCAACATACGGATTTCAGCCAAAGGCTTGCTGGGTGAATGACCCAGAATCCAAGGGCAAGGTCGAATCGACCATTGGGTATGTCAAGCGTGGGTTTTATTACGGCCGCGACTTTTCCGGGCTGGCGGATCTCAACGCCCAAGCTCTTCAATGGTGCAATGAGGTGGCAAACCGCAAGGTGCACGCAACCACCGGCGAGGTGCCGTTTGACCGGCTCGAGCAGGAACGGGCGTACCTCAAACCGTTGAACGTGACCGAGCCCCTATTCATTATCGAGGAGCGCCGAGCGACCAAGACGCAGTTGATCTCGGTAGAGGGGAATCAGTACTCGGTGCCACCTATCTTTGCGCAGAGGAAGGTGCGCTATCGACGCTTCGACGATCGTATTGAGCTACTTCATGACGGTGAGGTCGTCGACACGATCGCACTTATGTCAGGCCGGGGGCATCGGCGCATTGAAGATCGCCATTACCCGGCGCACATGCGAAAGCCTGAAAGAGCTAGGCACCCGTTACAGGCTGGTTTCGAGGCATTGGCTCCTTCAGCCAAGGAATACCTGAGAGGATTGAGCCAGCATGGTCCCGGCAACCTTCGGGAGCAGATGGAACAGATCGTTGCATTGGCCGAGCGCTATAGCGATGATGCACTGGAGCAAGCCATGCAGAGGAGCATTGGCTTCCAGGTCTTCGGCTACGGGCGGCTCAAACGCATACTTGAACGGCAAGAAAAAGCACCTCAAACCCTTCGAACTCCGTCCCTCAAGGTGGGAGAGCGGCCGAATGAGCTTGCTATGGCTGCCGTGGGCGTAGAGCAGCGTGATCTTAGCTACTACGGAGGTGGCGGGCAATGATCCGTACCTTCCCTCCCGCCGAACGAGAAGTCCTAGAGACAGGTCTGAAACGACTCAAATTACGTCGGCTCCGAGAGAGCCTGGATGAACTGAACGAGTTGGCATTGGAAGAGGAACCATCCTATCTCGACTTCATCGCGTACATCGTTGAACAGGAGGTGATAGCCAGAGAGGAGACCCAGCGTCAAAAACGGCTTAAGGCAGCTCGTTTCCCGTTCCTGCGTACCTTGGACGGCTTCGACTTTCGCTTCCAAACCTCGGTCCGCCGCCAGACCATCCTCGACCTAGCACAGCTCGATTTTGTCGAGCGCAGGGAGAACCTTGTGCTCTTGGGTCCGCCTGGCGTTGGGAAGACCCACTTGGCCATAGCATTAGGAGTCGAAGCAGTGAATGCGGGTTACAGAGTGATGTTCAGCACCGTACACGACCTTACTGATCGACTCTACAAGGCCTTGGCGGACGATACTGTGACACAGACGATGAATCGTATCCTACGCCACGACCTGATCATCCTCGATGAACTGGGGTTTCTTGAACTCGGCCAAACCGGCTCGGACTTTCTGTTCCAACTGGTCGCAAAGGCTTATGAGAAGCGCTCGCTCATCGTAACGAGCAACCTGGACTTCAGTGAATGGGGAGATCTGTTCGATAAGCCAGCCACAGCGGCTGCAGTTCTCGATCGTCTCCTACATCACGCACATGTGATTTCACTCAAGGGAGACAGCTATCGGGTGCGCCATCGGCTGACTCCTCCACAGCAGACCGAAGATAGCTAGCAAGCACGATACCGTGTGACGAGCGTTAACTCTAGGTGTGGTATGGGTACCGTGGGGACTTTTCGTGGCCAAAAA
>CALKAR010000238.1 GCA_937988745.1 uncultured Peptococcaceae bacterium
AAGAGGCAAAGACAGTTGCAGTGTTCGTATCGAGTGTGATCAACCCTACGTTAGGACAGATGGTGAAAGGCGTCCAATCTGTCTTGCGAGAACACGGCTACTCTATGATCGTATTCGACAGCGATGGAGGCGTCTCGGAAGAAATCAAGTTCCTTAACCAGCTCAACAAGTACAACGTATCCGGACTTGTAATCAGCACTCCACACGTTTCGAGCGAATATATCATGGCAGTACGTCAGCTGGGTATTCCCTACGTCCTCGCGTATGGCTATTCTACTGAACCTGATGTGCCCTGTGTATACATCAACAACTTGGAAGCAAGCTTCTCCGTTGTGCAGGAACTGTTCGCTCTTGGACACGAGCGTCTTGCTGTTATCAGCGGTCCTGAAGGCGACTTGACCATCAGCCGCGAACGACTGCAGGGAGTGCGCCTTGCATACATGGCTGCACAGCAAGAGTTTGACGAGTCCATCGTAATAGAAGGTGATTATTCGGTTGAATCTGGCTATCAAGCAGCCGCAACCATCCTAGACCGCTGGGATACCAGGCCAACGGCTGTATACGCTTTCAGCGATTTAATGGCCATTGGCGCTATGCAAGCTTTTCAAGAACGGGGCATCAGGGTTCCAGAAGAGATCTCCGTCTGTGGATTCGATGGAATAGAATTAGCCTCTTTAGTCACGCCCAGGTTGTCGACGCTAGCTCAGCCCAGCTTCCAGGTGGGTCAAGAGAGCGCATCTATTCTTGTCCATCAGATGGAAGGGCAAGAAATAACCGACCTCAAGCGCGAACTGCCCTATGAGTTGGTCATGCGGCAGTCTGTGTTGAACCTTAATATCAGCAAAAAAACTGCGGAAGGAGGGATATAGCGGGAAACTGATGCTTGTCTTTGGTTAGGAGTTAGTAATAAGAAATTTTTAAGGGAGGTAAGACTGTGAAACTGTTGCGTTCCATGCAAATGCTTGTGCTGTCCATAGTTGCTTTGTTGGTTCTCACCAGTGGAGTTTTGGCAGAAGAAGTCACCTTTGCCACAACCCAGTTTAGACCCATTGAAGAACAGCAGTTTTTCCGGACTGAGGTCCTTGGCCCGTTTGTTGAGGAAACAGGAATCGACGTCAACATGATTGCCGAAGACTATGCTCCATTCTACAGCAGACTGCAGGTAGAAGTGCGGACTGGCCGCGCTAACACAGATGTTTTCGGCACACTCCATGGAGATTTCCCAGCACTCTTAGCAGAAGGCATCCCAGCAGAACTACCAGACCCAGCCACTCTACCAGGCCGTACCTTCATCCCTGAGCTGGTGAAGCTCGGTCAAGTCGATGGCAAGCAAATTTATGTCCCTTGGACACAAGCTACTTATCTGATGGCAGCCAACAAGAAGGCTTTGGAATATCTGCCAGCCGATGCCGACCTGAATGCACTTACCTATGATGAGCTCTTGGAATGGGCCAAGAACATGTATGAAGCGACCGGTACGGCCAAGTTCGGTCTTCCTGCAGGCCCGCAGGGCTTGTTCGGCCGGATGCTCCATGGCTACCTCTATCCAGCCTTCACCGGCCACCAGGTGCAGAAGTTCGACTCCCCTGAAGCAATCGCAATGTGGGAATACCTCGTTGAATTGTGGGAGTACAGTCATCCCAGCTCGGCCATTTATGAAAACATGTCGGACCCACTCCTCTTAGAAGAAGTATGGGTCGCTTGGGATCATACTGCCCGTTTAGGGCCAGCAATCCGCGAGTTCCCAGACAACTTTGTACTCTTCCCATCTCCAGCTGGGCCCCACGGCCGTGCGTTCATTACAGTAATCAACGGCCTGGGAATCCCCGAGAGCGTGGAAAACTTCGATTTAGCCTGGCAGCTGATCGACCATCTCACACACCCAGAAACTCAGGTAGTCGTACTTGAGGGAACTGGCTTTTTCCCAACAACCATTGAAGCATCCGATTATGTACCCCAAGGCGCCAACAAACTGTTAGCCGATGCTGTAGCAGCTCAAGCTAGTGCACCCGATGCCTTGGTCTCCCTTCTCCCTGTGGGATTAGGCGAGCGGGACGGCGAGTTCGTACCCTGCTATAAAGACGCATTCGAAGCTATTGTTATACGCGGCCAGGATATTCCCACCGTTCTAGCAAGACAGGCAAGCCGCCTGCTGGAGCTGTTCGAAGCTACCGGTGCGGATTATCCACAGCCGTAGTCAATACTTGGGCACTGGGAGGCGTTCCTGCCTCCCCGTCCTTCTTTGGAGGGTGACATTGTGAAGCTGATGCGAAGAATCCAACTGCCTTATGTCTTGCTGGCACCCACCTTAATTTTCTTAGCTCTATTCTTCTTTGTTCCCTTAGTGCAGGTGATCGGGACAGCCTTCCGAAGCAGCGGTGGCGATTTTACTCTAGCCCATTTTAGACGGTTAGTAGATGACATCTACTTTGCCGATGCCGTCAAGAACACTCTCAAGCTGGCTATATTCATCATCCCGATTCAGCTTGTTGTTGCGTTTCTGGCCGCTTTGATGATCAACACACAGCGTCCAGGCTCAACCCTGCTCTTATACATCTATGCCATACCTTTAGGGATTTCCGATCTAGCCGCTGGAATTATCTGGCTGTCTATCTTCACTGAGCGCGGTTATTTAAACAGCCTGCTCCATAACGTAGGCATCCTAGAGCGGCCAATGTTGTACTTGTCGAGCCGCAGTCCTGAGTGGCTGGCTGCTGCCGTAGTTATCACAGAAGTCTGGCGAGCTACGCCGCTGGTGATGGTAATGCTGCTGTCAGGCCTCCAGATGATTGCGAAAGATTACCTAGAAGCTGCCGACATCTTTGGCTGTACGTGGTGGCAGAAAGTACGCTACGTTATACTGCCTCTCTTAAAGCCAAGCATCCAATCAGCGCTGATCATGCGCACAATATTAGCCTTCCAGGTCTTCGGGCCGATTGTAGTCTTAGCAGGCCGACTGCTGCCTGTACTGGCTTCAGAATCTTACCACTGGTATGCAGCTATCCGCAACGAACACATCGCTTCAGCCTATGCACTAATACTGATGGTTTTGTCAGTGGTAGTTACCTGGAGTTACCTACTCCTGCTCAAAACCAAAGAAGAACAGCTGGGGGTGATGTAAGTGGCCCAAGCACGCCGCAGACTTGGTGCAATTTTGTTTTATGCAGCGGCAGGGCTCATGGCTCTGTGGACCCTCATTCCCCTAATACTCATAGCTTTAGCTGCATTTACAAGCCGCAGCGAGCTGTACAGCTGGCCGCGCACCTTTATACCACAGGAGTTGTCCTTAGAAAGCTTTATGTATTTTGCCAACGCCTATGGAGTAATCGATGCTACACTGCGCAGTATTTTTGTAGCTCTGATTACGATCGGTATATCACTCTTGATTGGAGCGCCGGCAGGTTATGCCCTCGCACGCTTCCAGTTTAGAGGCCGAGAAGCCTTTCGCCTGGGAATTCTAATGACTCGCATGTTCCCAACATCACTGCTGGCTATCCCGCTGGCAATTATGTATATCAACTTCAACCTGTATGATACACTCTTGGGAATTTCCCTAATGCATGTCTCATTAGCACTGCCCTTTGTGGTGCTTACCACCACCAGCCTCTTCATGAAGATTCCTTACGACTTAGAAGAGGCCGCCATGACTCTAGGCTGCAGCCGGATGGGAGCCTTTGTACGCATCTGTCTGCCGATGGTAACACCAGGGCTTGTGGCCGCAGCCATTTTTACCTTTGTGGTTTCCTGGAACGAGGTCTACGCTGCCTCTGTGCTCTCGGTGCAGAATCGCACGCTGCCGGCGCACATCATGGCAACTTTGCAGGCCTCACCTCTGAACTTCAAGTTTGCGGGAGGCTTCTTCATGACTATTCCCGCCTTGGTTTTCATTTTCATTATCCGCAAGCGGCTCCTCAATATGTGGGGCGTAGCCATTAATAAGTAGGAGGGACAATCGTGGCCGAACTGCGCCTTGAAAAGGTAGTAAGGAGATTTAGAAATGTAGTGGCCGTGAACAATGTTGATTTGACGGTCAAAGACCGAGAATTTATGGTCCTCCTCGGCCCCAGCGGATGCGGCAAGACAACAACGCTGCGGTCCGTGGCCGGGCTCGAGCGCATTGACGAGGGCCGCATATATATTGGCGATCGCGATGTGACCGAATTGCCTCCAGGAAAACGGGGAATCGGGATGGTCTTTCAGAGCTATGCCCTCTTTCCCCATATGACAGTTGCTCAGAACATTGGATTTGGCTTGAAAATCCAAAAGGCCGACCCTACGAAGGCTAAACAGAAGATCCAGCAAATTGCAGCACTGCTCCATCTCAACAACCTCCTAGACCGCTACCCTTCTCAGCTCTCTGGTGGGCAGCGTCAGCGTGTTGCGGTAGCACGCAGCCTTGTTATTGAACCAGAAGTGCTTCTTATGGATGAGCCTCTGAGCAACCTAGACGCCCTGCTCAGACTCGAGATGCGAGCAGAACTGAAACGCCTGCACCATGATATCAAATCCACAACCATCTATGTCACTCATGACCAGGTTGAGGCTTTGAGTTTGGGCGACCGCATTGCAGTCATGAACCAAGGGATGATCGTGCAGTGTGATGCCCCAATTGAAATCTACGATAACCCAGCCAACATTTTCGTCGGTAGTTTCATCGGAAGTCCACCAATGAATTTCATGAACAGCGATGTTACGACAGATGAACGAGGCGAACTTGTCCTCAAAGGACGAGGATTCACAGCAGCTGTACCTCCACAGCTTAAGGAAAAAATCGGCAGCTTAGATCGGGTTATTATCGGTATTCGTCCAGAAAACATCGAGGTAATCCCACGAGATGCAGATGGAGTTCATGGTGCAAGAGGAAGGGTTGGCGTTGTCGAGCTCTTAGGTGACCACAAGCTTCTCACAATTGATATGGATGACCGTACCCTGAAGGTTTCCGTTGAACCGAGTGTTCCTGTTGAAATCGATCAGAACGTGACTCTTAAATGGAAGGAAGATAAACTGCGTTTCTTCGATCCGCAGACCGAATGGGCGATTACAGTTCGAGGAGAGAAGAATGTACAAGAAGCTTCATGATTCGATCACCACAGTAATTCAAAACAAGAAACACGTACCACTTACCGCAGAGACACCTGATAAACCCCTAGACACAGGGACAGGCACTCTAGTGGCAAGCTTAGGGAAGTTTGGGGAGCTGTTATCAATCAGCACGTACCACCGGGACCACGGGTGGATTGTGGTAAACACCCTTCCCCAGTTTCCTCCGGACAAATACTATGATCCTGCTTTTGTCCGGTGGTATCGATGGCAGCTTGCGGACCTAAATCAGGAAGGCTTCGGGCTGCTCATAAATGAACCATTGAGCAACCTATCTTACTCCTGGTTAGGTGGCTGCATCCCCTTCGTCCAAGGTCAAGCAGGCGGTTTGAACTTCAAGACCTTCACTTGGGGAAGTCCTCACCAAGGTGGCGATGTGCTGTATCAGGTGGCGCTTTTTCGCAATGACAGCGCAGCCGTACAAGAGATTAGTCTGCGCTTCAGCTTGCAGACTCATCTCAGCCGGGCGGCCTATGGGCAGCTGACCGAAGGAGGGCCGATTATTCCTCCACAACCAGACTTGCGTTATTCCATAGGGCCTGAACACGGTCAGTTTAAGTTAGAAAACCCCAATCTGCCCGCAGTCCTGACTGCCAAGCTTCTGGGTGAATTCGAAGAGTACAGCCCGACTAGCAGCAACTGCACAATATATAAGCTCACCATTCCCCCTGGAGAGGGTACAGCTTTGGTGGCTGTTTATCAACTTTGGGAAAACTGTGATTTTCCCAAAGTTGAACCTGAAGCGATAATCAAGGCTTTGGAAGAGAAAACAAAAAGCTTTCCGTGCAGCCTTGTAGAAGCCGCTGCACAGAACAAGACAGACTATATCATCCTGCGCAATCTAGACTATATCCTCTCGTGCTGCTCAACCACTGCCGATGATACCGTCTGCGTGTTAACAGATCATCAGCTTCTCCCACTCTCTTGGAATCGTGATTCGTACTACCAAACGTCCTTCCTGCGTTCGTATTATCAGCGTTTCTACGATGAAATGGACGAAAGGCAGCGCACTCAGATCCAGGAAGTTTCTGCGGGCCATCTGCGATGGCTATTTCAAAAGGCAGAACGGGACCCGTTTTGGGGGCGGTCCCACTTAGCTAATGGCAAAACGAAGGACCATACATTTCAGCTCGATCAGCAGTGCTACCCCATCATCGAACTGGCAGAGCACTGGGAGACATTTAATGATGAGAACCTGGTAGTCGAGCTTTATCCGGAAGCGGAAAATTTAGTCAACGAGCTGCTGAAGCTTGCACATCCTGAGACCTGGTTCCTCCCCACCGAGGAAACACCGGCTGATGATGCTTTAGAACTGCCCTATCACTTTTCGTCACAACTCCTCTGGCTCAGGACTCTTGAAAAGATGGATCTTCTGTGTGAGGTCGGTACAGCGAAAAAGCCCCGCTTCGCAGACATACGGCTCCAGCTAAAAGGCGCTATTTGGAACCATATGGTAGCAGAATACAAGGGTAGGCTTGTTTTTGCTTATGCCGTTGATCTAAAAGGCAGATATAAGTTCTATCAAGATGCCAATGATCTGCCCACCCCCTTGTGTCCGGAGTGGGGGTTCTGTGGACCTGAAAATGACATTTGGCAAAACACCATGGAGTTTGCCTTCACAGAAGACAACAATGGAGGGTATTATCCTGGCCGCTTTGGTGGACTTGGTTCGATCCACACCCCCGGCCCGTGGCCTTTAGGAGATGTGCAGCAGCTGATGTACAGCCGTTTGACAGGAAATTTTGACCTTTACAACAGCACTCTAGCGAAACTGTTGAGCATCGCACAAGCAGATGGCATCTTACCCGAAGCAATCGATGCCCAGACCGGCCGA
The DNA here is from genome assembly GCA_937988745.1 of uncultured Peptococcaceae bacterium. GTDB lineage: Bacteria > Bacillota > Limnochordia > Darwinibacteriales > Darwinibacteriaceae > JAAYMS01. The sequence continues at coordinate 6,935 of CALKAR010000238.1, forward strand.
GTCTTAAGCCGCAGCTGGTTTTCTTGGCCTGGAGCAGCATTCGGGTGGGAGCTTTTGAAAAATAACAAGCGGAGGGACATATGAAACTGAAAGAAGTAGAGCATAAACTGCGCTTGTTGTATGGAGACGAACGGGGAACTGCCGCTTACAAGCGTTTGCTGGAGATAGGAGAAGACTTTCGCAGACGACATCCTGCCCTGTCCAATCAGCATTGGCTAACGGAACAAGATGTGATGCTTATTACTTATGGAGACTCTATTTTGGACGAAAACCAAGCCCCTCTGAGGACGTTAACCCAGTTCGCAATGACGAGACTTAAAGACCTAGTGTCGGCCGTACACATTCTACCCTTCTATCCTTACTCATCCGATGATGGTTTTTCAGTAATTGACTACTGGCAGGTAAACCCTAAGCTCGGCACCTGGGAAGATATTGCGGTACTTGCCCAAGGCTTCGATCTAATGTTTGATGCAGTGGTAAACCACATTTCTGCCCAGAGTGATTGGTTTCAGAATTACCTTCAGGGGGATCCAGAGTACGCCGAATACTTCATCGAGTGCGATCCAGGCATCGATTTGTCGCAGGTGACAAGACCCCGAGCCCTGCCCCTTCTGACGCCGGTAGAGACTACTCAGGGAACTAAACATGTGTGGACTACCTTCAGCGCGGATCAGATAGATCTGAATTATAAGAACGAAGAAGTACTGCTAAAGATCATTGAGCTGCTGCTATTTTATGTAAGCCGGGGTGCCCGGTATATTCGCCTTGACGCCATCGGATACCTGTGGAAAGAAATCGGAACCAACTGCATCCATCTGCCCCAGACTCACTGGGTCATTCAAATAATGCGGGCGGTGTTGGATGAGCTAGCTCCAGGCACAATTCTGATTACGGAGACAAATGTGCCCCATGAGGACAATATTTCGTACTTCGGGGACGGCTCTAACGAAGCCCATATGGTGTATCAATTCCCCCTGCCTCCCCTCGTGCTGTACACATTCTTGGCAGAGGATTCAGCGAAACTGACAACGTGGGCAGCAGAACTGAAGCCTTGCTCACCGCAGACGACGTTCTTTAATTTCTTGGCTTCGCATGATGGCATCGGGGTCATGCCTGTTCAAGGAATTTTGGATGACACTGAGCTCGAATTCGTTCTGGAAAAAGTCATTGCCCACGGTGGGCTGATTTCCCACAAGACGAATCCTGATGGAAGCCTCAGCCCGTATGAGCTTAACATCAATTACCTAAGTGCCTTGTCTGCTCCTTCGGACAGCACTGCACTCAAAGCAAAGCGCTTCTTGGCAGCACAAGCGATTTTGCTGAGCCTACAGGGTGTACCTGGAATCTATGTACACAGCCTCCTCGGTTCCGAAAATTATATTCGAGGCTTTGAGGAAAGCGGCATCAAACGGCGGATTAACCGAGAGAAACTTAACCTTGCCGAACTGGAAGCAGAGCTTGACCAACCTGGAACTCTTAGAAACGTTGTTTTCACCGGTTACAGCACCCTGTTGAAAATAAGACGCAGTAAGAAGGCCTTTCATCCTAACTCATCTCAGCGCATCCTAGACTTGGGTAAAGAAGTGTTTTCTCTCATCCGGGGCGAAGGTGAAGAGCAGATACTGTGCTTGATTAACATCAGCAGCAATACTCAAATAAAGGAAGTCGACTGGCAGTCATTAGGGCTAAAGCCCCGTCAGACCGACTTAATCTCCAATACCACCGTTTACCTCGACGAAGAAGTGGTGCTGGAGCCTTATCAAGTGATGTGGCTAAAATGATCAAGAGTAGCAAAACCCCCACCGTTATGGGTGGGGGTATATTTTCAACTACATTACATAGCTTTCCAAAGCCTCGATGTCTTTGATGATGATGACCCGGCTGCCTTCGAGTTCGATATAACCAAGTTCTTTGAACTCGCCGAGCTTTCTTGTGATAGTCTCTCTCCGCAATCCTGAGTAGTTACCCAGTTCTTCACGGCTCATAGAGAGCTCAAGCCGAATACCTTCATCTGTTTCGACTCCAAGCCTCTTCACAAGCTTTAGGAGCAACCCTGCCGTTTTCATGGAGGCGTTGCTGGTAGAAAGCCTTTGAATGAGCTCCTCGGCCCAGCGGATTCTCTCAAAGCTCTTCACTAAAACACTCCGGAGAACCACAGGTGAATCCCAGAAGTATTTATCGAATGTATGCTTCGGAATTGCTACGACCTTGCAGTCAGTTAGTGCCTGCCCGATATAACGGTAAGGAGTCTGAACCAGAAGGTTTAAACCGCCGACGAAATCACCATCACGGTAAATGTAGAAGATCTGTTCTTCCCCATCCATTGTGTTGACGAAGATTTTCATCTGTCCTTCATAGATCAGGTACATGAAGTCAGGGGCATCGCCGGTTTGGAAGATGAGCTCGCCAGCTTTGATGTTGGAGAGGATGACCTCACTTAAAACGGCTTCCACATCTTCTTCTGCCACATCATTGAGAAGCGGCAGTCCGCGCAGAATCTCATACATCTCTGCTTTTTCATCTGGGGAAGCAACTTCGCGCTCTTTCAGCTGCCTAAACTTCTCCAGCCTTCTCTTCTCCTGCTCTGCCCGTTCTTTACGGAGATCTTCAGCAAAGAGTTTGTTGGCGTAAATCTCTAACTCCTTAGCTCTATCTTTATCCATAGGTTCGACTCCCTCTAAGCGATAGGGTATACCTAGCTCTTCGTATTTTTGCACCCCTGAAGTATGATAAGGTAAAATCTCCATTCGATCAACCTTGTTACGAATGGGCTTCAGAATACTGACAAACTTCTCCATGGCTTCTTCGCTGTCAGTGAGGCCGGGCACCATGACGTGCCGCACCCAAATCTGCCCATCGAATCCGTAATTTTCTAGGTTGTTGAGGAAATCGATGTAGATCTCAAAGCCGTCGATAAGTGTTAGCTCTTTAAAAGACTGCTGATCGAATGCTTTAACGTCGAGTATGAGAGTGTCTACCAGCGGCATGATTCGAGAGTAGTATTGGGGATTTCCAAACCCAGAGGTGTCTATGCAAGTATTATACCCTTCCGCCTTGAGGAGCTTCAAGGTTTCATATACGAACTTACCCTGCAGGAGAGGTTCTCCACCCGAAAAGGTTACGCCACCCTCTTCGCCATAGTAAGTGCGATATCTGGCTGCGGTCTGCACAATCTCCTCGGGGGTCATGAGCTGACCCCCGACCCTTTTCTGGGTGTCTGGATTGTGGCAGTAAGCGCAGCGGAGGGGGCATCCCTGCAGAAAGAAAATTGTCCGAGTTCCGGGGCCATCTACCAGGCCCATGGTTTCAATTGAGTGTACATATCCCTGCATAACGTCCCCTCTTTCTTTCAAATACTGTTAGACTGTTTCGTGGAATGTTCTATTAATTACATCAAGCTGATGCTCACGGCTGAGCTGGTTGAACCGTACAGCGTAACCAGAGACTCGAATGGTAAGATTGGGGTACTTCTCTGGATTTTCCATGGCATCAACTAGAAGCTCTCTATCGAGTACGTTCACGTTGACGTGGAAAGCACCCCGGTTGAAGTAGCCATTCAAGATATTGGTCAGGTTGGTGACCCGCTCTTCCAGGTTCTTGCCGAGAGCCGACGGCACGATGGTGAAGGTGTTAGAAATACCATCTTGGTTAACTTTCTTGTACGGCAGCTTGGCCACAGAGTTCAGCGAAGCCAATGCGCCCATGGTATCTGCCCCGTTCATCGGGTTGGCACCTGGAGCAAATGGCTCACCCTTCTTACGTCCATCAGGTGTTGCACCAGTCTTCTTACCGTAGACCACGTTTGAAGTAATGGTCAAGAGAGACAGGGTGTGCTCGGCATCGCGGTACGCAGGATGCTTACGCAGAGCTTCCATGAAGTACTCGTTGACCTTAATAGCGATTTCATCAGCCCGGTCATCGTCGTTACCGTAACGGGGGAATGTACCCTCGACTTCGAAGTCTACAGCAATTCCGTGCTCATTGCGAATAGGCTTAACCTTGGCATACTTAATGGCGGACAGCGAGTCTGCTACGATAGAAAGTCCAGCGATACCAAAGGCGATGTAGCGGTGCACAAATGGATCATGGAGTGCCATCTGCCCTGCTTCGTATGCGTACTTGTCGTGCATATAGTGAATGGTATTCATAGTGTTGACGTAGATCTCAGCGAGCTTGTCCATGACCTTCTTGAAGGTTTCAAGAACGGTGTCGTAGTCCAAAACTTCCTGAGTGTTCATCTCGACACCAGGCAGAACCAGCATCGGTTCACCGGTTTCCTTATCTACACGGATCTCATCGCGGCCGCCATTGATAGCATACAATAGAGCCTTAGCAAGGTTAGCGCGAGCACCGAAGAACTGCATGTCCTTACCGACTCTCATAGCCGAGACGCAGCAGGCAATGGCGTAGTCATCACCATAGATTGGCCGCATGAGATCGTCGTTTTCATACTGAATCGAGTCAGTCTTGATACTCATATAAGCGCAGTATTCTTTGAATTCCCGTGGTAGATCGTCAGACCACAGAATGGTCATGTTTGGCTCAGGGGAGGTTCCGAGGTTAGTCAGAGTATGCAGGAACCGGAAAGCGGTCTTGGTTACCTGCGGTCTTCCGTCCAGGCTCATGCCGCCGATGGCCTCTGTTACCCATGTTGGGTCGCCGGCAAAAAGCTGGTCGTATTCAGGAGTACGCAGGTGGCGGACAAGACGCAGCTTGATGACGAGCTGGTCGATGAGCTCTTGAGCCTGCTTTTCATCAATGAGGCCGCGCTTTAGATCACGTTCAATATAAATATCTAGGAATGCGGTGTTGCGGCCCAAGCTCATGGCTGCTCCATTATTTTCTTTAATCGCGGCTAGATAACCGAAATAGAGCCACTGAACTGCTTCCTGGGCGTTGCGCGCCGGGCGGCTGATATCATAACCGTACTTGGCAGCCATAGACTTCATTTCGTCAAGAGCGCGGATCTGCTCGGTGAACTCCTCGCGAAGCCGGATTGTATCTTCGGTAGCCGGTCCAGTCAGATTCTCCTTATCCTTCATGCGCATCTCTTTGAGGTAATCAATACCGTAGAGAGCAACGCGGCGGTAATCACCAATGATTCTTCCCCGGCCATAAGCATCGGGTAGACCGGTGAGGAGGCCTACTGTACGGACTTTCCGCATTTCTTTGGTGTAGGCGTCAAAGACACCTTGATTGTGAGTCTTTCTATATTCGTTGAACTTGGACTCCAGTTCTGGATCCATTTCGAGGCCGTAGGCTTCCAGAGCACCCTTGAGCATGCGGAAACCGCCATAAGGGTTCATGATTCTCTTCAGAGGCTCGTCTGTCTGCAGGCCAACAACAACTTCTTTATCCTGGTCGATATACCCGGGCTCAAAGTTGTCGATACCGCTGAACCTCTCTAAGTCCACGTTGATAGTCTTGTTGCGGACCTCTGTCTGGATCATTTCGTCAACCTTGTTCCACAGGCTGGTTGTGTTCTCAGTGGGGCCTTCTAAGAAGCTTGCATCACCATAATAGGGGTTGTAGTTCTTCTGAATGAAGTCCCGAACATCGATTCCTTCAGACCACTTACCTGGGGTAAAGCCTTCCCAGGCCTTGGCCATCTCCTCTCTCTTGAACAGGTTTTCTTTCATGGTTCACGCACCTTTCCGATAATAAAAGCCAGCCAAAATGGGCTGGACCAATTCCTAAGCTCACCGCTATTATAGAATGTATCAAGAATTTCTGCTGTGACCCGAATCACTTTGGTTGTAATATTTTTGATAAAAGAAGTCCACCCCGACGTCCGTTAGGAAATCAGAGGTGGACTTATTTCATGATATTAGTCGAAGACAAAGATATCTTCAATCGGTGCGTTAACCGCTCGAGCGATGTCGATTGCAAGTTTCAGAGATGGGTTATACTTCCCCGCTTCAAGTCTGGAGATTGTCTCCCGCCTGACCTGAACCTTTTCTGCCAGTTCCTCTTGGGTTAGGCCAGCCAGCTGCCGGTATTTCTTCAGGTGGCATATGAACTTACCCATCGTGATCACGTCTCTTCCAGTTGGTACAGCTTAACGGCATAGCCAATGATCAGCGAAGCATATGCAATTGTGATTCCGAAGACTAGCAGCTCTTGAAAGCGGGAAAAGAACACGGACAGCACAAACAGAAGCGCCATTTCGATGCTTGCGAGGTTTCCGATGAAGGCCTTGGCTTTCGTTGTGTTTTCCCGATAGCGCTCATCGGGAAGGCTGACATTGAGCTTCGCGATCCAAAAGTAGGCGAAGAAGGCAAAAAAGCCGAAGTTGCACAGGTCAGTGACATTACCAGTAACAAAGTAGCGAAAGCCGAGGAACCCCAGAAAGCCGATAAACCCGAAGTACTTGGTGGCGTGCTTGGACATGCTGAACCTCCCTTTCGTTGTGACATAAACATCACTCTTTGTTACATATATATCACACCGAAAGAAGAAATGCAACTACTTTTAGCTGTGATCTGCATATTTCCACCAGAGAAGGGTTCCAGTAGTTCATCCTATCGGAGAATTATCTGCCAAAAATCTACGGCGAAGGGATTAGTATGCGGGGTGGCGAAGACTGATTGTGCATGCAGGATTCTTAGAAAAAGATCTGAAATAGGTGGCAACTCGCCGGAGGTATATGAGATGTATAGACTAACTTCCCACGATACAGACAGAATCTATCCAACTACATTCGCAGAACTTGGAATGCAGGAAAGGGATATCGAGGAAATCCTGCGGCGCAATATCGACATTCTTTGCGATGAAGAAGAGTCAATTCTTATCGTCGGTCAACAAGTGCGCAGTACTGCAAACAGCAGGAGTGACCTGGTTGCTGTTGATAACAGCGGTAACATTGTATTGATCGAGATTAAGCGTGATTTAGACGACATCGGTATGCGCAGTGAATCGTTAGAACTCCAAGCAATTCGCTACGCAGCCAGCTATGGAACGATAAATCGTCCGGAAGATTTAGTAGAACTTGTCTACGCCCCATATATCGATAAGCACAGAAATGAGTTCGAACTGGGTGACTTGACACCTTATGAATTGGGTGTGCGAAAACTAACCGAGTTCTTAGAAGTAAACGATGCACTGCATCTCTTTAACCACCGACAGCGCATTATGCTAGTGGCATCCGATTTCGACAAAGAAACGCTATCAGCGGTAGCTTGGCTTATCAGCAACAACGTAAATATCAGCTGCCACAAGCTTACTCCCTACGTTCTGAATGATGCCGTATACCTGTACCCAGAAAAACTTTTACCTGTTCCACAGTACGACGAGTTTTATGTAGATTTAATCAGAAAACCATCTACAGCGCTTCCAAGGCAGTCTAGCAGAGGTTCTCGACGGTCTCTTCCTCGTATCAATGACATGCTTCGCTGGGAAGTAGTAAAGCCTGGAGACATACTCGTTCCTCGAGGAAAGCCAGGAGAAGCCATACTCCAGGCAAATGGCTTCGTTCTCGTTGAAGGACAAGAAAAATCCCTCCAAGAATGGCTCAGAGGGATCTTCGGATGGTCAAGCGTTAACACTTATGATTATGCTGTCCACAAGGATAGCGGGAAAACGTTGGCTCAAATAAGGCAGGAATACCTAGATAACAAACAACTTCACAGGAGGTTTGTATGAAAAACAAGCAGTACATCATCTTCGATTTGGATGGAACCCTAAGCGACCCTGGCGAAGGGATCGTTGGTTCACTTGCCCATGCTTTGAAGCAGTTTGGTATCGAAGGTGACCCGGAAGTTTTGAAGAAATTTATTGGACCACCGCTCGTGGACTCTTTCCAGAAGTACTTCGGCTTTGATGAGGAAAAAACTGCCGAAGCTATTCGCCTTTATCGAGCACATTTCCACGACCATGGACTTTTCAGGAACGAAATTTATCCTGGAATTCCAGAACTACTGGAAGAACTCACGAAGGCTGGCAAGACTCTGGCTGTAGCAACCACAAAGCCTGAAGTGTACGCTTGGCAAATCCTCGAATACTTCGAGATAGACACGTTCTTCCAGAGAGAACTGGTCGTAGGCAGTTACCTAGATGGCAGACGGACCAATAAAGGTGAGCTAATTACAGTTGTACGCGAACGACTTAACGATGATCCGCAGAAGATGGTAATGATCGGCGATCGGAAATTCGACATGATCGGTGCCAAAAACAACGGCATAGACTCCATCGGGGTCACCTATGGATACGGCGAACGGGAAGAACTGGAAGCATGTAGTCCCACAGCTATTGTAGACTCGGTAGTAGAACTAAGAAAGCTATTACTCGGACAATAAGAGTAATCCAAACGGCCGCTGTTCCAAGTGAATGGCGGCCTCTATTTCTTTCGAGCCTATGTGCTTTACCTCTCCCTCTCACGGCTTCCGCCTCCGCCTACACGCCCGTGTCCACGTCCATGCCCATGTACACGTCCGCGCCCTCGTCTTCGGCATCCCCTTCCGCAGCCTGGACCGAGATCATCACATATCTGGAAATCTCCGCCCTCGATCAGCAGTATCTTGCCATCAACAAGCGCCTCGGCAAGGATACTAAGCTGCCTTTCCCGAATCCAACGCCTGCTTATCTTAACGCAACTACCAAGATCGATATTTCTGGACTTCCTTTCGACAGCTCAAACGACTTCATTACTGATGGCAAGGTTACTGTTACTTTTGACACACCGCTTATTAAGCGCGGACCGGTTCCTACAGGATGGGATACCTGGTCTTCACCGCCGTTCTCGGAAAGCGCGAATCCGGATGTTTTGTTCAGTCCTCAAACGAGTCTGACGATGACACTTTCCAATCCTGTAAGAATTTTCGGATTTGAATTGGAACCAGATGGATTTGGAACATTCACGTATACCGCTGATTTCTACTTTGACAATGTTCTCAAGGATCCATCACCCGAAATATCAGTGGAAACGCTGGTGCTCGTTTGATTGCCTACAGCGGGCCGCCAATCAACCGCGTAGTTCTTTCAGGTGGCGATCAATTTGCTATCGCCCAGATCCGGCTGCAAGAGGCACTTCAGGCGACTAATCGAACAATTATCATGTTTGGCTTACTGCTGACAATTCTGACAGTGCCGCCTCTGCTGCTCTAGGTAATCAAAAAAGGCTAGACAGTTAAGATCAACTGCCTAGCCTTTTTCCTCACCATCCCGCCCTCATACCATGATAACGATGATGATGATGGCGATACATCCTGCCCGACCAAGCTCCATGGCATGGTCCATGACCGTACCAATAATCTGAATCTCTCGTGGTCTGAGCATAGACTATTCCGCCGATAACCGCTACCAATATTACTACTAGAGCTACAACTCTGCGTTTCATAATATACTCACTCCCAAACTAAGTATAGCAGGAGCTTAGTAAGAAGTAAAGATAACCCCATCGAACTACTAGTTTTCAGGTTCTAACCGATCATCATCGGTAATCTCCCTAATCACCCGACAAGGAACACCTGCGGCAAAGACACCTGAAGGAATGTGGAGAGGACCCGACGGCGGTTGTCCGTTGGGTCTCTTTCTTCTAGATATCCCTGAGCCCTAGGTATTCCTTTACACCTCTGGCGATGGCCTTGGCAGCACTACGCTGAAACTCATCGTCGAATAGAAGTTTCTCCTCCGCAGGATTGGTAAGATAACCAATTTCCAGCAGAACCGCAGCCATGTTTGTATACTTTAGGACAAATAGGTCTCCCCTGCGCACACCGCGATCCCTTAAACCAGCAGCTTGCACAATGTGTCTATGTAGAACCTGTGCGAATCTTCGAGATGCGAAGTCGTAATAATACGTCTCTGTCCCAGATACACTCGGCGTCCGGAAAGAATTACCATGAATAGAAATGAATAAGTCCGCTTGATTCTCATTGGCGAAATTAGGCCTATACTTGTCCAAACTTGAAATAAATACATCATCGCTCCGTGTCATCAAGACTTGAATCCTTTCGTCGCTCTCGAGGACATCACGGACTTTCAAAGCAAGGCTCAATGCAAAATGCTTCTCCTTTAGTCCGCTGGCCCCGGTGGCACCCTCGTCTCGGCCTCCATGGCCGGGATCTATAACGATGATGTATTTTTCTGGTTTACGTTCAAACACATGAATCTCTTCGACCATTGTCGTGCGCTGGACCCGGGGCATTAGAATTAGCAGGAGAAACACTGCTGCCAGTCCCAGTCCTTTTCTAGTCTTCCTGCTCATCTGAGATAACCTCCCCAAATCTACTCACACCCTATCCTACATCGGGGAGGTGTAGATACGGTCCAGATGAGATTAAGACACGATATGATTCTTGACTGCCCAGTTAATGCTCAATGGGCAGGGTAAACGAGAAACGCACACCGTTCTCTGTGTTTTCTACAGTATAACGGGCGCAATGCAGCTCCAGGATTTCCTTGGAAATTGAGAGCCCCAGACCAGTTCCGGACTTACCCGTCCGGTCGCTTCGATAGAACTGCGTCCATATTCTTGCCATATCATCATCTAGAATCCTGCTTCCCTCATTTTCCACACTGATCAGCGCCTCTTCCCCCTGAGCTTCGACAGAAATTGCGATGGTTTTGCCACTGGGTGTATGACGAATGGCATTGCTGAGGAAATTATTGATTACCCGACTGATTAGACCTTCATGCCCAACGACTGTCATAGGAAGCAGATCACGCTTAATGTTAACATTCTTAGCTTGCAGTTGTGCGGTAAGAGACCGGCATACATCATTGACAACATGATCAATTCTAAAGGGAGCCATGGAAGGTTTGTATGTTCCCGAGGCGAATTTGGCTAGATCCAACATGTTCGCCACAAGAGCGTCCATACGTTCCACTTCATTTTCCATTGCTTGGAAGTAATGCTCTTTCTTTTCGACAGCAATTCCGTCCCTTAGGATTGACAGGCAGCTGCGCATTACAGCTAACGGAGTCTTTAGTTCGTGGGAGACATTTGCAATAAATTCCCGGCGTACGTTTTCAAGCTGGCGTTCCTTGTCTAGATCCTTCTTCAGTTGAGTGATATAACTCTCCATCTGATCTGAAAGATAATTGATATTCCGTGACAGTTCACCAATCTCATCACCTGAGCGAACAGGTAGTTTCTCTGAAAAATCTAGCTGCGCAATTTTTCCAGTTGTCTCGTTGATGGCTATTAACGGCTTGGTCAACCACTTGGAAAAGAAAAATGCTAAGAGTACTACAGACAGAAATGTGAATCCGATCAGGTAGGGATAAAACTCTTGCATTACACCGATGGCTTCGCCTACCGGCTGAAGAGATGTCATAGCAAAGATATAGCCTGGTTCTCCGTTTTCCTCAATAGGCTGAATGACAATCTTATACTCCACCAAATTCTCCGCTGTCACCAGTTCAGATACGCTCTCCAGGGATGCCGCACCATCTGAGAGGAGCTTGGCTTGGAAATCTCTAATCTGCTCTACAAAAAGATAATCGTCGGCACCTAATTCGTACCCGAGCAGAGAATCATCCTCATCGGATCGAGCAGTGAGGATGATGATGGGAACATTAGATTGCTTCCGTATTCTACGGCAAACTGACCACCCATCTATTTTGGGCAGGACTATGTCTAGAATCACTAAGTCAACCGAATTAGCATTGAAAAGTTCTAAGGCCTGCTCGCCATCGGCAGCCTCCAGGACCTTGTATCCACTAGCGGTGAGGTAATCAAAGACTACTTCGCGCAGAATGTCCTCGTCCTCCACCACAAGTATTGTGCTCACACGTTACACCCCCACGTTGGTTCCAACGAATCAATATTCTTATTATAGCCGGGAATCACGCGGATCGACAAACCAACAACTCACAAACGACTGGCTGCGTCCCGCATCATCTCATAGTACTCCACATACTTCTCCGCAAAGGCGCTCCCCTTTAAAAAGACAAAATTGAACTCCCTTATGATGTCGAAGCCGGCAATATTAATCTGACATAACTCCCCTACTTCCAATTCCTTTTCTGCAGCAATCTCGTATAAGAACGTGATTCCAAGGTTGGCTGCCACCAGCTTTTTGATAGCAGCCATGTTCCCTATCTCGATAATATTTTGGAAGCTGTCTAACGAGTAGTTATACTGCCGCAGGATATTTTCAAAAATCTCCCGCGTGCCGGAGCCCTTTTCCCGAAGGACAAGTGTAGATTGAAGGATCTCTCTAAACTCCAGGATACTGCCTGCAAAACCAGAACTCGGCGCACAGACCGGGATAAACTTCTCGCGGCTGAACACCAACGAATCATACTGCGCTTTATCGATGATTCCCTCAATCAGCGCAAAATCCAACTCACCCTGATGCAACTTCTCCAGCAGGACCTGGCTGTTCCCTACGTCCATATGGATGTTCAACCGGGGATTAGTCCGCAGAACCTCAGTTATAACCTGGGGCATGAGATATTCACCGATCGATAGCGTAGCTCCGAAATAGATATCTTTCCTCTGAGTTTCTCTGGTTGAAATATGCCGCGCAAATCGATTCGCATCGGCTGAGATACGAGTCAAAAGATCCCACAGTTCTTTTCCTTCTTGTGTAAGGTTCAGCCGCTTGTTCTCGTAGACAAATAGCTTACAGTTGTATTTTTCCTCCAAGAACTTTATATGCTGCGTAACTGCTGGCTGAGTAATATGCAGATGCTCTGCAGTCTTTGTATAGTTCCTAATCGAGCAGAGGGCTAAAAACGTCTTGTGTCTGAAATCTATCAACGCTGACACCTTCCATAAGTTCTAGTTATCGTCTGATAACAAACGATAATTTCAGTTTATACCAGGGACGTGGTAGAATCAATGAGGATAGGAGGATTGTTTATGGCAAAATACAAAGAATTTGTTCCTGGAGTACTACTATGTTTAGCAGTGGCGGTGACAGCGGTAATAGCAAACAACGTTCTTCCTTTGGACTTGTTTGGCATCGCTCTTCTTTCGCTTCTCATTGGTATGGCACTGAACCCGATCATCTCTAAGTATGAATACTTAGATCATGGTATCAACTGGACTTCAAAGCGGATTCTGCGTGTGGGAATCATCCTGACCGGAATCAGCCTCAGCTTTGCACAGGTTGTCCAGGCAGGAAAATATGCTGTGCTTCTCTTAGTTTTCACGCTGGGTACGGCTTTTGGTGTCGGGTACATCTGCAGGAAGGTGTTTAAGATAAACTGGAAGCTTTCGAGCTTGCTGTCGGTGAGCACGGCGATCTGTGGAGGTACAGCAGTAGCAACGGTAGGGCCCGTAATTAAAGCCAAGGATAAAGAAATTGCTTACGCCCTATCGGCAACCTTTGTGTTTGACCTTCTGACCGTAGTTCTCTTCCCCTGGTTTGGGAAACTGATCGGCCTCACGGACACAGGTTACGGCCTCTGGGTGGGGACATCGGTGAATGACACTTCTTCGGTAATCGCTGCCGGATATGCCTTTTCAGACGCTGCTGGAGCGCTGGCTACTATCGTGAAACTAACTCGGACACTGTTTATCGTTCCCATCGTGCTGATCTTCTCTTGGATTTACGCTAAGAAAGAACTACAGAGCAGCAATCAGCATAAGCGGGCAGACATCAAGATTTCGAAAATTTTCCCCTGGTTCATCTTAGGTTTTCTAGGAATGGTCGCGGTCAGGAGCACTGGCTTTCTCTCAACATCTACAGTGAGTGGAATTGCCACAGCAGCTAAGTTCATGCTGGCCACAGCCCTGGGCGCCATTGGCATGAAGACAAGCTTCAAGGAAGTTGCTGGAGTAGGTGTAAAACCAATGGTTGCCGGTGTAATAATTGACTCTTCAGTAGTAGTTGTAGCCTTGTTTGCGCAGGCCCTGATCTTAAGATTGATACCATAAGAACACATAAGAAAGCGCCGCCTCCTATAAATAAGGATAAGCGGCGCTTCTTTGGCTCTTATTCTTGCACTTGCAAGAGAATTTGATTTGGCAAACAAAAACTCAGCTGGTAATCATGTTCTACCCAGCCAAAAACATGTACGCAGAGTTGATCTGGGCAGGGCGACGAGGCGATGCGGGCTCTGCCGTCACTTACCTCAATCGTCGATTCACCGATTATGCCCTCCACTTTAATAACTGCGTCTTTGCTCAAGGGATAAACCTGCTGGGTGTCTGTCGCTGTGTTGGTCACCACCAGCGCAGCACCCTGTACAGCACCACGAGTACGCCAGTGGGAGAAACCAAGCAGCAGTATTCCGGCTACTGCTATGATGCAGATCAGCAGCAGATCGCCTTTTCTAAATTTACGCTTTTTCTCCTTGGCCATATCGTTCTCTCCCAATCTATTTGCTCAGTGCGTTGTTGACAGCTTCAATTATACCCTTACTTGTACCAGTTGCGCCAGTCACAACATCAACGTCGGTGGACTGAGCCTCAATGATCGCTTGAGGAATGGCATCAAAAGCTGCATCAGACAGAACAGGGGTTTCATCTTGGCTCAAAATATTGATAGCAGCAATCTTGCCATCTTCAACAACGACTTCTACAGAAATAGTGCTCTTAAAACCATTACCTTCGCCTGTGTAGGTGCCATCTGTCAAGCCACCAAGGGCATCCTCGACAGCTGCTAAGACAGCGCGGCTGGTTACACTTGCACCAGAAACGGCATCCACATCAGTGCTCTGTGCTTCGATAATCGCATCGATTACGGTAAAGCCTGCATCACCGATGATTGGGGTTTCACTGTGCTCTAGTACTTCAATGGCAGTAATTTTGCCGCCTTCAACAGTAACCTCAACGCTGAGTGGACCATTGTGGCCGTCAGCTTTCCCCACATAGACTCCATCATTCCAGGCAAAAGCAGCCACGGAAAGGGCAAAAACTAATACAACAGTCAAAGTGCTGATTCTTCTTGCGTGTTTCATCTCTCCACCTCATCTAAATAGGAAGTAAGACAGCTGCACAGGAAGGGGCCTGTGCAGCATAGTTGGATTACTTACCGAGCGCAGCGCTTTCACCAGCGATGCGTCCGAAAACGATGATATCGGTCTGAGCGTTTCCGCCGAGACGGTTACCTGCGTGAATACCACCGGTAACTTCACCAGCAGCGTAGAGACCGGGGATTGGCTCTCCATCGACAGAGATAACCCGAGCCAGGGTGTCGATTTCGAGACCACCCATGGTGTGGTGTACCGCTGGCGAACGAGGAGTTGCATAGAAAGGTGCAACTTCTACTTTGTAGTCACCAAAGTTTGGTTTGCCAAAATCTGGGTCAAACTGGTTGTCTACATAGGAGTTGTATTTCTCGATTTCAGCTACGAAAGTGGCTGGATCGATTCCAAGCTTTTCAGCCAGTTCTTCGAGGGTATCTGCCTTGATAACATTACCCTTTTCGATCATATCAGAGATGTCTCTGTTACCAACAATCTGAGCATCAGTAATAATGAAGAAGAGTGCATCTTCTTGTTCGAGAGCAGCTGCAGCCAGTACGTCACGGCCTGCGTATTCGTTTACGAAGCGCTTACCCTGCTTGTTCACGAACACCTGGGTTTCGGCACTTCCCCAAACGCCGGAGAACAGGCTGCCATCTACTGGATGGGAGCTGGGCATGAGCTGAATGAAGCCCATTCCGACAAGGTTTGCACCAATTTCTCTTGCCATCAGGATACCATCGCCAGTGATGTGAGGCGAGTTGGTGGAAGGCATCTCGAGAGGCATCTCTTTCCAGTAAGTGTTGTACTCGGCCCTGAGTTCAGGGTTTTCGCCGTAGCCACCTGTTGCCAGAACAACACCGCTCTTAGCCCACAGAGTGATTTCTTCGTTGCCCTTCTCAGCTTTTACACCTACTACACGGCCATCTTCGGTAATGAGCTCTACACCCCGGGTATTGGTCATAATCTCAACGCCATGCTCTAGAGCAGCTTTGTTGAGGGTCTCGATGTAGTTATAGCCGGAGCCGGTTGAGTTTGTTCTAGGCCACAGTGCGCCAAGCACGGTGTGGACATAATCGCCAACGACGAGACCATAGCTCTCGAGCCACTCAAGGCCTGCCTCAGCGTTTTCTGCCAAGGTGCGGACGAGTTCATAGTTACCAGTAATGGTATAGCCATTTTGGTCGGTGCGCTTGCCGCCAATGTAGGTGTGGATCATGTGCAGTTCGACACTGTCGAAAAGGTAATCAGTGTCGCCACTTTCAAGATACTCTCTGATCTGACCCTGCAGGGTGACTAAGGTTGGACCAAAGTCCCCGTATTCTGCTGGGTCCTCATCTAAGAGGGCCTTCAGATCAGCCATCAGCGCATCGTTCATCGGCATATTTGCCTGCCGCTTCGGTACAACAGCGTTGTAAGCGCCGCCAGCGATAATGGTGTTGCCGCCAAGGAACGGTGCTTTTTCGATCAAAATTACGCTGGCACCAGTTTCAGCTGCAGAAACGGCTGCTGCAAGGCCAGCACCGCCGCCGCCGACAACTACAACATCCGCTTCGTAAGTCTGGGCGCCGACCAAAGTGCCGAGCATTAATACGAGTGCCAAAGCTAAGCCTAATACTTTTTTCAAACAAAATCCTCCTCAATGTCTGATGTATAGAGTAGTGCGATCTGTGATTGTGCTCTCAGTCACATTCACTGACAAAATAAGTGAGTGGAGCCTTGGGCCCACTCTTCTTCTCTGCGGCCACAGTGAAGATTTTCGTCACGACACCTTATATTCGTGAATCAGTTCGCAATCCCTGTCGTAAACAAATCAAATTACA
>CALKAR010000239.1 GCA_937988745.1 uncultured Peptococcaceae bacterium
TCCGGCATAGTAGTAGGTATTTGCATGCATCCCCATAATAATGTCTGCTATACATTCCCGATTCAGCTCTCCCGAAAAGGAACGCACAGGCGACACCCAGGTTGCCCCGTCGCTGCGATCGCATATGATGTTCTGTACCTTTTTGTTGCTTACTTCAATGATGGAGGCGATAAAGTACCAGCCGCCGTTTTTTAAGGTAATGGTAGCTGTTTCACTCTGGTCGTAGATTAGTGTGCCGGAGGAGTTATACAACATCAGCCTAAGTCTTCCTTGATAAAGTGAAACATAAAAAATTGGCTGACCAGGTCCTTGGCGGGTATTGAATATGGGTATATATGTCTGGCCGACCGAATAGGTGGTAGGATTAATCCAACCGCCTACAACAATCTTTTCGCCCAGATTGCTAAAGAAACTCCCATCATTTTCTGCTATAAGATGGGTCTTTTCAGAAGTCGGATTAACAATATTTTGCCTAAAGTATCTTCCGAATCTTCCAGCAATAAGGTTTGCTGATGTACCTGACCAGCCGGAGATGGTAAAATGTCTGCCATGTCCCGATGAATCCATAAGCTGAAGATTTTCGTCTGGTGTTTTTTCATTAAATCGCCATAAAGCAGACGTCCTTGATGTTACAGGAAACTCACCGGTAAAATCCTCTTGGCTCGTTAGAATTGATTTTATCGCCATGTTATCACCTCCATCTGCTTTTTGCCTGTATTTTTAACTCAGTAAAGGTCGCGTTTTCTGCGGCAATCTCAATATGATTAACACCTTTCCTGAGAATTGGAAAATTCAGATCCTGCAGGCTGGGAAGACCATTTCTCAAGGTTCGGCCTGTTTCATCAATAACCTTAGCTGTTACCATGCCGGAGTCGACAATCAGAGTTTCACCTTCAGATAATGAGCCAACAATTAGCAATTCCTCGCCGTTTGTAATAAGCGAAATATAGCTTGATGAGGACGTTGATATCAAACCCTTCAAGAGATAAACCGGATTGGAATCCGCATTTCCTTTAACCCTCTCCAGCTCATGAAGACCTGTTTCAGAAAGAACAAATACCTCATCTTCCAACGCATAAGCATATGGGTCGGGACAAACAAACCGAAGTTCAAAGCTGCCCGCTGTCCGCAGTAATCGCTCACAGTCAACCGCTTCTGATAAGCGAGCCATGAAATATCGGTCGGGCAAATCATCTATAACAAGTTGTTTAAGCCCGTTTTCCGGATTTAACCATTCTGCAACATTATCAAGAACCGATACAAGCTCAGCAAAACTGCGCTGGGGAAGCACACTACAGCTAATTATTATGTTTCGTTCTGATATGTCGCAGCCAAAATCTGCAATACCTGCTTTGCCCGGCACAGTTTCAAAGGAATTGCGCAGGGCAGGGGAGACCTGCCATTTGGTAAGTCTTGCTCGTATTTTCATACTTTGCGACGATATTCCATTGTAGATAAATCCCATATGCTTCCCTCCATTACGCTGTTATAAAACGTCCCTGCGCCCTTGAACCTGTCTGCATCAGGTTATATAACTCCTGTGAAATCCTACGTATGTCTTCTTCACCACGAACAATCATCTGCTGCACCACAACAAGCGGCCCAGAAGCTAAACCGCTAAATTCACCTCTTCCACTTACATTAATATCAGGAGATATATTAAAATCTGTCGGCACTGCATTTTGCATATCGTCTGCCACTCTGGCCATAGCCTTGTCAAATCCCTCACCAATACCCAGTGCCATATTGCCGCCAATACCTTCAAAAACAGTGGACGGAGATCTGATTCCAAGAAAATTCTTTACTCCATCAACAATACCGGAAAAGAAACCGGAAACCTTATCCTTAATCCAGCTACCAAGGCTTTTAATACCTTCCCAGATGCCTTTTACAATGTTCTTACCAATCTCAACCACTGAAACAACCGCCTTGCCCAAACCTTCTATAATAGCCGCAACAATCTGAGGTAAAGACTTTACTAGTTCTGGAATGGCTTTCACAAGCCCGGCAGCAAGCTGTACGATAAGCGTAATTCCCAATTCTATGATCTTCGGCATATTGTTCGTCACAAAGTCAATGATTGTTGTAATTATCCTCGGCAGTGCTTCAATTAGTTCTGGCAATGCATTTAAAAGTCCCTGCGCCAGTCCTTGAATCAATGTAAAAGCAGCTTCAAGGATTTTGTCCATATTATCCAGCAGCCCTTGCACAATGGTGATCACTGCTTGAACCGCTGCTGGAATTAGCTCCGGTAATGCTTCTCCAAGCCCCATTACCAACGCTGTGATTAGCTGCACCGCTGCATCAATGAGTAAAGGCAGGTTATCAATGAGTGCTCCGACAATGGTCATGACCGCATCTACTGCTGCTGGAATCAGCTCCGGCAGCAGGCTCAAGAGAGTTTGAAGCACCTGAGAGAACAATTCAGTTACAGTTTGCAACAGCACGGGAAGCAGATCTTTGACTGCTGAGATAATCGCACCGGTTGCCTCCGGCAGAGCAGCCACTATATTTTCCAAAACCGGTACAATATTTTTAACTACAGCCTGAAAGGCATCCACAAGATTTTGTGTTAGGTTCGTCATATCAGCGTTCGCATTGCCAAGTCCTGCTATAAACGAACTTAGAGAGGCTTGTAAAAGACCAATGGAACCGCTGATGGTCTGGGTAGACTCTCTTGCGAAGTTGCCAGCATACTGTTCGGTTTTTTCAAAAAACATCTGCATGGCGATCTCGGCCTTTTCGGCATTGGTTGCGCTATTCCAGGCAAAATCCAGCCCTTTTGCAAGAGCATAAGCTTCGATGGTAGTGGCGTTCATGGCGACACCCAGATTATCCATCATGGTGAAGTTACCCTTGGCTGCGCCAGCGATGGATTCCATGGCAGTCTGCATGTCAATGCCCATAACCGAAGCCATATCTGCCGCCCGTTGCATGGCCTTCTCAGTAAGCTCCAGACTTTTTTGCTGATCGACACCAGCACCCTGAAACAGTGCGCCCATTTTGTTGGCGGTGGCAAGGTACTCGGATTGGGACAAGCCCAGATTCTTGTAGGCTTCTTCTCCCGTTTTTTGGATACGTGCAGCATATTCTCCAAACACAGCTTCAGAACCGCCAAGGTTCTGCTCAAGCTCACCAAACTGCTCCACGACCTCTTTTCCCAGCTTGATGGCAGCCGCGCCCGCTGCGGCTGCTGCAGCACCCATAGCCGCGCCAACACCTTTAAGGACACTGCCCAGTTTCTCGAATTTCGAGCCGGATTTTTCGGCATTGTCTCCACTTTCCTTCAATTCGTCCCCAAGCTCGTCTGCACTTTCAGCAGACTGTTCGAGCTCGCGCTCCATTTTGTTCAGTTCGGCTTTTGCATTATTAAGCTGTATTTGCCACGACTGAGTACGTCTGTCGGTTTCTCCGAAAGATGAGGCGGCATTGGCAAGCGCTTTCTCCAAAGTAGCAATTTTTTCTTTCTGCAATTCGATTTCTTTATTCAGCACCTTGTTTCTTGCAGTAACAGCTTCAACTGATTTATCTTGCTTATCAAACTGAGATGCAACAAGGTTCATTTCGCTGCCCAGTACCTTAAAGCTTTGATTAATCTCACGAATGGCGTTCTTAAATTCCTTTTCGCCTTCAATCCCGATCTTCAAGCCAAAATTGTCTGCCACATAACCGCCTCCTTTCCTGCAAAATTTTTAAATTCCATAAGGTATCACATCATCAATGGTCAGCATGCGCTTCGGTTTGGACAGTCCTAAAAACTGTCTATGGCACTCCCATAAATCAAGCAGGTACCCAATAGGCATTAGCCATACTTCATCCTCTGAACGGTTGAGCTGGACAGTGCCGTAATATAGAAGCCGAGTGAACAATTCCTCATCGCTCACTCGGCCGGTGTGTTTTTTAAGTCATCCTCACTTTCAACGTTTCTTTTGGTACCCTTGAACATTGCTTCCATGATAGCGTCTTTATATGCTGCCAGTTCCAAAGGAGATGTGAGAAGTTCCACTGTCTCTTCAGTCAGGAGTTCACGCTTATCCTGATTTTTGAGGTTGTGTATCAAAATGCTCTGGTTAGCCAGCAGTGTAATCAGCCATACCACTTCGTCAAGAGCCATCTCGAAGTTCTCGGTTTTCATCAGTTTCGTGCCGAGGTTTTCAAGACCGCCGTACCTTTTTGCAATCTCCTTTGTCGCTTTAGTGGTTAGAATAAGCTGATATTCTTCATCGCCGATTTTGATAATTGCGCTTCTGTCATTATCCTGCATTATTCGCTGCCTCCTCCCACAGCAAATACCGGCTCATAAACTTCCGTATACCAGCCGGTAATAGTTTCAGGCGATACACCGGGATCGTCTTCGCTGACCTCCGCCTTCCAAGGGTGCTTTCCCTGGCCATCTGGTTTGTTACGTCTCATGACTGTCCCTTCAATGGTGGGTGTCGAAAAGGTAATGCTGTCGCCCTTCGTCTGCAGATTTGTCGCCGGGATGCCGAATTTAACCCTGTAAAGCCAAAAATACCTGTACTTGCCGTTAGCTTTCTTGGCTCTAAAGCCGATTGCTACAGGCGCGCCACCATCCTCGCTGGCAGAAATCAGCACCTTATTGTCATCAAGGGTGGCTCCCGTCAAAACCTCAGCAGCGTCTACTCCGATATCTGCAACACCAAGAGTCAGGGTGCCGCTTTGAAATTCCTTGACCACTTCTGCCGCCCCGTCATCGGCATAAAGTGTCGCCTCTGCCAGCTCCACAGAAAGCTCTGCCGTAATAGCCTTAGCCAGCGGAACAGGCGTGGCGTATGTCTCTTCTCCGTTTTCATTCTCAGTTATTTTGGCATAATATAACCTGTCCAGTCCGATTGTGGCCATGTTTTTCATTCCTCCT
>CALKAR010000240.1 GCA_937988745.1 uncultured Peptococcaceae bacterium
ATCACCAGACCGACAACCACAAGCGCTACACCGCGCAGGGTTACGGCACCGCCGGAGCCATCAAATGAAGAGGCACTGGACACGGAGGCCCCGAAGTTGGGATCCTCAGCAAGCAGGGACTTCTCAATTTCGCGAAGTGCGCGCTGCTCTTGCTCTGAAAGAGACACTGTTCCTCCAATAAGTCCGGGCTAAAAAGTTACGTATCAACTATCTCAGCAAATCGTCACCCTATGTTTACCTTCAGTATAACCGAGCCATCGCTGCAGCCGATCATCAATTCGGTGACAATATTTCCTGTTCTACCTAATACAACGCACACAATAACCAGTTAGTTCCCGCGGTTGCAGTTTCCTATGTCACCTTTTCAAACGATTATCGCCACACTTCGGCAGCAACTAGACCTATGCCGCTTGGCCACCGACTCCATCAAAGTCGTGAGTGCCAGTCTCAGCCATTTCCAAAAAGCGAGCCGCCAAGTCCATCAGGTCAAATACAACCTTGTCCGCGACCTCTCGGTCAATACCGGACGCTAGGCGCGAGCGCGTCCGAGAGTAAGCACGGAAAGAATCTGCCCATTCCTCTTCCTCTGCCCCCACCAGGCTCAATTGATCCCACGCAGAAGTCGGCAAGCGGCGACGCTTAGAAACGGTTGCGGAAGCTGCCACACAGGCGCCAGCTGTGCGCAGCCCAGCCTGATATGCCTTCTCCAACGCCTGATCCATCCGTCCATTCGCCGCATCCGCACGGGCATCAGCAAGCAAAAGCGCGGCCTGGGTCAGAAAACGCTGACGCTTGGAGCCTTGGCCACCCTGTCGCTGAACCCGTCGAGCTGTTGCAGAAATTACCTGTCCCATCGCTTTGCCTCCTTCACGCTATTGCTTGCGATATAACCCGTGTGTTTATGTGCCTTACTTTAGAATCCGCTTCGTACATCCATGCCCCTATCATAGCTCACATGTTCGAAAATAGAAAGGTTTTTACTGCACACAGCATTGCAAGATTTCGAACACCACAGCGGGTTCATGTTCGATCAAGACGCAACCGCCCCAACTCTTTTCCCTTCAACAGGGGCAATCTCACCCATTACAAGTAAAAGTTTTGTTAGATAGAGACTGTGTCTTTAACAATCCGCCGTCTCTCACCACAGGAGTTCGCGCTCAACGCCGACTCCTTGGTGGATATCTACATCAGTGCCATGGGCTATGACCCCGCCATTCGTGAAGGCCGGATATTTTCCTGGCGGCGTGAGGTTATTCGACCTGGTTTCACTGCACTGATCGCTGAAGACGCGACTGGAGTTATCGGCGTTGCCTACGGTTTTATTGGCACTCCGGATTCGTGGTGGGACCGCCAACTACGCCTCGCGCTGCGTAAGAAAGGCGAATTATCCGCGGAAGAAGTCGAGATGCTTCGCAGCTACTTCGAGGTTGCGGAAGTCCACGTGCTTCCACGGATGCAGGGCCATGGCTTGGGCAGACAGCTCCTGGTTGAATTGTTGTGGAATGCGCCGGGCAAATGGGCTTTGCTTTCCACGCCTGAAGTCCCCAATGAATCTAACCGTGCTTTTAGTCTGTATCGGTCAATGGGTTTTACAGACGTCATCCGCCAGTACCGCTACCCCGGTGATGAACGCCCCTTTGCCATCTTGAAATTGCCGCTACCGCTTTCTTAATGTCGGGAATGCTAAAGGTAGGCTAAAGGCCATGAATAATTCTGAGGATTTCTCCCAACTTCCTATAGCCGAGATTCCCAAGCACGAGATCGGAAGAGCACTTATCTTAAAAGGGATCGACATCGATATCGAAGATGGTGAATTTATCGTTGT
>CALKAR010000241.1 GCA_937988745.1 uncultured Peptococcaceae bacterium
AACAACAAGTGACAAAGTGGGCATGCTTGGATTCGCTAAATCCTTACGCTTGCGGCATTTGTAAAATTTGTGCAGGATCAGTGTCTTATAAAAAATAAAGTAGGGGTGCTTGGGGGTGGAATGAGCATGCCTGCTAATAAGCTGTTATGATTATCTAAATCGGAGAAAATATGTTTGGTGCCAAATACAGTAGAATGAAGTTTTGGTTAATAAATATACCAGTTATTTTTTTGGGCTCATTTATTATGGGTGTGACTGAGGCTATAGGTGCCCAAGGCGCTAATGCAATAGTATCTTTAATTGTTGGTGTAACCCTGATTCATATATTGGCAAATCGCATTAGAGGGTTTGGCAGTAATCCTTGGTTAGCATTGTGGGCCATTATTCCGCTTGTTGGTCTATTTCAAGCTTTGTATTACGGGTGCAAGAAATCAGGAGAGATGCCTCAGGAACAATCATAACAAGTTGCTCAAGTTCGTTCCGGCCGCAAATAACGCGGCCTCCACGGGACAGCCTAAACTGCGTTTCGGCTGCCCCTTAGCAAAACGTTAGCCGTGGAAGAGAATTGAGATCGTGCGCGAATATCTAGAGTCATCGGAGTGCATAGACTGGAAAACACCAGAGGTGTTGGCCAACGCTTAATCCCTCCGTCCCCTTTGTTTTGCGCTGGTGGTCCAATGATTGCGCTAGACTAGTAATTAACAGACAACATCAAACTGCCTGTTTCAGGCCACGTTGCACAACCGGAGGAAACCACGATGAAAATAAAAGCGGCCGTCACCCATGCCCAGGGTAAGGATTTCAGCATTGAGGAAGTCCGCCTTAGCGGACCCAAGTCCAATGAAGTGCTGGTGAAGGTGGTTGCCACGGGGGTCTGCCATACCGACGCGGTTGCCCGGGATCTCGCCATCTCACCCTATCCCATTGTGCTGGGCCACGAAGGCTCAGGCATTGTTGAGCAGGTGGGGGAGAATGTCACCAGCTTGGCAGCCGGAGATCACGTCGTGATGTCTTTTGCCCACTGTGGCCAGTGCGAAAATTGCCTCACTGGCCACCCCACAGTTTGCGCGGCATTTAACGACCTGAACTTTGGCGGCCGCATGGAAGACCAGACCTATCGGTTGCACCAGGGCGACACCGACCTGGGCACTTTCTTCGGACAGTCGTCCTTTGGTACCCACGTGGTGGCCCACGAGCGAAACGTGGTTAAAGTGGACAAGGACGTGGATCTGGCGCTGCTGGGACCATTGGGGTGTGGCATCCAGACCGGCGCGGGCACCGTACTTAACCGCCTCAAGCCGGAGTTCGGCACTTCCATCGCGATCTACGGCTGCGGAGCGGTGGGGCTGAGCGCGATCATGGCGGCGAAGATTGCGGGCTGTCAGCAGATCTTTGCCATTGACGTCCACGACAGCCGGCTGGAGTTAGCCCGAGAGCTGGGGGCGACTCATACCCTCAACGGCAAGAACGTGGATGTGGTGGGGGAGATCAGGAAGGCCGCCGATGGCGGGACCCACTACGCGGTGGAAAGCACTGGTGTGCCGCCGGTGGTGCGGCAGTGCCTGAATGCGCTACGCCCCCTGGGCCAGGCCGCCATCGTCGGGGTGACACCGGAGATGAACATCGACGTCCACAATGACCTGATGGCCGAAGGCAAGAGCATGATCGGGGTTATCGAAGGGGATTCAGTACCACGGGTGTTCATCCCCAAACTGGTGGAATTCTACAAGGCCGGCAAGTTCCCGTTCGACAAGCTGATCAAGTTCTATCCCTTCGACCAGATCAACCAGGCTTTCGAAGACTCCCAGAAGGGGGTTGTGGTCAAGCCGATTCTCAAACTCGCCTGAGCGCAATCGCTCAGGACCGGGCCTCGTGCCCGGACGCCTTGCCCCTGCGTTTGAGCCGGTAACTGATCTGGGCCCGGCTCATACCAACCATGCGCGCCGCCGCCTGTGTAATGACCCAGCCCTTTCTGCACACCTACGCTGCTAATTGATAGATCATCATCGACGCCCAAGCCTTCGGTGAAGGGCAGGAACATCACCGGTGTTCTTTGGTTTGGTGTTTTACCGCCGCTTGGCAGATTGCTGGCAGGCAGAAAACAGCCCTAAGTTTGGCAACGGCTTCGGCGCGTAATTTGGAGTTCAGGTCGCGGGGCAATCCGGCGTAATCGTCGGGTAATTTCCGCTCATTCGGTGGCCTGGTTCCTGGCGCAATGGGTCAAGCTGGCACACAGTATCGGGAGTTGGCATTCAGCATTGGGTGCCCAATAAAAACCAAGGGTGAACAGGCCCTTAACA
>CALKAR010000242.1 GCA_937988745.1 uncultured Peptococcaceae bacterium
ATTGTACCACCGTGTAGTATCTCTGTCAATAAATTTTCTCAAGAGACTTATTGGGAAACCAACTCAACCGATGCAGAATCTGTATCGCCTTCCGCATCACCAGATTCGTCATCTGGCTGGTCTACTTCGATTTGTACATTGCGGTAGCGCGACATGCCAGTACCGGCCGGTATCAGTTTACCGATAATCACGTTCTCTTTCAGGCCCAGGAGACGATCTGTGCGTCCTTTGATAGCTGCATCAGTTAAGACACGTGTTGTTTCTTGGAATGACGCCGCCGATAAGAAGCTTTCGGTAGCGAGCGACGCCTTAGTGATACCAAGCAATACAGGTCTCGCTTCAGCTGGTTCGCCTCCATTGGCCTCAGCCAAGCGGTTTTCTTCTTCCAGCTCAGCCGCATCCACCAAAGCACCAGGGAGAAGGTTAGTGTCGCCAGCATTCTCCACTTTGTGTTTCCGCAACATCTGACGAACAATCACTTCAATGTGCTTATCATTGATGTGCACACCTTGCGAGCGGTAAACCTCTTGCACCTCTTGGACCAAGTAGCGCTGCACCGCACCCACACCTTGGACCTCTAAAATATCATGAGGGTTAACGGAACCTTCAGTGATGCGGTCGCCCGCCTCCAGTACTGCACCTTCTTGGACCTTGAGTCGCGCGCCATAGGGGATAGTGTAAGACTTTTCTTCCCCTTCGGGGCTGGTCACGATAGCCTTGCGCACACCCTTTGTTTCTGTAAAGGTTACAACGCCTGGAATCTCAGTAATGATGGCCTGGCCCTTAGGTTTGCGAGCTTCGAAGAGCTCTTCGACACGGGGCAGACCGGCGGTAATGTCATCACCAGCAACTCCACCGGTGTGGAAGGTTCTCATCGTAAGCTGAGTACCTGGCTCACCGATAGACTGGGCAGCTACAATACCGACTGCTTCACCAACGTCGACCAGGTCACCTGTTGCCAGGTTGCGGCCGTAGCACTTGACACAAACGCCATAGCGAGTCAAGCAGTTAAGCACCGATCTGATTTTTACCTTTTCGATGCCGGCCTCTTCAATCGCCTGGGCAACATCGTCTGTGATCATCTCATCGGCCTCTACTAACACTTCACCAGTCTCTGGATGGACAATCCTTTCAAGTGCCACCCGGCCAGCGATGCGCTCCCAGAGAGACTCGATGACCACTTCGTGTTCGCCTGAGACTTCCTTAATGGCTCCAACCTCAATACCTTCAGTGGTACCACAGTCGTGCTCACGCACGATGACGTCTTGAGCTACGTCAACGAGGCGGCGAGTTAGGTAACCAGAGTCTGCTGTACGCAGCGCCGTGTCAGCCAGACCCTTACGGGTACCGTGACTGGAAATGAAGTACTCCAGCACGCTCAATCCTTCACGGAAGTTAGCCTTAATTGGAATTTCAAAGGTCTTACCGGTTGGGTCGGCTACTAAGCCACGCATACCGGCCAGCTGACTGATCTGTGATTCGTTACCGCGGGCGCCGGAGATAGCCATCATATACACTGGGTTGAAGTGGTCGAACTTCTCCAGCATTTCCTTGGTGACGGCTTCCTTCGTTCTAGTCCACACGTCGCAGACACGCTGATAGCGTTCTTCTGCTGTCAACAGACCACGCCGAAATTGATTCTCAATCTGATCCACTTCGGCTTCAGCCTGGCGCACTTTCTCATGTTTACCGGCAGGCACCGATACATCTTCGATCGAAACGGTCGTGCCAGAACGGGTGCTGTATTGGAAACCAAGGCGCATGATCTTATCCAATGTCTTGGCTGTCTCAGAAGCGCCTGTGCGTCTGTAAAGCTTATCAACGAGAACACCGAGTTTCTTCTTATTAATTACTTCATTAATATAATCCATGTCTTCAGGCATAATCTCGTTGAAGAACAGTCTACCCGGTGTGGTCTCTAAACGACTGCCATCTGGCTTACGTAGGGTAATCTTGGCATGTAAGCTTACTGCTCCTGCCTCGTAAGCATGGCGGACTTCATCAATAGAGCCAAAGTAGCGGCCTTCGCCCGGCACTCCGTCACGCTGAGAGGTGAGATAGTAAATTCCGATAACCATGTCTTGGGTCGGAGTTACTATCGGACGTCCACTCGATGGAACCAAGATGTTATTGGTGGAAAGCATCAGAAGCCTTGCTTCTGCCTGTGCCTCAGCTGATAGGGGGACGTGTACCGCCATTTGGTCACCGTCAAAGTCTGCGTTGTAAGCTGTACAGACCAATGGGTGGATCTGAATTGCTCGGCCTTCAACTAGAACCGGTTCGAAGGCTTGGATACCAAGTCGGTGCAGAGTTGGTGCACGGTTGAGGAGTACCGGATGTTCCTTAATTACATCTTCGACAACGTCCCAAACCTCGGGCCGAACCCTTTCCACCATCTTCTTGGCGCTCTTAATATTGTGAGCAAGACCACGAGCAACCAGTTCCTTCATGACGAAGGGTTTGAACAGCTCTAAGGCCATTTCCTTCGGCAGACCGCACTGGTACATGTTCAGTCTTGGTCCAACCACAATTACCGACCGGCCAGAGTAGTCTACCCGCTTACCAAGCAGGTTCTGGCGGAACCGTCCCTGTTTTCCTTTCAGCATGTCGCTCAAGGATTTTAGTGGGCGGTTACCTGGACCGGTAACAGGCCTGCCGCGGCGCCCGTTATCAATTAAGGCGTCGACAGCTTCTTGGAGCATCCGCTTTTCGTTTCTTACAATAATATCTGGTGCCCCCAGCTCTAACAGCCTCTTTAGGCGGTTATTGCGGTTGATTACCCGACGGTATAAGTCGTTCAGGTCAGAAGTTGCGAACCGGCCGCCATCGAGCTGAACCATGGGCCGCAGCTCAGGTGGAATGACCGGAATAACATCTAGGATCATCCACTCGGGGTTGTTGCCGGAAGTGCGGAATGCTTCTACAACTTCGAGTCTGCGAACAGCACGTGCCCTGCGCTGACCGGTGCTGTCCCGAATCTCCCTGCGCAGTTCGGCACTGAGCTCATCTAAATCAATTTCCTCAAGAAGTTTCTTAACAGCCTCAGCACCGATGCCGGCTTTGAATTTGCCGTCAAATTTATCCATGTACTCCCGGTATTCTGCTTCACTCAAGAGCTGCTTCTTAGCAAGAGTGGTCTCACCGGGATCGATTACAACATATGATGCGAAGTATAATACTCTTTCCAGGCTCCTTGGAGACATATCCAGCAGCAAACCCATTCTGCTGGGAATCCCCTTAAAGAACCAGATGTGCGAGACGGGAGCGGCCAGCTCAATGTGGCCCATGCGCTCCCGGCGTACCTTCGCTCTGGTGACTTCAACACCGCAGCGATCGCACACAATTCCTTTATATCTTACCCGCTTGTACTTCCCGCAGTGACATTCCCAGTCCCGGGTTGGCCCGAAAATCTTCTCACAGAACAGACCTTCCTTTTCGGGTTTCAAAGTGCGGTAGTTGATCGTTTCCGGCTTCTTTACTTCACCGCTTGACCAAGCTCGGATCATCTCTGGCGAGGCGAGCCCGATTCTTATCCGATCAAAGTAATTGACATCCAGCAAGGGCAGTCCCTCCTTTTGTCTAACGCCTACTCCTAATCCTGCATGTCGTCATCGCTGGCAAGCTCATCGAAATCATCGAAAGCCAGGTCTTCGTCAGCATCAAGATCAATGATATCTAGGTCCTCGTCATCGAGGTCCGAATCAACGCCATCGTCATCAGGTTCTTCATCGATGTCATCCGAGTCACTGTCGTCCGCATCATCATCCTGATCGGAGCGTTTTACGCTGTTGGACCGTTCTGACTTAACAGCTGTTCGAGCTGCACCGATGTCTAACCCCAGCTCCTTGGCCATTTCGCTGATGTCTTCGTCTTCTTCGCGAATTTCGATTTCTTCCTCTTCTTCGCTTAAGACCCGCACATCAAGTCCAAGGCTCTGCAGTTCCTTAATTAATACCCTGAATGACTCAGGCACCCCTGGTTCAGGGATGTTCTCTCCCTTGACAATAGCTTCGTAGGTCTTGACACGACCCACCACATCGTCGGACTTCACGGTCAGGAGCTCTTGGAGTGTATAGGCAGCACCATAAGCTTCCAGAGCCCACACTTCCATCTCACCGAAGCGCTGGCCGCCAAATTGGGCCTTACCGCCAAGCGGCTGCTGGGTGACCAAGGAGTATGGTCCTGTGGAACGAGCGTGGATTTTATCATCTACCAAGTGATGCAGTTTGATCATGTAGATGATACCCACAGTCACCGGATTATCGAATGGCTCGCCTGTCCTGCCATCATACAGGATTGTCTTGCCATCCCGGCGCATTCCTGCCTCTTCCATGGTATCCATAACTTCAATCTCGGTTGCACCGTCAAAGACTGGAGTTGCGACATGGATACCCAAGAGTCTCGCGGCCATTCCCAAGTGAGTTTCGAGAATCTGACCGATGTTCATCCGAGAGGGCACGCCCAGCGGATTAAGGACAATTTGAACAGGTGTTCCATCAGGCAGGAAGGGCATATCTTCTACAGGCATAATGCGAGAAATCACACCCTTGTTACCGTGGCGGCCCGCCATCTTGTCACCCTCAGAGATCTTCCGCTTCTGCGCCACATAAACGCGCACCAGTTTATTCACTCCTGGCGACAGCTCATCACCGTTTTCCCGGGAGAACACCTTGACATCTACCACGATGCCGCCTTCTCCGTGTGGTACACGCAGCGACGTGTCACGTACTTCACGAGCCTTTTCACCAAAGATAGCTCGCAGGAGGCGCTCTTCAGCAGTAAGTTCGGTTTCTCCCTTAGGAGTAACCTTACCAACTAGAATATCGCCAGGTTTCACTTCAGCCCCGATCCTGATGATACCGTCTTCATCAAGGTTCTTTAGACTGTCTTCACCCACATTGGGGATGTCTCTTGTGATCTCTTCAGGTCCGAGCTTCGTATCACGAGCTTGGGCTTCATACTCTTCGATATGAATAGATGTAAAGACATCTTCTTTCACCAGTTCTTCACTGATGAGAATCGCGTCTTCAAAGTTATATCCTTCCCAAGGCATAAAGGCAACAAGCACGTTCTTGCCGAGAGCCAGTTCTCCCAAATCTGTGGAAGGGCCATCGGCTAAGACATCGCCGACTTCAACTCGCTCGCCTACAGTACATCTTGCCTTCTGGTTTATGCACGTGCCTTGGTTCGACCGCTTGAACTTCAGGAGCTGGTAGCGATCGCGGCTGCCGTCATCGCAGGCCACTACGATCTCAGTACTGGTAACCCGCTCGACTGTACCGGCTTTTTTAGCTAGTACTACTGCACCGGAGTCAACCGCAGCCTTATATTCCATACCCGTTCCGACTAAGGGTGCCTCTGCTTCTAAAAGAGGTACAGCTTGGCGCTGCATGTTAGCACCCATCAGCGCACGGGCACCGTCATCGTTTTCTAAGAACGGAATCAAAGCAGTAGCAATACTTACAATCTGCTTTGGAGAAACGTCCATGTATTCTACAGCTTCTACTGGTACATTCTTAATTTGATCACGATCCCGCACAGTAACACGGGAATTGATAAAACGTCCATTATCATCTACAGGCTCGTTGGCCTGAGCAATCATGTAGTTGTCTTCCTCATCAGCAGTCAGGTAATCAACTTGATTAGTTACTACCCCATTCTCTACACGCCGATAAGGAGTCTCAATAAAGCCGTACTCATTGATGCGAGCATAAGTACACAGCGCACCAATCAATCCGATGTTGGGCCCCTCAGGTGTCTCAATGGGGCACATACGGCCATAGTGTGAGTGGTGAACGTCGCGCACTTCGAAGCCTGCACGATCTCGTGAAAGACCACCAGGTCCCAAAGCACTTAAACGCCGCTTATGGGTAAGTTCTGATAAGGGGTTGGTCTGATCCATAAACTGGGACAGCTGGCTCGACCCGAAGAACTCCTTGATCGCGGCAACGACGGGCCGGATGTTAATCAAGGCCTGGGGAGTGATGATTTCCACATCTTGAATGGTCATACGCTCCCGCACAACCCGCTCCATCCTGCTCAGACCAATTCTGAACTGGTTCTGCAGCAGCTCGCCTACACTCTTAAGGCGGCGGTTTCCTAAATGGTCGATATCGTCGACTGTACCCAAGTCATAAGACAGGTTGATCAGATAATTAATCGAAGCCAGGATATCATCGGCTGTAATCGTGGTCACTTCTGGACCAGGCTGTCCGTTGGAAAACAGCTTGATCAGATCGCCCTCTCTAGTGAGAAGCATGACCGAATTGATCCTAGCGCCAGTGATTTCTTCAGCCATACGGCGGGTAATGCGCTCACCCTTCGCCACCAGCAGTTCTCCGGTTTCTGGATGGACAATGTTCTCACCTGCGACGCGGTTAACAAGCCGCTCAGTCAACCGCAGCTTCTTGTTAATCTTGTAGCGGCCTACGCCAGCTAGGTCATAACGCTTGGGGTCGGTAAACAGTGTCTCAAACAGCCCCCGAGCACTCTCCTCTGTAGGCGGCTCTCCGGGACGCAGCCTTTTGTAAATCTCGATTAAGGCTTCATATTCGCTGCTGGTGTTATCCTTCTCCAGAGTAGCCCGGATCTGGGGAGCATCATTAAATGTATCTAATATCTTTGCATCAGTGCTCAAGCCGAGGGCCCGGATCAACACTGTGACAGGAAGCTTACGGGTACGGTCAATCCGTACGTAGATGATATCATTGGAATCAGTTTCAAATTCAAGCCAAGCTCCACGATTGGGAATGATGCTGGCAGAATAGAGGTGCTTTCCGCTGGTGTCTACTGTATAGTCGAAGTAAACGCCAGGGGACCGAACCAACTGGCTGACAATAACACGTTCAGCTCCGTTGATTACAAAGGTGCCCTGCTCGGTCATAAGGGGAAAATCCCCCATGAAGACTTCTTGTTCCTTGACCTCACCTGTTTCCTTGTTGATCAAGCGCACCCGAACTCTAAGCGGTGCAGAATAGGTCGCATCGCGCTCTTTGCACTCTTCCACATCATATTTGGGTTCCCCAAAGGTGAAATCGATGAATTCTAAAACTAAGTTACCGGTAAAATCCTGGATAGGGGAAATATCGCGAAACATCTCTAATAAGCCTTCAGTAAGGAACCAATCATAAGATGTCCGCTGAATATCAATGAGATTGGGCATCTCCAGGACTTCAGTAATCTTCCCGTAGTTATGGCGCTTCCGTTTTCCTTGATACATGGCTACTGCCAAAGGCCCTCACCTCTCCTTTTGGTTTCCCAAGAAAACAACACGAAAAGCAAGGGCATTCTTTCCCTCGCTTCTAATAAGTACATTGTATGGATTTCTTTTTCTACCCCCTCAAAAAACTTTCCCAAAAACAGCAGGAATTTGTTCGAGAGTGTTGAATATTTCTAAGCAGGCACATTATCCCAATTTAGCACTAACTGATCATATCATAGGGGTTATTGGTTGTCAAGCCTCTGTTTTGGTATGCAGAATAGGTAAATTAAGGGACCTTCTTTGATGAGAAGGTCCCTTTTCTCGTCTGGAAACTATTCTTACTTCAGTTCGACAGAAGCGCCAGCTTCTTCGAGCTTAGTCTTGATTTCCTCAGCTTCGGCCTTGGAAACGCCTTCCTTAACTGCCTTAGGAGCGTTGTCTACCAGGTCTTTAGCATCTTTCAGGCCGAGACCGGTAATTTCGCGAACAACTTTGATAACGTTGATCTTCTTGTCACCAGCAGCGGTGAGAACAACGTCAAACTCGCTCTTCTCTTCTTCAGCAGCTTCAGCTGCGCCAGCTGCAGGAGCAGCAGCAACTGCTACAGGTGCAGCAGCGGATACGCCGAACTTCTCTTCCATTTCTTTAACGAGTTCGCTCAGTTCGAGCACTGTCATATTTTCAATAGCTTGCAAGATTTCTTCTCTGGTCATCTATATACCCTCCCGAAGATTTGAATGAGTTGTAAATTAGGCACTGGCTTCTTCTTTCTTCTTCCGCACGGCTTCCAGTGCGTAAACAAGATTGCGGATATTGCCCTGCAGTACGTTGACCATACCAGCAATGGGCGCCTGCATACCACGGAGAACCATGGAGAGCAGTACTTCTCTGCTCGGCAGATCGGCTAAGGCCTTCACGCCGTTTGCATCTAGAACCTTTCCTTCCACAAGGCCGCCTTTGATCTCCAGATCTTTATTCTTCTTAGCGAAGTCGCTGATAATCTTAGCAGCGGTTACTGGATCGTCGTAGCCAAAGGCAATTGCTGTGGGCCCAGTGAGGAACTGCTCCAAATCGTCTAAACCAACTTCACGAGCAGCAAGGATGGTAAGTGTGTTCTTCAGAACCTTGAACTCTACTCCTGCTTCCCGCAGCTGCTTACGGAGCTCGGTAATGGTAGCCACATCGAGACCACGATAGTCTGCAATGACGGCACCCTGAACCTTGGAAAGACGTTCCTGGATTTCCTGGACCATTTGGACCTTTTCCGGTTTAGGCATCGTCTCACCTCCTCATGGTCAAGAAAAAAAGGACCTCCGCAGACACGGCGGAGATCCTCATATGCAAAGCCAATTACAAAACGAGGTATAGCTTGGCTGCCATACGATAATGTTCTCCGACCTCGGCGGGCGAGATTGCTCTCCTTAGGTGCAGATGCACACCTGCTGTCTACGGTCTCTTTTTATCTCTAAAATGTCGGTATTAGTATAACACGCATGCAGATTTGGGTCAAACAGATTTTTATCTTACTGCGTCTTGAACACTGATCCGCAGACCAGGGCCCATTGTGGACGACAGCGAGAGCTTGCGAATATAGGCGCCTTTTGCTGCCGCCGGCTTTGCCTTCATAATAGCATCAATCAGGGTTTTGAAGTTATCGAGAAGCTGTTCTTCACTAAAGGAAGCTTTGCCGATGGGCACATGCATACCAGATTCTCTGTTAACCCTAAACTCTACCTTACCAGCTTTAGACTCTTGAACTGCCTTAGCTACTTCGAAGGTAACGGTGCCTGTTTTTGGGTTGGGCATCAGTCCGCGAGGACCTAAAATTCTACCCAACTTACCAACGGTACCCATCATATCAGGGGTAGCGATGGCCACATCAAAATCGGTCCAGCCGCCTTGAATTTTTTCTGCTAAATCTTCAGCACCGACGAAGTCTGCACCGGCCTCTTTGGCCTCTTGAGCTTTTTCACCTTGAGCGAAAACGAGAACACGTACATCGCGTCCAGTACCGTGGGGCAGTACTACTGTACCCCGCACCTGCTGGTCTGCGTGACGTGGGTCAACACCCAACTTCAAGGCTACTTCAACGGTTTCGTCGAACTTAGCGGTTGCTGTTTTCTTTACCAGTGCAATGGCTTCTTCTGGCGTATAAAATTTCTGTGGATCAATCAGCTTACGCGCTTCTTGATACCGCTTCCCACGTTTTGCCATGGTATTGTTCCTCCTTTGTGGTACAAACGGAATCCCTGATTCCTCCCACCGTTTTCAATCTATTCCCAGCGTTAGTCCTCTACTACGACACCCATGCTCCGGGCCGTACCCTCGATCATACGCATAGCAGAATCGATGTCAGCTGCGTTTAAGTCAGGCATCTTCAGTTCCGCGATTTCACGAATCTGAGCCCGTTTGATGGTGCCCACTTTTTCCCGGTTGGGAACGCCGGAACCGCGCTCAATATTCATAGCCTTCTTAATCAAGATTGATGCTGGCGGAGTTTTGGTAATAAAGGTGAAAGAACGGTCTTCATATACAGTAATAACTACTGGAATAACCATTCCAGCCTGGTTTGCTGTCCTTTCGTTAAAGGCCTTGCAAAACTCCATAATATTCAATGCATGTTGTCCTAAAGCCGGACCTACCGGCGGCGCCGGGGTTGCCTTACCTGCAGGAACCTGCAGCTTTACAACGGCACTCACTTTCTTTGCCACGGCGCATACACCCCCTTAAGAATAATGTGGTAATGGCGGATTTTTCATCCTCCCACTTAAAGCAACTCAAAACCCTTATCCTTTGGTGACTTGGTCAAAATCCAATTCGACAGGGGTTTCTCGTCCAAACATTGATACATTGACGCGCAGTTTACCCCGCTCTAGGTTAATCTCATTGATTGTCCCAGAGAAATTGACAAAAGGGCCTGCGATAACCGTTACCGTATCACCGACGGCAAAATCGGCCTTGGGCGCAGATTCAAGACCCATGTTCCTCAAAATACCCTGAACCTCGTGTTCAGCCAAGGGGATCGGTTTGACGCCAGAACCAACAAACCCGGTTACCCCTGGAGTATTGCGGACAACATACCAGGAATCATCTGTGACGATCATTTCAACCATCACATAACCAGGAAAGAGCTTCCGCTGGACAACCTTCCGCTTGCCGTCCTTAAACTCGACAACTTCTTCAGTAGGTACAACAACGCGGAAAATCTTGTCCTCCATGCCCATGGACTCGACACGTCGTTCAAGGTTTGCTTTGACCTTATTCTCATACCCTGAGTATGTGTGAACTACATACCACTGTTTTTTTCCAGTTTCTTTTTCACTCATGCCGAAAGGGACCTACCGGCCCTTTAACCTCCTAACCGACGGAGTAGGTTCAGCGCGCCTGAAGACAGGACGTCAACAATTCCGCTGAATAATGCAGCGACGATTACTGTGACGAGTACTACTGTGGTATAGGTGATCAATTCCTTTCGGTTTGGCCATGCTACTTTGCGGAACTCGCTGCGAACCTCCCGCAGATACTTGGTGAATCTGGCCCAAGCAGTCGGTTTGCCTTGCACTGTTGCCACAATATTCACATCCTTCTTATAAAACCCTAGCGGGTTTCTTTGTGAACGGTATGAGTTCTACAGGTCTTGCAGTACTTCTTGAGCGCAAGACGATCCGGATCATTTTTTCTGTTCTTATTTGTACGGTAATTCCGGTTCTTGCACTGCTCGCATTCAAGCGTTATACCGACACGCACAGCCGCCACCTCCAGACAGTCGAAATACCTTTAGAATTTAACACATTTCAGAATCAGTGTCAATACCTACTCTATACAGGAAAAGAGGCGAGGCAGAGAGCTGCCCCGCCCAAAGAATTTCGTCTATGCGAGAATCTTTGTTACTACACCAGCACCAACGGTCCGGCCGCCTTCGCGGATCGCAAAGCGCAGACCTTCTTCCATTGCGATTGGTGTAATCAGCTCCGCAACAAGCTTGGTGTTATCGCCTGGCATAACCATTTCGGTGCCTTCTGGCAGATTAATCACACCTGTTACGTCTGTAGTCCGGAAATAGAATTGTGGACGGTAGCCATCGAAGAAAGGAGTATGGCGGCCGCCTTCTTCCTTAGACAGTACGTAAACTTCGCACTCAAACTTGGTGTGAGGGGTGATGCTGCCGGGCTGAGCAAGAACCTGTCCACGCTCTACCTCATCACGGTTGATACCACGCAGTAGAACACCGATGTTGTCACCAGCTTGAGCTTGGTCAAGCAGTTTACGGAACATTTCTACACCGGTAGCAACAGTCTTACGAGGCTCGTCAGCGAGACCTACGATACTGACTTCGTCGCCAACCTTAATTACACCGCGTTCTACACGGCCTGTTGCTACAGTACCGCGGCCAGTAATGGTAAAGACGTCTTCAACTGGCATCAGGAATGGCTTGTCAATTTCACGCTCAGGTGTTGGAATGTACTCATCAATAGCGTCAATTAACTTCTGAAGCTGAGCACATGCTTCACCAGGAGCGCCTGCCTGCAGCTCTTCAAGAGCCTTCAGAGAGCTGCCTGCCAACACAGGAATCTCGTCGCCGGGGAACTCGTACTCATTGAGAAGTTCCCGAACTTCCATTTCAACAAGCTCCAGAAGTTCTGGATCGTCGACCATATCAGCCTTGTTGAGCCAGACAACAATTGCAGGCACGCCTACTTGACGGGCCAAGAGAATGTGCTCCCGTGTTTGGGGCATTGGACCGTCAGCTGCAGAGACAACGAGGATAGCCCCGTCCATCTGGGCAGCACCGGTGATCATGTTCTTCACATAGTCGGCGTGGCCTGGGCAGTCAACGTGAGCATAGTGCCGATTCTCTGTTTCGTATTCTACGTGAGATGTGTTGATCGTAATACCACGTTCCCTTTCTTCGGGAGCGTTGTCGATTTCGTCAAACTTCTTGGCTCTTGACGGATCGCCTTGAGTTTGAGCTAGGTACAGAGAGATCGCTGCAGTTGTCGTAGTCTTACCATGGTCTACGTGACCGATGGTGCCCACGTTCACGTGCGGCTTAGTTCTTTCAAACTTCTGTTTTGCCATTTTCCTCCACTCCTCTCCCTAGTGAACGGGTTATGTTTCTCTGATCACTAAACATTTCTCTTCAATAAAGCAAACTCCTGCTTTATAAGACCACATAATACAGTGGAAGAAAAGACCCAATGGTTAACCATGTGAGTTCGAAGCCCTCCCACTTGTCTGTTCCCTCTGCTAGAAAGGAAAAAAGAATGAAGGCGCTTGGCCAGCCAAGCCAGAAGGGCAGAACCATCAACAAAATAGTCGTTATTAAGCTACCCAGAAGCAGATTGATTAAACCACTCCGGACTCCCATATCGGATACCCCTTCCTACTTGCTGGTTTATCCTATGGGATATAAAGCCGGAGGTAACAAAAAACCATCAGTATTAACTGACGGTTTGAAATCTCAAATGGTTGCGGGGGCCGGATTTGAACCGACAACCTTCGGGTTATGAGCCCGACGAGCTACCAGACTGCTCCACCCCGCGATGATTAAATGGTGGAGGGGACAGGATTCGAACCTGTGAAGGCGTGCGCCAGCAGATTTACAGTCTGCCCCCTTTGGCCAACTTGGGTACCCCTCCACGTTTATTTCTTTGTACTGGAGCCGGTGGAGGAACTCGAATCCACAACCTCCCGATTACAAGTCGGGTGCTCTGCCAATTGAGCTACACCGGCTCGGCGACATTTATGAGTATACCAGGGTTTTTTATTCTTGTCAACTCCCAAATCGGAAGTTTTTTATTCCACGCTCTCCCGCTTCTCTAGATAGCGTTCAAGCTTGCGCTTTACCCGCTGCAGAGCATTGTCGATGGACTTCACATGGCGGGACAGCTCATCGGCAATCTCCTGATAGCTCTTGCCTTCCAGATAAGACATGAGCACTTTCCACTCTAAATCACTGAGGAACTCAACCATTTTTGTCTCGATATCAACAAACTCTTCGCGACTGATGACCAGTTCTTCAGGATCTGTTACCCGCGAGCCAGATATGACATCCAGCAGGGTACGGTCTGACTCTTCATCATAGATTGGTTTGTTGAGCGAGACATAGGAATTTAGGGGAATATGCTTCTGCCTTGTGGCAGTTTTAATTGCAGTAATAATCTGGCGAGTAATGCACAGTTCGGCAAATGCCCGAAATGATGCCAGCTTATCGGCACGGAAATCTCGGATGGCTTTATAGAGCCCAATCATGCCCTCTTGGATAATATCTTCTCGATCGGCTCCGATCAAGAAGTAGGACCTTGCCTTAGCGCGAACAAAGTTCTTATACTTGTTGATCAAGTATTCCTGGGCAAGAGCATCGTTCTCCCGGGCCAGCTCGACGATTTCTTCGTCGGTTAAGTCTTCATATACTTCGTAATACTTCGGAGCATTTACACCCACTATATCCCCTCCAACGCAGTTCTGGGAAGCCCGAACAGAACGAGTTTGTCCAAAATTCGTGACTCTATTATACACCAAGAACTAAAGAGGGGTCAAGCAAACTAGCGGTCGAGAGTGCGCTGCCGCACAACCTCGAACATCAGGACCGCAGCGGCAACTCCCGCATTTAGAGAGTTGATTTGGCCAAGCATTGGAATCCTTGTCAGAAAGTCGCAGTTCTCCTTGACCAAACGGCTGAGGCCTTCACCTTCACTGCCAATTACTAACGCAATGGGTCCCTTAAGATTCTGGCTGTAACAGGGCTCTCCATCCATGTCAGCGCCCACCACCCAAAAGCCCGCTTCCTTCAGTTGTTCGATGGTTCGGGCAATGTTGACAACACGGGCTACGGGAACATAGCTTAAAGCACCCGCTGAAACCTTAGCGACCACAGGAGTCACCCCTACTGCCCGGCGCTTTGGAATAATTACACCGCTTACTCGTGCTGCTTCCGCACTGCGCAGGATGGAACCTAAATTATGCGGATCCTGCAGGCCATCTAAGACTAAGAGGAAAGGATCCCATTCTGGGTCCCGCGGCGCAGACAGTAAGTCATCAAGTTCCGCGTACTCGACCGCGGCAATTTGGGCGATGACGCCTTGATGATTGCCAGTTGAGCTCATCCTATCCAGCTGTTCTTTGCTAACTTCCTGCACTGCGGCTCCCTGCTCTTTCGCCAAAGCAGTGATTTGCTGCAGCGCCCGATGAGTATTACCTTTAGCAATCAAGACCTTGTTGACAGGGTGACCAGCTTTGAGAAACTCAATAACCGGCTGCCGCCCCTCAATTACGTCATACCTATCCATAAATGTACCTCCCTACTGCTGTCTGCCAGCAGTCAGATCTGCATCAAGGTGGGCAAGCAGTTCCAACAGACGCTCGCGCCGGCCTGAGAGATAGAGATATCCCAGCAGGGCTTCGAAACCTGTACTGTATCTATAATCGGCAACAGAAGCGTTGCGCGGCAGGGTAGAGCGGGCATTCCGTCCCCGCCGCACAATCGTCTTTTCTTCTTCTGATAACAGTGGTTCCCAAGCATGTACAATTTCCGCCTGGGCTTTTGCCTGTACAAAATGAACTGCAGCCTTATGCAAGTCCTGTACGCGAGCCCCTTGGCTGACCAAGTGAGTTCTTACGTAGAGTTCAAATACAGCATCACCCACATAGGCTAGTACTAATGGAGATAATTGACGCGGATCACCGTCAAACGTGGGCATCACGATTTACACCTTCTAACTTCCACCGTGCTCCGTGGGGAGTATCTTCTACTTCAATACCTAACTCTCCAAGGCGGTCCCGGAGTTTATCAGCAAGAGCGAAGTCCTTCTTCGCGCGCAGTTCCTGCCTGACCTCTAAGATAAGATCAAGCAGAGGTTCAACCAAGCTTTCCCCTTGGATTTCCTTTTCTCTAATGATACCTAAAATATCGATGCCGTAGTCTTGGAACACATCCATGGCACGTTCTAGAACTGCGCGGCTGAGCCGATTTGAAGCGCTGCTGTACGCATTGATCTCCCGGGTCAAATCGAAAAGATGACCAATGGCCTGAGCAGTATTAAAATCGTCTGCTAAAGCATCGACAATACTCTCTTCAATTTGGTTTATCCGCTCTAGGAGTTTCTCGTCTTCCGAGGCTAGTTCTTCACTTACAGATGGCGCTCCAATGAGGCTCCGCAGATTATCGACCGATTCATTGAGACGGTTCCAGCCGCGTGCCATCTCCTCAATCTTTCCTTCGTAGTATTCCAACTCTGACCGATAATGAGTCGACAAAAGATAAAACCGAATTAACTCCTTCGGATAGCGCTTCACAAGTTCCTGCACAGTAACAAAGTTGCCCAGGGACTTGGACATCTTCGTGTCCTGGAGGTTGAGCATACCGTTGTGCACCCAGTAGCGAGCTGACATCTCACCGGTAGCCGCTTCCGATTGGGCGATTTCATTTTCGTGATGCGGGAAAATCAGGTCGCTGCCTCCACCGTGGAACTCAAAGCCGCAGCCGAGGTACTTATGCGACATGGCAGAGCACTCAATGTGCCAGCCCGGACGCCCAGGGCCCCAGGGACTATCCCAAGCAGGCTCACCAGGTTTAGCCTTTTTCCATAAAGCGAAGTCGGCAGGATCGCGTTTCGAAGGATCAACCTCAAAGCGCGTTCCTTCGAGCAGCTCATCTCGTTTCTGATTGCTCAGTTTACCATACTCAGGAAAAGAAGAGACGGAAAAGAAGACATTCCCATCAACTTCATAGGCATGGCCATTGGCAATGAGCTGCTCGACCATCTCGATAATCTCTGTTATGTGTTCGCTTACCTTAGGGTATAGATCGGCTCGCTCTACACCAAGGGCGTCCATGCTGTCTAAGTACTCCTGAATAAAGCGGCGAGACAGTTCTAAAGCTGGAATCCCTTCTTGATTAGCACGAGCAATGATCTTATCGTCCACATCGGTAAAGTTCTGCACGTGGAAAGTCTCATAGCCTTGACTGCGCAGAAACTTCTTAATAACATCCCAAATCACATTCGGGCGGGCATGACCCAAGTGTGTATGCGAATACGGAGTGACACCGCATACATAAATCCCGACCCGGTTATCTTTATTAGAAACAAATTCCTCTTTCTGCCTAGTCATTGTATTGTAGACTCTGATGGTTTTCCGTTCCATATTGCTGGTCCTCCAAGATCTTTTTTTCTTCTTCTAGACGGGCTACCCTCTCCTGAAGCTCTGCAATCTGAGCTCGGAATTCTGCAACGCATCGGCCAATTGGGTCCGGCAGCTGATCATGACAGAGAGGATCGACTTTCTTGCCGTTCAGCCTCACGACACGCGCAGGAACTCCCACAGCCGTAGAATTGGGAGGTATCTCCTGCAGCACCACAGCGCCTGCTCCAATGCGGGAATTAGCACCGACTGTAAAGGAACCAAGGACCTGAGCTCCACTGGCCACTACCACGTTTTCCTCGATGGTAGGATGCCGCTTGCCGCGCTCTTTGCCCGTCCCCCCTAAGACAACACCTTGGTAGAGAGTGACATTGTCCTTTACAACTGCGGTTTCACCGATTACCACACCCGTACCATGATCAATGAATACCCCGGCACCGATCTGCGCTCCGGGGTGAATTTCAATTCCAGTAAAGAATCGCGTAATCGCGCTGATCAGACGGGCCAGAACATATAACCTTCGTTTGTATAGGAAATGCGCAATGCGGTGCATCTGAATAGCGTGGAAGCCAGGATAAGCAAACAGAATCTCCCAATTGCTCCGTAAAGCTGGGTCACGTTCTTTGATTGCTTGAATATCACGCTTGAGGCGTTCCCAAACAGTCATAACTGACCTCCCAAAAGATTTTAAAAAGCGGCCCTCTTCTCTACAGAGACGAGGGCCGCGGTTCCACTCTGCTTCCTGCTTATGGCTGCGCGCCAAAAACAGGCACTTTCGCACACGTTAACGGGTGTTACCGTCCAAGCCTACCCCAGAAAACAGAAAACTGGATCGGTTGGAAGATCAAGGGTGCACTTCAGCTGAAATCTGCCTAGGATGCTCGCAGCCAAGGCATCCACTCTCTGCGAGGCACAATCGCAGCCTACTCTCCCTATCATTTCCGTTCCCTATTAAGATGTAATCTTATTATACGCAAAGGTATTTGTGTCGTCAAACCTTTATTAGGAGGACAACGGCATGGGCACTGATGCCTTCACCGCGCCCAACAAAACCTAAGCCTTCGCTTGTAGTAAATTTAAGTCCAACACGCTCTGCACGAATCTTCAAAGCAGAAGCCAGATTAGCTCGCATCTGCCCTTTATATGAGGAGAGTTTCGGACGTTGTGCCATAATCGTGAGATCTAAATTTCCTACTCTAAGACCGTGCTGCGCAGCAAGTTCCACAACTTCCTGAAGCAGTACCATGCTGTCAGCTCCTGCATACTTCGGATCGGTATCAGGAAAATGATCACCTATATCACCTAAACCCGCTGCTCCAAGTATAGCATCGCTAACTGCGTGAGCGGCGACATCCGCATCGGAATGGCCCAGTAAACCAAACTCATAGGGTACATGTACCCCCGCCAGAATGAGCTTACGTCCTTCTACTAGTTGATGAACATCGTAACCATGTCCAATTAAGGGAAACATTGAGGTGTCTTCCTCCTCAAGATCTACTTCCGTCGTAATCTTGATGTTGCGGTAATCACCTGTTACCATCGCAACAGGGTGTCCGAGCCATTCCACCAAAGCGCAGTCGTCCGTAGCTGTAAAGCCCTCAGCACGAGCTTTCTTATGAGCTTCTGTAATCAGATCGCGGGCAAAAACTTGAGGGGTCTGAACTGCCCAAAGCGTATCGCGCTTTAGAGTCTGCTGTACAATGCCGTCTTCTACCACTTTGATGGTATCTGTGACTGGTACTCCTACCCCAACAGCGCTCTTTTCCTGGCAGGTCCGCCAGGCCCGTTCAATAACCTCCTGAGTGATATAGGGGCGCGCCGCATCGTGAATCATGACCCACTCCATATCAGGAGCCAATGCCTGGAGTCCAAAATAGACACTTTCCTGCCGCTCTCTTCCTCCAAACACCACCTTAATCGAAGCACCGCATTGTGAAGCAATCTGCTCTACTTCTTCCCGGTCTTCTGCGCGAGTAACCACTACAATTTCCTTGACAAACTCACAGCTGGCAAAAGTCATTAGGCTGTGAGCTAATACGGGACGACCGTCCAGCTTGCGCAGCACCTTGTTTTTGCCGCCGCCCATGCGCCGTGAAGAACCAGCAGCCGCAAGAATGACTCCGACATTCATAACAAAACCTCCCTGATCCTCTCCCAAAAAAAGAGCCCGGGTAAGCGGGCTCAATACTTCCACAGATTATTCAGTTTATAATGCCTTCTCCATTGCCTTCGGCTTGGCGAAAATCATGCGTCCAGCAGCGGTCTGCAGTACGCTCGTTACCAAAACACCGATAGTTTCGCCAATAAACTTCCGTCCACCATCAACCACAATCATCGTTCCATCATCAAGGTAGGCTACTCCTTGCCCTTGCTCTTTACCGTCTTTGATGACGTGAACTTTGAGCTCTTCACCGGGCAGTACTACGGGTTTGACCGCATTTGCCAATTCGTTTATATTAAGTACTGGAACGCCGTGGAGTTCGCAGATTTTATTCAGGT
The DNA here is from genome assembly GCA_937988745.1 of uncultured Peptococcaceae bacterium. Taxonomy (GTDB): domain Bacteria; phylum Bacillota; class Limnochordia; order Darwinibacteriales; family Darwinibacteriaceae; genus JAAYMS01. The sequence continues at coordinate 18,842 of CALKAR010000242.1, forward strand.
TGAAGTCATTGGTCATAACCTTGCCTTCCATCTCCTTAGCCAAACGGACAAGCTTGGTATCGACCTCGGAAATATCATCAAAGTCTTTTTCTAAGATCTCCACGGTTACATAGGGCTCTTTCTGAATCTTGTTTAGAATATCCAACCCCCGCCGTCCCCGATTGCGCTTAAGCACATCAGATGAATCTGCAATATGTTGGAGTTCTTCCAATACAAACCCTGGAACAATCAGCGGGCCTTCAATAAATCCAGATTTGGTTATGTCGGCAATTCGGCCATCAATTATCACGCTGGTGTCAAGAATCTTAGGACTGCCAGATGCTTTACTCCGTCGACTGAAGCCATGCCCGCCGCCGGACCGGGAAAAAAACCCTAATAATTCGTCCTTTTTTCTTACTCCTACGGCTAAACCAACATAACCGAAGATCAGACCCGTTATAAGGGGAAGAAAAACTCCAAGGACAGGGACTTCTCTTGGCAAAGGTATGGTGATAAGAATTGCGATAATCAAACCAATTACTAGGCCTACTGTGCCACCCAACAACTCGCCCGTCGGTGCGCGCTGTAGGTTTTGAACTACGGACCGCAGCCCACCCACGAATACTGGACCGACGAGAACTCCACCTACAACACAGCCCCCGATTAGAATACCCATCAGGTATCGGGGGTCAATCATTTCCGAGATACCCTGGACAGCTAAGAGGGCTACCGCGCCGTGATATCCCAGAAGCGCCCCGAGAGCGCCAGCTATAATACGTACAAACTTCACCAGCTTTGCTTCACCTCCTGGGATGCAGATTGCTGTCCCTATTATTTCCCTTGGACGCTCCATTATTCCCCTAATCTATTTGAGCGCGTTCCTCCTTCCTAAGAAAGTAGTTTAGCTATTTTAGCATTAACCTCATCTTCAGTAGCGCCTGAAGCTACTACCAGTTCACTGATGAGAATCTGCCTAGCTGACTCCAGCATCTTCCGCTCGCCTGTGGAAAGGCCTTTATCTTGATCTCTTAAAGTGAGATTGCGGACGACTTCAGCGACTTCATAAATATCACCGCTCTTAATCTTCTCCATATTAGCACGATAACGGCGGTTCCAGTTAGAGGACATCGCCGTTTCTTCGCCACCCAAGATCTCATAGACGCGCTTGACACCCTCGTCATCTATTACTTGACGAAGGCCTACTTCTTCAGCCGAGTCCATGGGAATCATCACCTTCATATCGCCTATCGGCAGGGCCATGATGTAGTATTTTTGACGTTCACCGAGCACCTCTCTCTCCTCGATGGCTTCGATGACGCCAGCCCCATGCATCGGATATACAACATTGTCACCGACTTTATACACGGAGAAACCTCCTTTCAGGTTCCCAATCTTAATTTACCACTTTTTATGAAAAAAGTCAATTAAGGTCCGTTTTTCACTACTTGGACCACAACTTGACAATCGATTTTCGGAAGACTTATAATGAGACCAGAGTTAGGCGCTACCGTCCAAGAGAGGGAGTGACCAGAATGGCCAAATCCGATAGAACGTGCTGTAACTTTCAGGAAATTGTAAAAGAGAATCTGGTCCGTCATTACAGTATTCTCGACCTGGTATCAAAATTCCAAGAGTCCAATGCACGTGTCAACCGGGCCCTGTTTAGAGCAGTAACCGACTGCGGATGCATTGAGATTCATTCATCGAAGCAGACAGTGCCCAGTGACTGTTCGTTCTCCGAGCTGAAACAATACCTCAAGTCCCATATTGAGGGTGAGCTTTGCGAGAACTGCCGGGAGATTCTTGAAGCAGAACTGGGTCAGAATATCTTTTATCTCACCGGAATTTGCAATGCTCTCGGACTAGAACTGGAAGATATTATTGATAAAGAAGGCAAGCGCGTGGAAACCTTAGGAATGTTCCATCTGCGCTGACTAGAGCTGTCGATCAACTAGGACCTGCTCCCGTAAGCGGCGCAGGCCTTCTTTTATTGCCTTTGCCCGCACTTCACCGATCCCTTCAACATCATCGAGCTCTTCAATTGATGCTTCCATCACTGCCGGCAGACTTCCGAATTCACGGACAAGGTTTTCAATAACAGGCATCGGCAGGCGCGGAATTTTCGCCAGAATACGGTAACCCCGCGGCACAACAGCCTGTTCAAGGCTGCTGATACCAGCGCTGTAGCCCAATGCTTTGCTCATCAGTGAAGGATTGAGCAGATCTTCCGAGTCCCAGCTCTCAACTTCTTCCCAAGCCGCTTGGGGATCAACCTCGTCCAGCTGTACATAATCTTCGAAGACGAGGCGGCCCTCATCTTTGATGTCTACCATCAGTTCTTCCAACTGCATATGCACCAGCCGGCCTTCCGAGCCCAGCTGCAGCACATAGCGGGAGATCTCATTGGCGATGCGGCTTACCATCTGGCTGCGCTGCAGCACGGTTGCCACATCTGCTAAGGTAACTAGATCCTCAAATTCTAGCGCGCTCAAATTCGTCAAAGACTGCTGAAAAACAGTCTTATATTTCTCTAGTGTAGCCAAAGCTTGGTTTGCCTTTGCCAGAATGACGCTCACGTCTCGCAGCACATATTTCCAGTTGCTCTTATAAACCGTGATCACATTGCGGCGCTGCGAAATTGAAATTACCATGGATCCAGTCTGACGGGCAACTCGCTCCGCAGTTCTGTGACGCGTTCCTGTCTCATGACTGGGAATCATCGGATCCGGAGTCAGATGAGTATTGGCCAATAAAATACGCTTGGCATCACTGGATATAACGATGGCACCATCCATCTTAGCCAGTTCATAAAGAGCTGCCGGATGCAGTTCAGCATCTATTTTGAATCCACCATTGACAATTGCCCAAACCTCAGGACTGTCCCCCACCACGATGAGGGCACCAGTTCTGGCCCGCAGGATATTCTCTAAACCTTCGTACAGCAAAGTCCCGGGAGCAACGAGACTGAGATCTTTGTAATGCTGCTCGAAATCCCGCATGTCTTCACCTCCTAGATCCGATGCTTTCAGCTAATGCTTCTTGTATTGTACTTACTCCCACAACATTCAGCGGTTCATCACCTGTCACGTTTGGATTTGGAATAACGCATTTCTGGAAACCGAGCCGGGCTAACTCCTGCAGCCGCTGGCCGATCCCCCTCACCGCTCTAATCTCGCCAGCCAAACCGATTTCTCCAATTACCGCACAGTACGGATCTACCGGCTTGTTCTGTATACTGCTCGCAACCGCAACCGCGATCCCAAGATCCACAGCCGGTTCTTCGAGGCGGAGGCCTCCTGCCGCATTCACGTACACGTCCTGGTTATAAAGGGCATATCCCTGACGTTTTTCGAGTACAGCCAGAATAATAGAGAAACGCTGATAATCTACACCCGTTGCTTGACGGCGGGGAGTTCCACCAAAGTGAGCGGGAGCCACTAGTGCCTGTACCTCAACTAAAAGAGGACGGGTCCCTTCTAAACAGGGCACTACCACAGAACCGGGACTTCCTGCCGGCCGCTGCGAGAGCAGCATCTGAGAAGGATTTGAGACTGGATGCAGGCCGGTTTCGGTCATTTCAAAAATGCCCACTTCATGGGTGGAACCAAAGCGATTCTTGACAGAACGAATAATGCGGAAAGACGTGTGGTTTTCCCCTTCGAAATACAAAACGAAATCGACAGCGTGTTCTAGTACTTTCGGACCTGCTAGGCTGCCCCCTTTAGTTACATGGCCGACTAGAAGAACAGCGGTGTCCGTATTCTTTGCTGCCTGCAGAAAACGCCCTGTGGATTCGCGCACCTGCCCCACACTACCGGGAGGAGACTGTACTTCGTCGACAAACATGGTCTGGATCGAATCCACAATCACCAGTTTGGGCCGGCGTTCCATAATTGAATGGCAGATTGCATCGGTACTCGATTCGCTGACTACAATAAGCTGATCAGAAGACACTCCTAATCTCTCTGCTCTGAGCTTTAACTGCGTAAGTGATTCTTCACCTGTAGCGTAAAGCACCTGCCCAAAATTCTCGGCCACACTGCTGGCTACCTGCATAAGCAGAGTGGACTTACCAATACCGGGATCGCCACCTATTAACCCTAAACATCCAGGAACAAGCCCGCCTCCGAGCACCCGGTCTAACTCTGTGATACCGGTTGAAAACCGCGGCCGCTCGGTGGTGGATATCTCAGTGAGCGGCACAGGTTTGGAACGGTTCACCCACGCCTGCTGCTGTTTCTTGGTTGAACCAACTGTTTCTTCAACCAAGCTGTTCCATTCACCACACTGTGAACACCTTCCCATCCAGCGGAGGCTTTCTGCCCCACAGGCCTGACAGACATAGCGGACAGTTATTTTAGCCACATTCAATTCCTTTCTTTTGCGACTTCTTAGATACTTCAATTATAACATTCAAAAAAGGAGCACACAACCAGAGTCAACCCTGTGTATGCTCCTAAGTAAGCTGGAAGAGAAAGGTTCTCCTAGCGGAAGACCAATTCTCCATCCACCAGATCAACGATGATTTTCGCACCTTCTTTGAAGCGCCCCTTGAGCATCTCCTCAGAAAGCGGATTCTCGATGTACCGCTGTATTGCTCTTCTGAGCGGACGAGCGCCAAAGTCGGGTTCAAAGCCCTTTTCGGCCAGGAAGTCCTTCGCTTCTGGTGTGATCTCGAGTTCCATGTTCATTTCCTTGAGCTGATTGCGTAGTTCTTTCAACATAATATCCGCAATTTCCTTGATGTGTTCTTTGTTGAGTGCGTGGAAAACGATGATCTCATCGACGCGGTTGAGGAACTCAGGCCTGAAGGTGCGTTTCAGCTCATCTGTCACCTTCTGCTTCATTGATTCGTATTCACTGTGCTCGTCGACAACAATCCTAAAACCGATGCTGCTTTCCCGCTGAATCTGCTGTGCCCCAACGTTGGAGGTCATAATCAGTACTGTATTTCGAAAATCAACTGTGCGTCCTTTCGAATCTGTCAAGCGTCCATCTTCTAATACCTGCAGAAGAACGTTGAAGACCTCAGGATGGGCTTTTTCGATTTCATCCAGCAGTACTACCGAGTAAGGACGCTGCCGCACAGCATCGGTCAGCTGTCCGCCTTCCTCATAGCCTACGTAACCAGGAGGTGCACCGATAAGGCGCGAGACAGCATGGCGCTCCATGTATTCGGACATATCGATCCGGATCATGGCATCGTCGTCACCGAAGAGCGCATTAGCCAGGGCACGAGCTAGTTCAGTCTTACCGACACCTGTGGGCCCTAAGAAGATGAAGGAACCAACTGGACGATTGGGATCTTTAAGTCCAGCCCGGGCCCGCCTCACCGCTTTCGAGATAGCTTCGATGGCCTCGTGCTGCGCAATCACCCGTTCATGCAGGATTTCTTCCAGATTGAGGAGACGCTCAGACTCTTCTGCCGCCAGTTTAGTGACAGGAATGCCCGTCCAGCTGGCTACGATATCAGCAATATCATCTTCATCGACCACTGCATCCGCCCGGCCCCGATTACTCTTCCAATCAGAGCGCTTGGTTTCTAACTCATCTCGGAGCTGCTGCTCTTGGTCTCTTAGGCGAGCAGCTTTCTCAAATTCTTCATTCTTGATGGCTGACTCTTTTTCGATTTTCAGTTCTTCGATTTTTGCATCCAGTTCTTTTAGTTCAGGTGGCATAACCAAACCGCTGAGACGCACTTTTGAACCAGCTTCATCAATCAAGTCAATTGCTTTATCGGGCAGGTAGCGATCACTGATGTAGCGCGCCCCAAGGCGAGCCGCTGCTACTAAAGCTTCATCTGTAAACTTCACCCTGTGGTGAGCTTCGTAGCGATCCCGCAGGCCCTTGAGGATTTCGATTGTCTCTTCTACTGTAGGCTCATCGACCATTACAGGCTGGAAGCGTCTCTCTAAGGCTGCATCCTTTTCAACATGCTTGCGATATTCGTCTAACGTCGTTGCTCCAATAGCCTGAAGTTCTCCCCGAGCTAGCGCGGGTTTGAGAATGTTAGATGCATCAATGGCTCCTTCAGCCGCGCCAGCACCGATGATAGTGTGCATTTCATCAATAAAGAGAATGACATCACCAGAGCTGCGAATTTCGTCCATTACTTTCTTGAGACGTTCCTCAAATTCGCCTCGGAACTTCGAACCTGCCACCATTGCCCCGAGGTCTAGACTGATTACCCTTTTTGCGGACAAGTTCTCTGGAACATCGTTGTCTACAATCTTTTGGGCTAAGCCTTCAGCTATCGCGGTCTTACCAACACCAGGTTCACCAATCAACACCGGATTGTTCTTGGTTCTTCTGCTGAGCACCTGAATGACCCGCTCAATTTCTTTATCGCGCCCGATAACAGGATCTAGTTTACCCTCCCGGGCCATGTCTGTTAGGTCACGTCCGAACTGATCAAGGGTTGGGGTCTTTGTCCGGCGCTGAGCTCGCTGACCCTGCTGAGCTGCGCCACCCAAGAGTTCAACAACTTGGCGGCGTACTTTATCTAGATCGGCGCCAAGGTTTATCAAGACCTGAGCTGCTACACCCTCGCCTTCACGGATTAAACCTAGGAGAATATGCTCTGTGCCGATATAGCTGTGCCCTAATTGGCGCGCTTCTTCAAAGGCGAGTTCTAATACACGCTTTGTGCGCGGTGTGAAACCGCTGGGGCCAGTGTCTCCAATTTCTCCGCGGCCGATGACACGTTCAATTTCGCCTCTGACCTTTTCAATACTGATTCCCAGTGTTTGCAGAGCTCTCGCAGCAACCCCTTCTCCTTCGGCAATAAGCCCTAAGAGAAGATGCTCCGTACCGACCACATTGTGTCCCAGGCGGCGAGCTTCTTCCTGGGAGAGTACAATCACTCTCTGAGCCCTTTCAGTAAAACGGCCAAACATCTCTCCACCATCCTTTCTGCTGTCATGACAAAAGAACTTATTTCAACATATCCCGGATCAAGCTGGCCCGCAGACGATCTCGCTCATGAGGAGGCAGTTCCTGCCCCATGACTCGCTGCAGATGGGCTGCTCTTGTTAACACAATCAACTGTTTCAGTACATTTGGATCCACATTGGGAATGATACCCAGTTCTACCCCTAATTTTACATCAGATAGAAGACCAAGAGCCTCCTGGGTAGTGATCGTACGAGCATTGGTGAGAATCCCATAAGACCTGTAAAGCCGATCTTCGGTCGCCAGCCTGTTCTTATCTTTCATGAGAAACTCACGAGCTTTACGTTCGCCCTGAAGCACTTGCGCTGTCAGGCGATTGAGGCGCTCGATTATTGCTTCTTCACTCAATCCTAAAGTAGCTTGATTCGACAGCTGATATATGCTGCCGTGGGCTTCGCTTCCTTCACCGTACAAACCGCGTACAGCAAGGCCAAACTTTCCTACCGCACCCAGAACGTGCCCCACCTGATTTACAAGCTTGAGACCAGGAAGGTGCAGCATTACCGATGCCCTCAGACCGGTGCCAACGTTCGTGGGGCATGCTGTAAGATAGCCCCTATCCTGATCGAATGCAAAATCAAGCTGCGCTTCAATGCGATCGTCAACTTCATCTGCAAGTTCCCAAGCTGCCTCCAGCTGCAGTCCCGGATGTAAAATCTGAATACGCAGATGATCCTCCTCGTTGATCATCACACTAATTTCATCCTGCTTGCCAAGGATCAGGCCTTTCGCGTACGTGTTCTTGGTATGTTCCGGGCTGATCAAATGCTGTTCGACTAGAATCTGGCGTTCCAAAGATTCTACCTCAGCCATCTTTAAGAAGCACACTTCTCCATAGTCGCGAAGCAGTGGAGGAAGCTCTTCTGAGACCTGCAGGACATGTTTTAGCTGTTCGCGGGTGGCGGCGCCTGGGAAGGGAATGCCTTTGAGATTCCGAGCCAACCGGATGCGAGAACCTAAGACTATGTCCCCCTGTGGACCACTGCCTCTCATCCAGGCACTCATAGCCTGACTGACATCCTTCACGATTCATCCGCTCCTTCCGCGAGCAGTTGTTCAAGGCGCCGCACTTCATCACGATAGTGAGCCGCTTCTTCAAACCGTTCGGTCTTTACACACTCCTCCATCTTGCGCCGGTACTCTTCAATCTGGCGCTGCATCCTGACCTTAGCATGACTAACGGCTGGAATCTTGCCTACATGCCGATTAGTGGAATGAATCCGACGCAAAATGGTATCCAGCTCACTCCGATAGACATCGTAACAGTCGCTGCAGCCTAACTGAGCTCGTTTTTGAATATCCTGCAGCGTAGATCCGCACGTCGGGCATCTGCGCTCATCAACTGAAGTAACTTGGCCCCACAGTTTGGGTAAGTCAAACATATTGGCTAAGATATTCTGCAGATCAAAACCACCCGCAAAGCCACCACTGTAGCTCTGCGCACATGCCTGGCAGAGATTAACCTCTGTTTTCTGTCCATTTTCTACGTGCACAACGCGCACCGTAGCTGGCTGCACACCACATTTTTCACATAACATCTTCAGACCCTCCACTATTCGCCCTGCTGGAGCACAAACAGCAGCAGAGCCCGGACTAAACTAGCACGTACCAGAGCCTTTCCCTGTCCAACCCGAGCGGTCTCCTGCTGGATGATCCCACGGATTATTCTCGCCTGCCGTGAGCTAATAAGTTGGTGGTCGGTGAGCCTAGCCAATATATTGTTCATGTCTCTCTCCGAAATCTGGCTTCCAATTTGTCTGATCAGCTGAAGGGCATCCTCATGCACATCTTCTACCTGCACTCGGCCGATGCGGATATACCCACCACCACCGCGGCGGCTTTCGACAATATAGCCCCGCTCTAAGGAAAACCGCGTTGTAAGGACATAGTTGATCTGAGACGGAACACAAGCAAACGCATCTGCTAACTGGGCTCGACTCAGCTCGACAGCCCGCCCTTTGTTTTCCCGAATCATTCGTTTAATATATGCTTCAATGTGATCAGCTAGAGTGCCTACCGAACCCACCTCCCTTGACCATTCCTGACCTTGATTTTATTATAGCACAAGTTCTATAGAATGCATACCCCGCAGGGGTACCTATACAATTTTTTTACTCTACTTAATAGAATTCCCTCCGCATAGCTATGTACAAGGGAGGGTGCGATATACATGATAAACTACATCTGGTTCTTCATGATTGCTAGCGGTATCGTTACAGCGGCACTAAATGGACGCATTGATGCAATCACACAGGCGATCGTCAAGGGCGCAGAACAAGCCGTGACTACAGCCATCAGCCTAGCCGGACTAATCGCCTTTTGGTCAGGAATGATGCAGATTGCTGAAGAAAGTGGCCTCATGAAATCTTTGGCGAGAATCATGCGCCCTGTTGGGCGGCGCCTCTATCCAGGTGTACCTCCTGAGCATCCTGCGATGGGAGCTCTGCTTCTGGCCATGGCTGCAAATATATTAGGGTTGGGCAATGCCTGCACCCCGCTGGGAATTAAGTCCATGGAAGAACTGCAGAAACTGAACCGTAAGAAAGACACGCTCAGCGATAGTATGTGTACTTTCGTGCTTCTCACTTCATCTAGTTTGACCATCATTCCAGGCACTATCATTGCTCTACGGGCTGCTCAGGGCTCGAGCGCACCAGCAGAAGTTGTCGGACCGATCATCTTCGCAACCGCGTGCTCTACGGCGGCTGCGTTGATCTTTGATCGAATCCTGCGCCGGTTTTATCGATGAGGTGAGACTATGCTTAACGTATTAACTCAAGTTTCCCGATGGGCGATCCCTGTGATGTTCTTCGGAATTGTCTTTATGGGGCTGGCTAGGCGAATAGCCGTTTATGAGGCATTCATCAGCGGTGCTAAAAACGGTTTCTATACTACTGCTCGATTAGTTCCAAACCTGCTGGCAATGCTGGTGGCAATCCAGATTTTCAGGACTTCCGGTGCTCTAGACATTATAATCGCACTGCTCCGTCCAATCACTGGCCTGTTTAACATCCCTGAAGAAGTCCTTCCTCTGGCGCTAATGCGTCCTCTCTCCGGATCCGGATCTTTGGGACTGATGGTGCAGCTCTTTGCAGACCATGGACCCGATTCTCTTATCGGGCGTTTAGGAAGCGCCATTATGGGCAGCACTGAAACCACATTCTATGTATTAACTGTCTATACAGGTGCAGTAGGTATTAAGCGTACACGTCACTTCTTAGCCGCAAGCGTGCTGTCGGATCTAATTGGTTTTGCTGCTGCAGTTTTTATCGTGTTCGCGATCTTTGGATGAACATCATTCGGCAAAGCGCAAACTTACTTCCTCTGGCATAACCACTTGAAGCTGGCCCGTTTCATCTTCTACCATGAGGCGTCCATCGGGCAGCACCCGCCGCGCTACAGCTGGCCAAGTTGAACCATGAGAATGAAGCAATACTTGGCGATTAAGGAAGTTGCCAAAGCGTTCAAAGTCAGCTTCAAGGTTAAGTTCGCCTTCAAGAAGACGAGTCAGACCTAGGTCTGCACCCTGGAGGGCTTGTATCAGAACTGCCAAGCGCGGCAGCGGATGTCCCACCAGATCTTCGAGAGACGCCGTAGGAAATGGGGCTTCGAACTTCGGCCGGTTAACATTGATCCCGATGCCAGCGATCACCCAGACACCCTGATTATTTTTGTAGCTTTCACAGAGAATGCCGGAAACCTTACGGTCGTTCGCCCAAATATCGTTAGGCCATTTAACCCGCAGTTTGTTTGAAAAAACATAAAGAGCCTGCACCAAACCTAGACCTACAGCCAGAGGAATTAATGCTGTATGATCATAATTTGGAAACCGCCAGATCAGACTAAACGTCAGCGAAGTGTTATCAGAAATCCAGGTCCTATCGCGCCTGCCTCTGCCGCGGGTCTGTTCGAGCGCCCAAATAACTGTGCCATGGACACTTCCGCTTCTCACCAACTCTTTCGCAAAGGTGTTTGTTGAAGGCAGGCTTTGGTAAACCTGGACTTGATTAGCATGAGACAAGCCCATCTGAAAGGAGGTTAGAGCACTTTCCAATTTATTCCACTCCTCTTGCAATGCTAATAACACAGTTTTATAATTTAAAGGAGGACACCATTCACGAAAAGGAGGATCACAATGCGAACTAAAAAGGTTTCTGCAGCTATTCTATTTGCTCTCATTGCTATACTCGCAGCCAGTGCAATTTTTACGGACCTGCCTTACAGCAGCGTTACCAACGCACAGGAAGAGGTAGTTGATCGGGCCGCACCGGTGGAACTTGAAGCAGTTGAAACAACGCTTCCGCCGACGGCGATGCTGGGAAACCCATACTTGATCGCTGATATCGCTGAAGTAGCCAGTCCAGCCACCGTGTACCTCGCTGTGGAGTGGCCTGCTCCAGAACCAAATTATAGGGGCACAATTCCCCGATACCGCGACCCGTTTGGTTTTTTTGATTTCTTTATAGATCCGTGGTACTTCTATTATGAACCGCAGCCACAAAGAAGCCAAGGGACAGGCTTTTTTATCGATGAATCGGGTATTATTTTGACCAACCAGCATGTGGTAGGCAACCGGGGCGAAGGGCAAACCATCAAAGTTGTCCTAGACGTACCAGGCCTCAAAGAAGAGTATCATGCTGAAATTCTAGGTTCTGATGCCAAACTTGACTTAGCCGTGTTGCGCATCATCGACGCAGACGAAGGCACTGTGTTCCCCTGTCTTGAACTGGGAGATTCAGATGCAGCTCGTCCTGGCGAATGGGTCATTGCCATCGGCAACCCCTACGGACAAGCATTTGATCACACTGTTACAATTGGGGTGCTCAGTGCAAAAGGGAGAAGAATTCAAGTTCGCGGTTCAGACGGTAATCCCAAGGAATACGAAAATCTAATGCAGACTGATGCATCCATCAACCCTGGTAACTCCGGCGGACCACTGCTCAATGTTGAAGGTAAAGTTATTGGTATCAACACAGCTGTCCATGCAACTGCACAGGGTATTGGTTTTGCAATTCCGATCAACGTAGCGAAAGATGTCCTAGAAGAACTGATTGAGACTGGCGAAGTGAAGCATGAGCTTCCACCTATGCCATGGCTTGGAATTTGGCAGCGCACTCTCACTGAAGACCTTGCGCAGCGACTGCGTCTAGTAGATGACAAGGGTGTGCTGATTACAGATGTTGTCAGTGGTTCACCTGCTGATGAGGCTGGCCTTAAACCATGGGATATCATCAGGCGGATTGACGATGTGGATGTCTACACCACTGAAGACGTAGCTGCAGTCATTTCTGAGAAAGCACCAGGCGATGAAGTCCTGATTACTGTATACCGCAGCGGTGAAATCCATCTGATTCCCGTAACTCTAGGCAATATGCCAGAGGAACTTCGTTCAAGCCGCTGATAACAGCTGATATATCCGTTTGAAAAAGACCCCCTGCACCATTTGTGCAGGGGGTCTTGTGATTTCCTAGATTTGCTTAAGGCCGGCGAGTGATTTCCACTTCTAGATAGTCCATTACGCCCCCGATAGGAACATATGGCTTGCGGACTCGCACGACGACCTTATCCAAGTCATAAGCCGATAGAATCTCATCAGCAATGGTCTCTGCAAGAACCTCAGGAAGGAGGAATTCCTGTTCTTCTACGATGTCTTTAATAATGGTATAGGCATCGATGTAGTTGAAGGCCAACTCAGGATCATCCCCACCATAACGAAGATCGGTGTAAACCTCTAAATCAACCTCGAACTTCTGTCCCATTTCCTTCTCAGCAGCATAGGCCCCATGATATCCATAGAACACCATGTTCTTTAGAGTCAGGCGATCAGACATCGTAAAAGACCTCCTTCGCTACTCCATCCCGATAACCGGCTCATTGGTGGGCTTAAGGCCCCTTACCCGATTGACCTCTTTCTCTATATATGCTTCTGATTCCTCTTCGGTTACTACTTCCTCCAGTGGACGCCCTTCCATGATAGCTTCAAATTCTTCTTTCTCGAGAGTTTCCCTCTCAAGTAGAGCTTGGGCTACAGCATCAAGTTTGTCCCGATGCTTAGTAAGAATTTCTACCGCCCGTTGGTGGCTGGTTTCTACAATGCTGCGGACTTCCTCATCAATGGCGGCAGCTACTTCTTCACTGTAGTTTCGATCACGGGAAATATCACGGCCCAAGAATACCAAGTCTTCTCCACTTGGACGCCCGAAGGTCAAAGGTCCGAGCCTGTCGCTCATCCCCCATTCCATAACCATCTTGCGAGCAATGCGAGTGACCCGCTCTAAGTCATTTTGGGCGCCGGTGCTGATTTCACCAATAGCGATTTCTTCAGCTGCCCGCCCTGCTAAGAGATCTACCAAGTCATCGAGGAGCTTGCTCTTCGTCATTACGTAACGTTCCTCTTCTGGCAGGGTCATTGTGTATCCGCCAGCAGAGCCTCGTCCAATGATGGTTACTTTGTGTACCGGATCCGCATGGGGCAGGAAGTACGCTGCCACCGCATGCCCTGCCTCATGATAGGCAAAGACGGTACGGTCTTCTTCAGTCAGGACCCGATTCTTCTTGGCTGGGCCCATCAGAACCCGGTCAATAGCCTCTTCTACATCAGACATCAAGATCTGCTTGCGGCCTGCCCGAGCAGCTAGAATTGCCGACTCATTTAACAGGTTAGCCAAATCTGCACCTGCAAATCCGGGGGTCCGCCGCGCAATCACATTTAGATCAACTTCTGGATCGAGTGGCTTATTACGGCTGTGAATCTTCAGGATCTCTTTCCGTCCCTGCAGGTCTGGACGATCTACTACAATCTTGCGGTCAAAGCGGCCGGGGCGGAGAAGTGCTGGGTCTAACACATCAGCACGGTTGGTAGCGGCCATAACAATAATGCCGCTGTTAGTTTCAAACCCGTCCATCTCTACCAGCATCTGGTTGAGCGTCTGTTCTCTCTCATCGTGCCCGCCGCCGAGGCCAGCACCACGCTGTCGGCCTACAGCATCAAGCTCATCAATAAAAACAAGGCAGGGTGCATTTTTCTTTGCTTGATCAAAGAGGTCGCGCACTCGGGAAGCACCCACACCGACGAACATCTCAACGAATTCAGAACCACTAATACTGAAGAATGGTACTCCTGCTTCTCCCGCTACTGCCCTAGCAAGAAGCGTCTTACCGGTTCCTGGAGGCCCTACCAGCAGGACTCCCTTGGGAATCTTAGCACCCACTTCGGCAAACTTCTTCGGATGCTTGAGAAATTCCACGATCTCAACAAGTTCCTGCTTAGCTTCATCTACACCGGCTACATCATCAAATGTAACCCGAGGCTTATCTTCGGTAACCAGTCTAGCTCGGCTCTTCCCAAATGATAGAGCGCGATTGTTGCCGCCCTGCATCTGATTCATAATGAAAAGCCATACGAAAGCTAATACAACGATGAATATAATGTTGGGAATCAAAGCCACCCACCAGGGCGTAGTCGGGGGTGGTTCTGCGGCAATCTGTGCATTTCCCTCTAAACGATCGGCGATATCAGACATCTTGCCCATAGGCACTATAGAAACGAAGGGAGTTCCATCCCTGAGGACACCGCTGATCTGCTGATCGCCAATCATCCGAACAGATGCCACCTGGTTTTGGTCAATGAGGCGAAGCAGCTCAGAGTAATACAGTTCCCGCTCGTAGCTACGAGGTGAATACATGCTGCTGGCCAAGGTGACCACGATGATGGCGATTAACAAATAGAGGCTGATGCCTCGCAAAAATCTGTTCAAAACTCTATCCTCCCCTCCAATAATGGAGCGTGTTGACACACTTGTTTACATACTCATGCATTTTCTAATTATAGCACAGCAGGGTCAATGTGACAATGATTATCCTGGTTTACAGGTGATTCGCACCACCTGAACCGAGTTGTCTGTTAGGCGCCCTTTTTCCGCTCGCCTGACTTCTGGAATCCATAAAACATCCTGCTGATCAGTCACTAAGGGCAGTGAGTCGCGCAGCCAGCGAGGAATATGAGCTTCAAGCATTAAGCGGCTTACTTTCTTACTTGAAGCGCTGCCAAACGGACGCATACGATCACCTGCCTGCCGAGGACGCACGACAAGGGGCAGTGCCAAATCTTCATACGCGAAATCTTCACTCTGCGGGTTCCGCTCGGGAAGCTGGTCGCAAGTATAAAGCTCAGCGGAAACCACCCAGTCTCCAGCAACAACCTCTCCAGGAACTGGCAGTATCTGTTCTGTCCAGTCCTGCGGAGAATATTCCCCTATATAGATATGGTTCGCTGTACCGGCTGCCGTTGTTTGGGGCAGTTCCAGCTGAAATGCACTGCCTGCAGCAATTAAGGTTCGCAGCTCTTCAATGTGGGTAAAATCGATGCGGCGCAGATCACCCTTGTACAAGGCAATTAGCCTGCGCAAAACGCGGCGCTGCAAGGCAAGCGGCAGTTCCATAAAGATAGAACGGGGGAAGATAATCTGACCGTTCCAGCGGCGGCTGTGCTCAGTGCAGATTTCTTCTGTCAGATTTTCTATTTCCTCATCTTCGGCCCGCACTACTTCACTTAGAGTAATAAGATGCCTGCGGGCCCCTGGATTATACTCACGCTCCAGGAGGGGAATTAAATCATATCGGATGCGATTGCGGAAATGAGATGTATCTTTATTGCTTTGATCCTCAGCATAGGGAACCGACCGGCTGCGGCAGTACTCAACAAGCCGCTCCTTCGGTATTGTCAGCAGTGGTCGAATATACATGCCTCGTACGGGCAGCATACCTTTTAATCCGGACAGGCCGGCACCGCGCAGGATATTCATCAGCACCGTTTCTGCTTGATCATCGGCGTGATGTCCGAGAGCGATGCGCTCATAACCGTGTTCGACGGCAAAAGCCTGCAAGAGTCTGTAGCGGATCGTCCGCGCTCCATGCAGTTTGGACTGCTGCACACTCTTGGCAAAGCTCGTCACATCATATTCACAAACTTCTACCGAAATCCCCAGTGACTCACAGTAGGCGCGCACCATATCGGCCTCTTGGCGTGCTTCTTCCCTAAAGCCATGATTAAGATGCCAGACTCCGATGCGGTCAGGACTCCAGCGGTAAAAAAGATGAAGGAGAGCCATAGAATCTGGCCCCCCACTCACTGCAAGCAAAACACGCTGGCCTTCGCCAACCATATTGTGTTCATTTAGATTTTTGATAAACTCAGGAAAGAGATCGCAGTGTCTCTCCACTAAGAAGTCCTCCTGTAAACCTCAATCTCTTCTTCTGTGCGCGCAAGCTTAGCAACTACAACCGTCATATCATCATCTACCCGTCCATGGGCAGCATTGATACTGCGGCTGAGTATTTGCCGTGCTAGGTCCGACAAATCCTGGGCCTCGTCAACGCGCTGAAGCATGCGGGAAACCCATTCCTCTTTGCGGTCGATATGCCGACGAGCCTCTAAAACTCCGTCGGTGACCATGATCAATACTTCGCCTTCTTTGAGCAATCTCCTATCGCGTTCTACTTCAATTTGGGAAAGGATACCCACTGGGAGACACTGATTTTGGATAATCTCTACTTCGCGTCCCCGCTTGATGAAGCTGGGAGCCGCACCAATCTTGACAAAATCGAGCTTACCGGTATATAGGTCTACAACCACAAGATCGATAGTGACGAAGATTTCATCGCGGCTGCGCATAAGAAGTACCTGGTTCACGAGTGAAATAGCCGCTTCTACGTTATAGCCTGCTGTAATCATACTCTGTAGGAGTCTGATTGCGACCCTACTTTCATTATGAGCCCGCATGCCGACTCCCATACCGTCGCTCAAAATAACGGCCATCTTGCTCTTGGAAAGCTCAAAGACCATTCCATTGTCGCCAGAAATCGCACCACTTGCCACATGGGCACTCTGCACTTGGAGTTTGTACTTAGGGCTGGGTGCAACTTTGAAGCCACAACCCTGTTTACTCGTGCATTTCCTGCTGATCACGGTATATTTGTCTCCGTTCATGCGGGTGCATACTTCGGCTACCTCATGACAGAACCTGCCGGTGGCACAGCTCCTGCGGCAGTAACCTGTTATTTCATAACCATCAAAGGTTTGAACAGCCGTAACAGATCGAAACTCTACTTCAGGAAAAGCACGCAAGATCTGATCCTCTAGCCGGCCAGTGAAACTGACCCCAGGAGCAAATTCCCGTGTCATGGTGCGCAGTACATCGGCCATACCGTTTAGTTGAGCCACCACCAAGTTCTCATCGCAGCCCTCAAGGGCATTAGCTAGTTCTTCTAGAACCACAAGCTGGTCGCTCATACGCTCATTGATAATTTCTCGCGCCCGTTCCGTATAGCTGGCCTGACGCTGCCTAAACGAAGGAGTGCCAGGGATAATGCGTGCTAGATGACGCAGAAAACGAGCGGGAATTAAGGCAGCAGCAGCCCCCGCACCAAGGGAGGCTGCCGCAAGTTTTACAATGGAAGCATCAACATAGCCTCCCTTTGACAGCAGTGCTGCCAAAGCAGGGCCCATAACTAAGGCAAACGAAGAGCCGCTGAGTACACCCGTTAGAATAGCGCAAAGGACCGTCAAAACGATATAGTCCGTTGATTCTCCCAATAAAAGCCCAGCCAAAGCTAAGCCTGAACCGAGCAGCGCAGAAACAGAGAGGCCACCTAACCGAGCAGCACCTGCAATCAAACAGAACGAAATCAGCAGGCGGATAGAAACACCAAACACACGGCCTCGCACAGCGGCTGTAACTGCTAGAGCAAGCAGAAGCCACTGCGTTTCGCGGTAAGCTATGTCTTCTTCGGCCCAACCATCTAAGAGAGCATAAGTCAATAGATATACTAGCACTCCGATGGCAGCTTCCGTAATTCCGGTAAGAAAAACTCCCGGGGCCTGCCTGAATAAGAAAGCGATAATAGTCTTAATACCAAAAGCAGCTAATGCTGCAAACAGCCAGGTCTTCTTCCTCTCCCGCACCCGAACCTCACTGGGCATTATAAATCCGAGAATGGCTAAGGCAGCGGCATAAGGTAGAGCGGCCTGCCAACCTACCGCTAGAAATGTACCGATCACTGCAGCGAAAATCGCAGGGGCTGCTGACTCCCGCGAACCGGTAGCGCGCAGAGCCGCTGCATAGGCAATTCCGAGGGGTAGAAGTTCGCCAAAGACAGTTCCATAACCAAGGAAAACCGCCGCAATAACAAGTACCCATGGAATATCGGAGGGTAGATCGATAACTAATGTCCAGGGACGAATTCTCGACCCTTTGTTTGTGCGCCAAGCAAAGGTTTGCAAACGTTCCATCTCAACCTCTCCAGTTCGCCGAAATACACTCGATAATAATCATACCAAAATATTAATTATATATTTGTCGCTTAACTTATGTACTAGTTCATAATTTTCACATTTAAGGGTATAAAAAAATAAACCCCGCAGTTATGTGCAGGGTTTTTTCGAAAATTCGCCGTTATGGTAGCGGCGGCTGGATTCGAACCAGCGACACTACGGGTATGAACCGTATGCTCTAACCAACTGAGCTACGCCGCCACGCAAGATTTATTATACTCATGAAGGCTGATAAAGTCAAGCCCTCTTTCCTCACAGAAATCACACTTTATAGCAGGAGTTTAGTGAGCGTCCCGCTCAACC
>CALKAR010000243.1 GCA_937988745.1 uncultured Peptococcaceae bacterium
TGACCGCACTGTACCTGCCAGCGGCAGCGCTAGTGTAATCCTAAAAGACTGTCAGGATCCAGAGGCTGCTTGGGAGTTTCTCAAATGGTGGTCTTCCTCGGAGATTCAAACTCGCTACGCGCTAGACTTAGAGGCTCTGATGGGGAAAGCGGCACGCTATCCGGCTGCCAACCCAGAGACGCTGCGTTCACTGCCCTGGCCAGTAGAAGACCTGCGCAAGCTCGAGGAACAGCTCCAGTGGGTGCGGGGGATCCCTGAGGTTCCTGGAGGTTACATGGTTGGCCGCCACCTTGACAACGCCTTCCGACGGGTTGTAGAAAAGCAGGCGCCAGTGCGGGAGACTCTCTTAGATTACAACCGGGTGATGAACGAAGAAATCCGTTCCAAACGGATTGAACTGGGACTGCAGCAGGAAGGAGGCAGTGGGCTGTGAGAGCATTCTGGAAGAAGTGGGGAGTGTCTTATCTGTTCGCCCTGCCTTACTTAGTTCTCTTCTTTGTTTTCACCGTAATTCCGGTACTGATTGCGATTGCGTTGAGCTTCACCTCGTATAACATGTTGCAGCCGCCCGTTTGGGTCGGTTGGGACAACTACGTTAAGCTCCTATTCGGCGACGACGTATTTTTGATTGCGATAAAGAACACGTTCCTGTTTGCGGCTATTACCGGGCCGATCAGCTATTTTCTCTGTTTGATCTTGGCATGGTTCATTAATGAACTGAAGCCCGCGGCGCGCACTTTCTTCACGCTGTTGTTTTACGCACCCTCGATTTCAGGCAACGTCTTTATGATCTGGACTGTTCTGTTTAGCGGTGACGCCTACGGCTGGATTAATGGCCTCTTACTCCGCTGGGGCATCATTTACGAACCGGTGCGCTGGCTTACCAACCCCGATACGCTCCTTTGGGTAACAATGATTGTCACATTGTGGATGAGTTTGGGAACCAGTTTCCTGGCGTTCATCGCTGGTCTGCAGGGGATTGACGAAAGCCTGTATGAAGCTGGCGCGATCGATGGTGTGCGTAACCGGTGGCAGGAGCTGTGGTACATCACGCTGCCAGCCATGCGCCCACAGCTGCTTTTTGGTGCGATCATGTCGATTACATCGTCTTTTGCGGCCGGCAAGAACATCGTGGCGCTGGTCGGGTTCCCCAGTACAGACTACGCGGGGCATACTGTCATTACTCACCTGATGGACTACGGCAACATCCGCTTTGAGATGGGTTATGCGACCGCAATTGCTACATTGCTGTTTTTGACCATGATGGTTACACAGCAGTTAGTGCAGCATCTGCTGCGGAAAATCGGTTAGGGAGGGAAAGGAATGGCACTGCCAATTTACCGCAAGCGTGTTACCCGCTCTTCTGGTGGTGACTTTGCTTCACTGGTGCTGCTCATCGGCCTTGGCGCCTTTATGGCTCTGCCTATGGTCTATGTGATCAGCAGTGCTTTCAAGCCGCTGAATGAGCTGTTCCTGTTCCCACCGCGCTTTTTTGTGAAGAATCCTACCTTGGATAACTTCAAAGACTTAGCTATTTTAATGTCCGAGTCGTGGGTGCCGTTTTCTCGGTATCTGCTCAACACACTGATTATCACGATCTTTGGGACAGCGGGCCATGTGCTTTTGGCTTCGTTGTGTGCCTTTGCTATCTGCAAGCATCGCTTCCCAGGCTCGCAGATCATATTCAGCCTAATTGTGATGTCACTGATGTTTGCACCCGAAGTGACGGCAGTACCTAATTACTTAACCATTTCCTGGCTGGGTTGGATCGACACCTATTGGGCGATCATCATACCTTCTTGGGCTTCTAGTTTGGGCTTGTTCCTAATGAAGCAGTTTATGGAGCAGATGGTGCCTGACAGTCTCTTAGAAGCAGCCCGGATTGATGGAGCCAGTGAGTGGCAGGTCTTTTGGCGGGTAGCCATGCCCACGGTGCGCCCTGCTTGGCTTACTTTGATCATCCTTTCGTTCCAAAACCTGTGGGGAAATACGGGCAGTACATTTATCTATAGCGAGAACCTGAAAACTCTGCCCCATGCTCTTAACCAGATTGTGTCTGGTGGCATTGCCCGTGCTGGGGTAGGAGCTGCAGTAGCACTTATGATGATGATCGTACCTGTAACTGTGTTTATCATCAATCAGCGTAATGTGGTGCAAACCATGGGTACATCAGGCATTAAAGAATAGGCAGTGAGGAAGGGGGAGAACATCATGCGAAAACGAGCTCTCTTGATTGCAGCAGTAGCGCTGCTCTGCTGCGCGCAGGTTTACGCTTCCTCACCATCTGTGATTGAACCTTACCCGAGCTACACCTTTGATTTCTTCGGTAATGCCGTTCCCGCAGCCCAAGCCTATATCGCCCGTGGTGTGCTCGATGGAACTACCCTGGGTACCACTCCTCTGCGTGAACCGCGCGATATTGCTGTTGCTCGAAATGGCGATATCTTCATTGCAGATACCGGCAACAACCGCATTCTGCATCTTGATCATAATTTTGATCTAATAAAGATCATTGATGGCTTTACTGTGGATGGGCAGGCAGAAACCATTAATGCTCCCGTCGCCTTGTATGTCACCGAACGGGATCGTCTCTACATTGCCGATCGCGATAATGCTCGTTTAGTAGAGCTGACTGTGGACGGTGAGTTCATTCGGATCATTGGGCAACCTCAAACTGACTTAAAAGGTGTTCTGCCCGAGAACTTCAGCTACCGCCCATTTAAGGTAGCTGTGGATCAGGGAGGACGCATCTATGTGTTGGCTGACGGTATATACGAAGGCCTCTTGGAATTTGATGTCGACGGCAAATTCCGAGGATATATCGGCGCACCCTTGGTGCGGCCCAGCATACTAGACCGCTTTTGGGCCCGCATTGCCACAAAGGAACAGCGCAGCCGCATGGCACTGTTCCTGCCAACTGAATACACCTCAGTCGATTTAGACGAGCGGGGTTTTCTCTATGTGACAGAAGGGAACGAAGTGCGCCGCCTTAATCCCAGCGGTACTGATGTGCTTCGGCGCAACGGGTTCTTTGAACCGATCGGCGATGTTCCGACTGCAGAAGAATACCGAGTTTCGGAAGATATCCGCTCTACCGCGTTTGTTGACATCGTGGCGAGAGAACATGGGCTTTATTCAGTACTTGACCGGCAGAGGGGCCGTGTCTTTACCTATGACCAGGAGGGCCACCTTCTGTATGTGTTTGGCGGTTTAGGCAGTACTGCAGGAACGGTGAAGGTACCTTCTGCCATTGAAGCACACGGTGAAAACCTGCTGATCGTGGACCGCGGTGCTAATCGAGTTGTCATTTATGAGCCTACCATCTATGCTCAGCTGATCCACGGGGCCATAGCTCGGTACCAAGAGGGCGATTATGATCGGTCAGCGGAGCTTTGGGATGAGGTGCTCAAATACAACCTCAACTCTGATATGGCTTATACGGGTATTGGAAACGCTCTGCTGCGCCAGGATCGCTTTGCCGAAGCGATGAGCTTTTTCCGGCTGGGAAGCAACCGGCCCCAGTACTCGGTGGCCTTTGGCCTGTACCGCAGAGAAGTGATGGCGCAGAATTTTGGCAGGGTCGTGGCAGTTCTGCTTACCGCTGCTGCAGCGCTTGTCTTCTTCATCCAGATTCGTCCTAAAATGGGACAGCTGGCGGTATCAGGTGCACGGACAGAGGAAGCAGCAGTGCGCTATGTTCCTGTGAAAAATCCGCAGGGGTACCTCACAAGCCTCAGTTATGCATGGCACGTGATCTTTCATCCCTTTGATGGATTCTGGGATCTTAAACACGAGAAGCGGGGTACCTTAAAGGCCGCCTTAACCATTGTTGGACTGGTAGCACTTACATATGTAGTGATGCGTCAGTATACGGGATTTATTTTCAACCACCAGGATCTAGCTCGACTGAATGTGATTATTGAGCTGGTGAGCGTTCTGGTACCGTTTTTCCTGTGGTCTGTGGTCAACTGGGCCCTTACCACTCTAATGGATGGTAAAGGTACCTTTAAAGATATTGTAATTGCAACCGCTTATGGTTTAACGCCCTTTGTGGTGATTAATCTCCCGCTTACATGGGTGAGCAATTACCTTACCTTCGAGGAAGGCGTGTTCTACTATTTCCTCGTAACGGTGGCTGCAATTTGGTCGGCGGGATTGGTCTTCATCGGTATGATGACCATTCATGACTATGATTCTTCTAAAAACTTTTGGACATGTGTGTTAACCATCGTAGGGATTGGCATTGTATTGTTTATCGCCCTCTTGTTTGTGAATGTGATTAATGTTGTTGCTGGTTTTATTTCATCAGTTTACGCCGAATTGGTCCTCAGGCTCTAGGGGGTGAAAGAGATGGGAAGTTTTAATAAGTGGATGCTGGCCTGGAACACTGTACTAATCTTGATGCTCGTTGTATCTACTGCCAGTGCTGCTCCTGACTTAGAGCAGACGATGGAGCTGATGGCGGAAAACGACTACTTAGCCCTCTATATTCATCCCGATACGACGGAAATCGCGGTCTTCGATAAGAATGCTGGGGAAATCTGGTATTCTAATCCCCCTGGGCGGAACATGCGGCAGAGCATCGCGCATGATGTGATTCATATTAGATACGATACTCCAACTAGTCCTGATAAGCAGATGGACAGCTACAACCACAGCGTACAGCTGGGTCAAGCAGAGATTATTCCTATTGAAGGAGGCGTCCGGGTAGAGTATCTCTTTGGTGCCGAATACGACCCCAGTGCCGTAGGTGTTCCGCAAATGGTGAAAAAGGGCCGATTTGAAGATATGCTGGAACAGCTGTCTGATCGGGACCGCAGCACTCTGCTGCGCTACTATACGCCTATTGCGCTGCGGAAGCCGTACCCATTTGAGCTCAAGGTAACAAGTGCGGCTCAGAACATCGAGAAGCGTCTGTTTGGCGATCTGGTGATTGTCCCCTTGACTGATGGTTATCAGGATCTGGTGGATAAGGCGCTGGCAGGGCCTGATGCTCAAGAGATGCGCCGCTTGGAGGAGCAGATTGCCAAGCAGCGGATGGACACTCTATACGGCCTTTTGGAAAAATTCACTGGCTATCTCTTGGGCAGTGGAGAAGGAGCTCGCTCGCCTGGGTTCCGCCGAGATATTGAAATGGTGGAACAACTGACGCCTAACGATTTTGCTCATCTACGAAAAGAACCTAGTTACCTTTTAGGGAGGTTAGCGCCTCTACTGCAGGGACAGGTGCAGAGCATCTTTGAGAAGATTGGTTATGAAACTGCAGATTTGGCGCTCGACCATGTTCAAAACCGTCTGGACCCACCGGTACCCCTCTTGGAACGCTTTTTTGTTCCAGTCGAGTACCGTTTAGACGGGGCCAGTCTGGTTGTACAGGTGCCCATGGCAGAAGTAGTTTATCCCATCGATCAACCCAGCGCGTATGAAGTGAATTGGGATGCGGATGAAGGCGAGGATTTTCTAAAGTACGATACTACTAAGGAGCTGGTGACCTATCCTCTCACTTCTATTTCACTCTTGCGCTATTTTGGGGCTGCTGATACATCGGCTGAGGGCTACATCTTGGTGCCCGACGGCAGTGGATCGCTGATCTATCTCAACAATGGCAAGGTTGGTGAGACACTGTACAGTGAACCGGTCTATGGATGTGATGGTGCCCTGCCCGTCAGCGAGCGTCTGCCCTACGAGAAGCAGGTGAACCATCTGCCCGTCTTCGGTTTTAGGCAGGGCGATAAGGCTTTGTTTGCCATTATCGAAGAAGGAGAAGCGATTGCGTATATCCGTGCGGATATCGCCCGGCCGACATTTGGTTACAACATTGCTTACCCTGCTTTTCAAGTAACGGCAAAGAGCTCTCGACGGTTAGACCAGTTCACACAGATCAATCTCTATCAATCCCGGGCTTATCGCGGGAATATAACCGTCAGATACGAGTTTCTTTATGGAGAAGAAGCCGATTATTCCGGCATGGCCAGGC
>CALKAR010000244.1 GCA_937988745.1 uncultured Peptococcaceae bacterium
ACCTGTGACCCCCTGCTTGTAAGGCAGGTGCTCTCCCAGCTGAGCTATTCGCCCGTGTGTGCTTGTTTTTTCAAGCTCCGGACAATTTCAAAGTATACCAGCTCTCACCCTAGAAGTCAATA
Organism: uncultured Peptococcaceae bacterium; assembly: GCA_937988745.1. Taxonomy (GTDB): domain Bacteria; phylum Bacillota; class Limnochordia; order Darwinibacteriales; family Darwinibacteriaceae; genus JAAYMS01. Next base: position 123 of record CALKAR010000244.1, read on the forward strand.
CCTTTTTCCGAAAATCTTTTTTGATTCTCATGTGAGGCTTCGAACTACAGAATGAGATTCCGCTGACAAAGTCCGCAATCTGATATTCGACGAAATCCGTCAATATCCTTCTCAGGCCGCCATTTTTTTCTGCAGGAATTTTCTTCAAGCAGAAGAAACATAATATTAAGGATTAACAAGAACTAATTTTAACAAGGAGTGACAGCACTGTGAAGAGGACAAACGTATACTTGATTACCTGCTTGTTGATTGTACTAGCTATCAGCTCCGTTGTCAAGGGTCAAACGAAAGGATATCCAGTGGATATACCGGGGACCAATGTGAACTTCTTCCTCTATCGCTATACTGGTGATGAGGTCCCTTATGACGAGATCAACGCAATCTGGAAGAACCTCAGTGATGTATTAATTGAATGGTCGGCCCAAGGAGCCGATCCGGAAGCTCTTTCGCCAGATGATGTAATAATCAAGACGGTGGACGATGTTGTCGGTATTTATCTTAAGGATCAACTTATTGTAGTTGTCGATGAATTTCACGCAAAGGCTAACTATGCCACCCGTCTGCAGCTGGCCGAAAAATGGGCCGCCAATTTGAAGAAAGGTGTAGAAGTCTTCATAGAGCTCAATCAACCTCGTTAAGCCCGATAAATATTGATTTTTAGACTTCTGGCATGCAGTGCGCCAGAAGTCTTTTCTTTATAGACAGGGAAATTAAGCAATCTGTCGAAAATAGTTAAGAACATCCAAAGCCTGGAGGGAGGAGTAAAATGTCCACTGCGATTGCAGAAACCATTCGCTCTGTCCAGCACGTGAGAAACTGTCATGTTGTGGAAGAGCAGGGCGAGATCGCCCAAATCTACGTGGAAGCAGAACTCCAGGCCCTAGACGAGGAAGCACAGACAAGAGAGATTAAGAGCATTGTGCGTTCTATTCTTGGGGCAGTGGCAATGCAGCACAACCTGCAGCTGGATTATAGAAAGATCAAGGTAGTACAGTATAAACCACATGATGAACTCACCGGTATGCAGCCCCGAATCCAGATTGGAGCTGCCTACATCAGGCGCGTGCCCCGTCGTGAAGTGGTCGTTGAACTGCACTGTCTGGGTCAGACAGGCGTCGGATGTCATCCAAACACTGGCAATACTGCACACGATGCATACTACGCCTGCATCAATGCCCTTGCAGAACTCGGGTTTACTGCTTTCGAACTCATCTATCTGCAGATTCTAAACAACGATTTTGCCAACGAAAAGATAGTCCTCCTAAAAGTGAAATATAAAACTCCCATCAGCCAAGACATGCTTTTGGGAGTTGCCGAAATCCAAGAAGATCTGCCTTTAGCAGTAGTTAAGGCTGTACTAAGTGCAATTAATCGCCGAATAGGTTTGCCTACCCGAACCGAATCGAATTAATACCTGACCGAACCCGACATTATACAGATGGAGGGGGAGGAAATAATGAAGAGGATTATGGCCTTCTTGCTGGCAGCCGCTGCTTTCTTGGCTGCAGCTGGCAGCGTTCTCGCTGACACCGTAAAAATGCGGTAATCATCTTCTTTCTTTACGGGTAGGCATGCCTTTCCCCATGGAGGTCTCATCATGCGACAGAAGCTCTTCAAACCGTACGCAGTAAGCTGTGCCGCTGCGGCGCTTCTCTTTCAAATGATAGGATTTGCATCCGGTGGTTTCAGCTTTGATTTTCGACTAGTTCTGTTCCTTATTCTGCTGCTCGTAAACGCTGGATATCAAGTAATCAGCGTGGACAGTATGAGCAGTTTCTCCATAACTTACCCTCTCATTTTTCCTGCGATAGCATTCTACTCCCCGGCATGGGCAAGTGCTCTCGCCGCTTTTGGTGCCTTTTCTGCTGATGAGTTCAAGGTTAGCTGGCCAATTTTTGTTTATAATCGGGGAGCATTAGGTTTGTCCGCTGGCTTGAGTGCCCTCACTTTCCAGGCATTGGGTGGGGCTGAAGCGCTCCCTATGGCTCTTCCTGGTGCAGTAGTTGTTTATTCGGCTGTCAACCACGGTCTGTTTGTGATCGGCAATTACTTACGCTTTCCTGACTCGAAATTTGATTGGCTTTTCCTGATCAACATTGTCAAAACTCTTATTCCTTCTGTCGCTCTTTCTGCTCTGTTTTTTACAGCTTATGCTCGTTACGATATACTCGGGCTCATCGTGGCATTCTTTCTCTTTCTAGTGGTGCGCTCCGGAGCTCTGTTAGGTCATTTGGAGGCCAATTACCGGCTCTCCCTCATTCGCGCCCTACTGCGAGCAGCCCATGCTAAAGATCCAACGCTGATGAAGCACCTCGAGAATGTTGCGTATTACTCTAAGCGGCTTGCCAAAGCCTGCCGCTACCCGTTCTGGAAGCTCCACATCCTTGATGAAGCGGCATACTTCCATGACATTGGTAAACTGGAAATAGACGATTCGATTCTCAAGAAGGCGGGCAAGCTAACTCCGGAGGAATACGAAGAGATGCAGTCCCACCCTGTTCGGGGAATTGAATTTCTCAAAGAGGTTAATTTGCCGCCATCGCACAAGGCGATTGTTGAAAGCATCGCGGGTTATCACCATGAACGTTATGACGGCACAGGCTATCCCCACGGCCTTAAGGGCGAGGAAATCCCCCTCGAGGCTCGTATCGTTGCCGTTGCTGACACTTGGGATGCAATGGTGGGCGAGCGCTGTTACCGCAAACCTATGCCCATATCAGAAGCCATTGCCGAGCTGCGGCGAGTAAAAGGTACCCAGCTTGATCCAGAATTGGTCGAGCTATTCATTGAAATCATCGAGAAAGACCATCAAGACCGTCAGGGTGTACGAGCCTTTAACCAAAACCCTGTGCACGTTATCTAGGAGGCATTTATGACAGTGGAGCTCGAAAATCACCCCTATAAGCAGCTTGAATTCCCAGCGGCGCCTCATGGCCGCCCTTATGTGGGTGTCAACATGGTCATGAGTGTCGATGGCAAAATCACAGTTGGGGGAGAACTGACTCCTGGCAGTTTAGGAAGTGGTTTCGACCGGTTTACCATGACGGTGATCCGCTCCCATTTTGATGCTGTGATCTGTGGGGCGGAAACCATTCGTCAGCACCCTTATTATCTTGGGGTCACAGAAGAGTTTGAGCCTCTGCGTACAGCACGGGGACAGAGGACTCAGCCCTTAACGATTATTGTAACGGGCTCGGGCAATCTACCTATGGAGGCTCCGCTGTTTATCCAAGCCCCTCAACCGCCGGTAATTCTGACCAGCGAAGAACATCATGAGCAGGTTAGCAAACAGCTCGCCAATCTGGCAGAAGTGATCGCGGTAGGGTCCGAAAAAGTCGAAATACCCGCAGCACTGGCATATCTGCGGAATAAACTAGGAATTGAGCGCCTGCTTCTGGAAGGTGGGCCCCGTCTTAACTATCAATTTCTGCATGCAGAAGCCGTGGATGAGATCTTCTTGACTCTCGCTCCACGGCTCGTAGGCTCTGAAGCAGACTTGACGATGGTAATGGGATCAGATGTTCTCGACTCTCTCCCACGGTTGGAGCTGATTTCACATTTCCAACACAAAGACGAGCTCTTTTTGCGCTATCGCGTTCCTCCGAAACCCAGAGGCTAAATAGGCCGGAAGAATATCAGAGCAAGGATTAAGGTGGCAACCAGATTAAAGGTCTGCCCAATCACATACAGCTTAACGGGCGCACTACCCTTAAAGGTAGCCTTCAGCTCAGAGAATTTGGTATCGAGGCCGATGGTGACAAACGCCAAAGCAAACAGCCATCCTCTAACAGATGTGGTCACCTTTAAGATGCCATCAATCTTTTCCTGCCCCAATCCAGGCAGAAGCAAGAATGACATGATAAACGATGCAGCTAAGAAGCCCAAGACGAACTTAGGAAAGCGTACCCAGATCTCCCGTGCAGAAACTCTTTCCCCTTCGCCGCGCTGAACAACAGCAACCCAGTATAAGGCCCAGGCAAAGGAAACAAAGCCAATCAGGGCGTTCTGCAGCATCTTCACGATAGCGGCGACTTCCATCGCTTCCTGCCCAACCATACTGCCCGCTACTACCACTGCACCAGTGCTGTCAACGGTACCGCCAATCCAGGCTCCTGCCACAGCCTGCGATAAGCCCATAGCGTTAATTAAGATAGGCATGGCAACCATCATAATTACCGTGAAGATAATCGATATGGAAATCGCTGCGCCGATTTCCTCTTTTTTTGCCTGCACCGAAGCCCCAGCAGCAATGGCTGCAGACACACCGCATACAGAAGTGCAGGTAGCCACGGTAGCCACCAGTTCTTTGCTCTTAATCTTCATGACCTTGGTTCCAAGCCAATACATGAAGATTAGCGCGATTGGAGCACCCAGCCAAGCTACTCCCAAGCCTCTCAATCCAAGCACCAGAACGCGGTTAAACAGGATTTCTGCTCCTAACAGTACTAAACCGGTCTTGATAAACAGCTCGGTACGCAGGACTGGCCTCAACCATCGGGGCTTACCGAATATGTTGCTGAACAGCATACCCAAAATTAGAGCCCAGATGATGTCATTTATCCCGTAGTGATTTAGAGTGCTGTGATTTCCGATAATAAATGCCAAGACCGCCAGCAGGAAAACGAACGGGAAAGCAGCAAGATAACGGCGTACTTCCCTCCCTTCCGTGGACCACACTGCTAAGCCTGTCAATGCCATAATGCCGATTCCTAATCCAATCAGGGGCAGAATCAGGTCTGTCGGCAGTGCTGCAGCCAAACTTCCCTGCCATTTAGGCAGTTTAGGAATATATTTCACTAAACCGAATCCAGCTGCCGCCGTGATTATGGCACCGAGCCAAATAGTCCACCAATCCTCTCCTTTCCACCAACTGCGACTGCTATTTTTGACCATCAAACTTACCTCCCCAGTACCGCAGTACTATGTCACGATCACATAGTATGCGCGTCTTCTGGGGTGGTGCTGAACGCATAAAAAAAGAGAAGCCCTAAAAGGACTTCTCTATCGAGTATCATCATCCCACATCTTTCATGCGAGGGTCGAGAGCATCTCTCAAGCCGTCGCCCACCAGATTCAGGCAGAGAACAGTAATAAAAATTGCTAAACCAGGAATAGTGACGCACCAGTGAGACACCCGAATAAAGGGTCTCGAAGACGAAATCATGCTGCCCCACTCTGGTGTAGGCGGCTGAGTTCCCATGCCTAAGAAACTCAAGCCTGCCGCCGATAGGATCGCTCCCGCCAACGACAAGGTAACCATTACGATAATTGGGTTCAGTGAGTTAGGCAGAATATGCCTAAAGAGAATGCGTGCATCAGAAGAACCAAGGGCTTCTGCAGCACTGACATAATCCAGCTCTCGGACTGTGAGCACCGAAGAACGCATTAGCCGCGCAAACGATGGAATATAAGAAATTCCAATGGCGATAATTACGTTCTGCATACCTGGACCCAAGGCTGCTACGATGGCCAGTGCCAGCAAAAAGCCAGGCAGTGCCATAAGCACGTCCATGATACGCATGATAATATTGTCAATAATGCCCCCGTAAAAACCGGCAATTAATCCCAGAAGACAGCCCGCAACCATGGCAATTAGAATTGAGGAAAATCCAACATTTAGAGATATCCGTGCGCCATACACAACTCGTGAGAAGGTATCTCTGCCGAATTGGTCAGTACCGAAAATATGCTCTCTGCTTGGACCCTGCAGCCGATTGCGAATGTTCTGCTTAACAGGATCGTAAGGGGCCACAAAGGGGGCAAAGATTGCCATCAAAATAATGAGCAGCAGTAAGATACCGCCCACCACAGCGCGGCGGTTTTTCAGAAGACGCCGGAAAATGCGCTTCGCTTCACTGCGCTGAGGTGCCTGTTCTTCTAGATTTGCATCTTTAACAGCTGGTGCTGTGTTAATCATTTCCTTTGCTTCCATATTACCCCTCCTTCCTAGTTATACCGTACCCGCAGGCGTGGATCCAAGAACGCATAAAGGACGTCGACAATCAAATTTACCAGAGCATAAACGAGCGCAAAGGTCATAATGGTACCCTGCACTAGTGGAAAGTCCTTATTGTTAATTGCTTCCACGACTAGTCGCCCAATACCAGGCCAAGCAAAGATAGTCTCAGTCAGTACTGCACCAGCCATAAGGCCTCCAAACTGCAGACCGATCATGGTTACGACAGGAATCATTGCATTGCGCAGAGCATGCACAAAAATAACTCTAAATCGAGCCAACCCTTTAGCTGTAGCTGTTCTGATAAAATCCTGCTGCAGCACTTCGAGCATAGAAGATCTCGTCATTCGAGCAATACTGGCCATAGATCTGGTTCCCAACGTGAATGCAGGCAGTATATAATACTCCCAACCGCCCATACGCCCCGATGACGGGAACCACTCTAGATAAACCGAGAATATCAAAATAAACATGATGCCTTGCCAGAATGCGGGCATCCCAATACCGGATAAAGCCCCAACCATGGCCACATTGTCGAATAAAGAGTTTGGCTTACTTGCCGAAAGAATACCCACAGGGACCCCAATTAAGACCGAAATAGTAACCGCCAACACAGCCAATTCAGCAGTGGCTGGCAGGCGCGCCATAATCTCTTCAGTGACTAATTTTCTAGAACGCAGCGAACGGCCAAAATCCAGCCGCATAGCTTTTCTCAGCCAGCGAAAATACTGCACCGGAAGTGGATCGTTAAGACCCATTTCTTCACGCAGCTGCTCTAATTGTTCGAGAGGAGCCGATTCGCCTAACATCAAACGCGCAGGGTCGCCAGGGGTCAAGTGCATGATTAGGAAAACAAAAATAGATATTCCGATTAATACTGGTATGACTAATAAAAGTCGTCTGATGATATACCTGAACATAAAAAATCCGCCTTTCCCCTAGAGCCTTAACCCAGTATAGGCGGGGTCAAAATGAACCCCGCCTATTTAGGTTCCATAAGTTTCGTATACGAAACTCTTACTTGTTTACAGATACGCCAGCGAGCTTGTGATGTCCTGCTGGATGTGGTACAAATCCTTCTACATAGTCGCGCCAGCCGTTAACAGCGCTGGTAGCAATCAAGAAGACCCATGGTGCATCTTCAACGATGATCTCTTGGACTTCATGATAGATTGCTTCGCGTTTCTCAGGATCAATTTCCCGACGACCAGCATCTAAGAGTTCGTCAACCCGTGGGTTGGAGTAGAAGGACCGATTACCTGGGTCACCAGCCATGCTGCTGTGGAACAGCGCATAGAGGCCATAGTCCGCATCAGCAGTTACAGTTACCCATCCGAGGATGAACATGTCATGCTTACCTAATGCAGTATCTTCGAGGTAAGTTGCCCAAGGAAGAATCTGAACGTCTACCTCAATGCCTACCTCAGCCAAGTTGGCCTGGAACATTTCTGCAATCTGCATTCTCAGTGGATTGTCATTGGTCCACAGCGAGAGTTTCAGACCATCAGCATAGCCTGCTTCAGCCAAGAGCTCTCTAGCTTTGTCAGGATCATAGGTGTAACCCTCTACATTCGGGTTGTAACCCCATACCCTTGGTGGCAGAGGAGTGTTGAGTTGAGTTGCCAGACCGGTGTAAATATAATCTACAACAGCTTCTACGTCCAGAGCATAGTTGATAGCTTGACGTACAAGTTTGTTGTCGAGGGGAGCCTTGGTTACGTTAAAGCCCACATACGACGTGGAAAGCTGTTCGTATTTGTCGATAACAATCCCGGGCACTCCGGTTAAGCGGAGTTCATCCATGGGCTCCAGGTCATAAGCAAGATCAACGCCGCCAGTTTCCAGCTCGATGGCCCGAACAGTACCCTCAGGAATACCCCGGATAATCAGTTCATCAACCTTAGCAGGTTCGCCCCAGTAGTTCTCGTTCCGTACCAGAGTTACGTGAGAACCGGAGACCCACTCTTTGAAGACAAATGGACCAGTACCAACTGATACTGTGGCACCATAGCTGTCACCTGCTTCTTCAACAGCCCGGCGATTCACGATGGAAGTGCCTGGGTGAGCTAGGTGAGCCAGAAGCGGAGCAAATGGATATTCAGTTGTTATACGAACTGTATAGTCGTCCACAACTTCTACGCTGGTAACAGCTTCAACGAGGAACGACATGTTTGGAGAATTCTTAACCCGCTGCATGGTATACTTCACATCTTCAGCAGTGAAGTCATCACCATTGTGGAACTTAACGCCTTCACGGAGTTTGAATTCCCATTCGGTTGGAGAAATTTGTTCCCAACTGGTTGCCAGTGCAGGAACGATGTTCAGATCATGGTCTTGGGTTACCAGCGTTTCATAAATCTGTACCCGTACCCGAGCTGATGGTTGGTCATTCTGACCTTGGGGATCTAAAGTGACCGGATCGGAGCCCTGAGCGACGATAAGAGTCTTCGCTGCGGCAAAGACGCCTACCGAAAGCACGAGGGCAAAGACTGTGACTAGTACTAACAACGACTTTCTCAATGCATTCTCCTCCTCATAAATAATTCTTCTAGCAAAACTCTTTCCCCACTATGAGTTTTGCATTTCCGTAATTATACGAGGTCAACCTTGCGGATTCCTGCATTTTTGCTGAAGAAATTATAGTTTTCTTCAGATTCACGTTTTGATAACATATCAAAACACTTGAAACGCTGTCCTAGAAGGAGTTAACTCCCCTAAGTCAAATACAGTAGTATTATCTGGAAAGGATCTGGTGCAATGCGATTTTCCCAGCGTATACCAGTAGTTATCATCGCAGTCGCCGCGCTGGTTTTGATTAATACCCATCATCTAACGCCTCCCCATTCTCCCCAGATCATTACAGACCATGTGGGGCGCAGTATCCCTATTCCCCATAGAATCGAAAAGGTATATGCCACAAGCCAATCGGGCAGTCTCTTAATCTACGCACTCGATCCAAATCTACTATTAGGTTGGAATACAGCGCTCTCTCCCGAGATGGAATTCATTCTAGGCACTAAAGCAGGAGGGCTTCCCGTCCTAGGTACTTGGAACCAATTATATCAAACTGCAGATCTAGATCAAGTGGCTGGACTGAAGCCGGATCTTGTAGTCCATTTAGCAGCGCCCGATCTACCGAACCTGGATCTGGCCGAAAGAATAGAGGACGAGCTCGGTATTCCGACAATCGTGGTAGACGGTTCACTGGAGGCTGTTCCGCTAACGCTGCGCTGGTTGGGTGAGCTCTTCGGCTGTCAAATACGTGCTCAGGCTCTAGCCCTATTTGCGGAAAACACCCTCACACGACTTGAGCTCTTTCGGGATAACTTAGATAGCAATCCCATATCGGTCCATATTATAGGCGACACAGCTAAAATTGATCTTGATGCACTGGCTTTAGCTGGCGTCACCTTATTCGATGCGTACAGCATGGGTCACGCAGATCAAGTCCTCATAATCCCCGATCCGATCCGAGATCTTTCGCGCGAAATTATGAAAAATCCACCACCTGGAGCACAACATGCTTTGATCGAAGGAGCAGTGTATGAGCTGCCTACCGTTCCGCAAAACTGGCTTACTCCCAATTCAATTCTGCGTCTTCTCGGCGTTGAGTGGCTGGCTCAAACTGCTTATCCGCACATTTTCAATGAAGATCTGGCAGCGAAATTCCAGGAGTTTATGGAAGTGTTTTATGAGGTTAGAGTTCCAGTAGAAACAGCCCAGCTGATTGCCAATCAGAATTAGTTCGTCTGTACGCCACATTTTCCCTAACATTCTGCGAAGAACTGTGGTGAGTCAAATAAGGAAGGATGAAGCCTTATGACATATCGAAGAACAAGATTTCAAACCCTCGTATTCTGCCTTGCGCTGTTTGTTTTACTCCTATCATTCAGTGCATCAGCGGCCGAATTCCGCCGCACATTTCTTCTCGAGGTGGGAGCCCGCTATGAAGTGAGCGTCCGCATCCGAACTGACATCGAAAACGCACCAACCCTTGCTTCGGTTTACGTTCACACAGATAAGGGCGAATACCTGCGTTCTACTCAGCTCAGCCGGAGTATAGCAGGGCCCAACCAATGGCAGGAAATTTCGGTGGTAGTCACCGCTCCTCCTAACGCGCAGAAAGCAACTGTTGTGTTCTCTACTCCTGAAGGTGTGGAAATGGAGTGGGATAATGTTAATATCCGCCGCGTAGAGCTGGATATGGAAGCAGAAGAACTGATCCGGCAGGGCCTGGTCTACACTGGCCTGATTGTAGATGCGAGAGGGCTTGGCCTCCAGCGGGGAATGAGTCCGCGGATTTATTCTGAATCGGGGCAGCTTATTTACGCCGGTGTCGCTGCCGACCTTGATTTCGTACAAGAGTCGGGTATCGCTTCCTATGGTCAAGAACTCACTCCTGAACTTCTGCGGCGGCTCCAGCCAGGCAAAGATTCAATTAAGGTCTCACCATTGGTCGTCGAAGCTCTAGAAGTGACCGACTCAACAGAAACAGGCGTTATTATCAGTGATGCAGATGCTGATGCAATTGTTGCGGCGCTCAACACATATGATTTCCTCGCTGAATATTCAGTGATTTTCCTCATCGACTAGTTCTGAAGCGAACCGAGTCTACTCAAACCTCACCTCCGCGGTGAGGTTTTTTTGTTGACAAGCTCTGCCTAAACGCGTACAATATAACTGAACATATGAACAGTTATTCATATATTATTTTATGGAGGTGATGCAGGTGGAAAACAAACAGGTTCCCCAATGCGATGTTACGATGATCCATCAGGATGTGGTAGACCGAGTTAAGGAAAAACTGCTGCCTGACGAGCTAATGGCCCAAATCGCCGAGTTCTTTAAGGTGTTCGGTGATCCCACTCGCATCCGTATCCTCCAAGTCCTGTTCGAAGCAGAGATGTGCGTGTGTGATATCGCCTACCTTTTAAACATGACCCAATCCGCGATCTCCCATCAGCTGCGGGTACTCAAGCAAGCAGGCATTGTGAAGTACCGCAAAGAGGGCCGGGTTGTTTATTATTCCCTTGATGATGACCATATCGAAGCAATCTTCGATCAAGGTTATCAGCACATTCTAGAACAGAAGTCAGAGGTGTAGTCCTATGTCAGTCATCCAGCGCGAAGAAACCGTAAAGTCTACTTTCAAGCTTGAAGGTCTCCACTGCGCCAGCTGTGCAGCTAAAATCGAACAAGCAGCTGCCGAGATGGAAGGGGTGTCAGGTGCGTTTCTTGATTTTGCTTCAGGTAGGATTACAATCGACAGCGACAAGTCAAAACAGGCGTCGTTAAAAACTGATCTGGAACGCCTAGCCCAGAGTATTGAACCAGGTGTGAAGATCAAAGACGAGCGGTTCTACCAGGAGCACACACACCAGCATAATCCAGAGGCACGAAGGGTCCTAATCCACCTTGGCACAGCCCTAGCTCTCTTCGGCGCTGGATTGGCCCTGCCCGCTTCTGAAGTTTTCAAGAATGGACTGCTCCTAGTCAGCTATCTCTTAGCAGGCTTCCCTGTATTGAAAGCAGCTTGGTTGAACCTGCGCCGCGGACAGGTGTTTGATGAGCACTTCTTGATGTCCATCGCAACCCTGGGAGCGCTGGCAATTAACGAGTTCCCAGAAGCAGCAGCGGTTATGCTCTTCTATAGAACCGGCGAATATCTGCAGGATCTTGCTGTAGATAGATCACGGCGTTCGATTTCGGCTCTGATTGCTGTCCGGCCAGACAAAGCGCGCATTATGCAGAACGATGTGATCCAGGAGATTCCTGTCGAACAAGTCCAGCCCGGCGATGAACTCTTGGTCCAGCCGGGAGAGCGTGTGCCAGTTGATGGGGTGATCCTCAGTGGGCTCTCCAGCCTTGACACCGCGGCATTGACCGGCGAGTCTGTGCCCAAAGACTTGGGTGAAGGTGATCAAGTACTAGCAGGGTATATCAACTTGAGCGGCCTGCTCCGCATGCGAGCCCAACGTCCGGCTGCTGAATCGGCGATTGCCCGAATTCTAGACCTGGTGGAGAACGCAGCTGCCCGCAAGGCTCCTACCGAAGAATTTATTACGAAGTTTGCTCGCTATTATACTCCTGCTGTAGTTGGTATTGCATTACTGTTGGCTGCTCTACCACCGTTATTCATACCTGGAGCTGTCTTTTCTGACTGGCTCTATAGAGCTCTGGTATTCCTCGTAATTTCGTGTCCATGTGCCCTGGTCGTTTCCATTCCCTTAGGCTTTTTCGGTGGAATCGGAGCTGCTTCGAAGGCGGGCGTATTGGTTAAGGGCAGCAACTATCTACAGGGTCTGCACGAAGTAGACAGTGTTGTCTTTGATAAGACCGGCACGCTTACCTCCGGCCAATTTGCTTTTGATGGCGTGCAGAATGTGCCGGGGGTCGAACCAAATTATGTGCTCAAAATGGCAGCTGTTGCTGAATCAATGAGCAATCATCCGATTGCCCGTTCGATTGTGGTGGCTTACGGTCAAGATATCGACAAGAACTTGGTGGAAGAGTTCCGAGACATGGCCGGCTTTGGGATTTCAGCCCGTATCGAAGGTAAAGAAGTAGTAGTGGGTTCAACCCGCTTAATGGAACATCTAGGCATCGAGGGGAAGTTTTTCTCTCATCCAGGCCAAACAGTTCACGTAGCCGTTGACGGACAATATATTGGTGCAGTGTTCCTCAGCGATGTGCCTAAGACAGACGCTCAGGATGCGATTAGGCGCTTGTCTGACTTGGGTATCAAGCACACTGTGATCCTTACCGGTGACAGCGCACTCGCAGCGGCCCAGGCTGCCGCCGACTTAGGTATCAGCGATGTGAGAAGCGAACTACTACCAGAAGATAAACTGACCGAACTTGAAAGGATCATGAGCAGCGAAACACGCAAGGGTAAGGTTGCCTATGTCGGAGATGGAATCAACGATGCTCCTGTTTTGGCACGAGCTGATATAGGTATCGCCATGGGGGGCCTAGGACAGGATGCAGCTATTGAAGCCGCAGACGTTGTCATCATGACCGATGAGCCCAGCAAGGTTGCAGACGTTATCACCATTGCCCGCCGCACTAATCGGATTGTATGGCAGAACATCGTCTTGGCCCTCGGAGTTAAGTTTTTCGTTCTAGCACTGGGCGCTCTGGGTCAAGCAACTCTTTGGGAAGCAGTTTTCGCTGATGTCGGGGTCACTCTCATTGCTGTCCTCAATTCGGTGCGCACTACTAGGGTGCCTACTCGGTAACCCATAAAGGTGGAGCCCACGGCGAATAGTGTAACAAATCCTCAAAGGAGTGTGTTACGTATGCTGCGTAAACTGTTTAGTGTACTGGCAGTGGTTATTCTCTTGGTCAGCATCCCGTGGGCCGCGGTATCTGCTGAAGACGATATCTTCACTATCAAAGTGCAGGCCACTGGCGATGTCCGTGTTACCCCTGATATGGCCAGAATCTGGATTGGTGCACAGACCGATGCAGACACGGCTTCTGAAGCACTGCGGGAAAACAACCGCGTTGTTGCCCAGATGACCGAGATCTTCCTCAAGTACACCAAACCGGAAGTGGTGAAAACTTCTGAGTTCAACCTCTATCGGAGAGAGCGCTGGGACAGTGTATCGCAAACCTCGGTACCAGATGGATTTACTATTCGTCATGTCTTTGAAGTAGCAGTATTTGACCTCATTTCGGTTGCTCCACTGATCGACGAAGTGACCGAGGCTGGAGCTAATATTATCTATGGGCTACAATACGGTGTGCAGAACGATGACGAAGCCCGGGCCGAAGCCTATGCCAACGCTGTAGCGAAAGCCAAACGGCAGGCCCAAGCACTGGCTGCTGCAGCAGGGGGATCTCCACCTGTCATCGAACGCATAGAGGAAACCTATTATTATGGACCATCATATGCGGCTGAAGGCGGAGCAGGAGTGTCCGAACAGGCCACTGCCTTTATGCCAGGCCAGCTGAAGATCACAGTCAGCATTGATGCTACTTTCCGCTCAGAGTTGACAGAAGACAATTAGACCTGTATAATCTATCTGAACTTAACTGAATATAATGCCTCATCTAACGAAGGTGAGGTAGAGGCGCGGTTATCAAGAGTATCTGCAGCAAGGCTGGGGAAGCCGATGAACTGCTGAGAAAGGGATGACCGCCGAAGTCAAAGTATTTCCCCGGTACTTTGGCTGGGTATGCATCGAATAGGTGCATAACTGTCACTGGTAGGTCTCCCAACCTGCCAGTGGAGAGCTATCGCACAGAAGGGAGGTTAGTGAGGCTGCGATTTGCATAGTAACAGCCTACACACCATGTGCTAGGCTGTTTTTTGTTTACTTTTGGAAATAAAATGCCAAGGAGTGAGTTAAATTGGAATTTGGTCTCGTTAGTGTGATCCCGCCGGCCTTAGCAATTATTCTCGCACTGGTGACAAAAAAGGTAATTCCATCGCTCTTAGCGGGCATCCTTTCGGGAGCTCTTATTCTCTCCCAATGGAACCCTATAACAGCGATAACCTACACTGTCTCAACGCTATGGGAAAACTTGACTGACAGCTGGAACTTAGCCATTTTGGCTTTCCTGGTCCTGCTGGGTATTTTGGTAAGTCTAGTGAACTTAGCAGGCGGTTCTGCTCGCTACGGTGAATGGGCTCAAAAACGCATTAAATCTAGAGCGGGAGCACAGTTTGCCACCTTCATATTAGGCGTCTTGATCTTTATTGATGACTACTTCAACTGTCTGACTGTTGGAACCGTAATGCGGCCTGTAACGGACAAATTCAAGGTGTCACGGGCCAAATTGGCTTATATCATTGACTCCACTGCTGCGCCGATCTGTATACTGGCCCCTGTTTCAAGCTGGGTAGCCACCGTGATGTCCACTATGGGCGGCAAATTTAGGGCCGAAGGGATAGACATCGACCCCTTTACCGCCTTTATTAAACTGATTCCTATGAATCTGTACGCTCTGCTGGCGCTCTTCCTGGTTATGCTGGTCAGCCTGCGGAACCTCGACTTCGGCCCTATGGCAGTTCATGAAGCCCAAGCCATGGCTGATAATGATCCGGGCCGTCTAGATGAGCCTGCAGCAAACGTGAGCGAATTTAACCCAAATTCCAAGGGTACCATTTGGGATCTTGTCGTTCCCATTTCAGGTCTAGTCCTGTTTACCGTGATCGCCATGATCTACACTGGAGGCTATTTCGACGGTGGTATGAGCATCTTTGATGCGATCAAGGAGACCGATGCTGCCACCTCACTCTTCCTCGGCGGAATGGCAGCGGTCCTTTTGAGCCTAATCGTTTTCCTGCCCCGTAGGGTAGTTACATTTGCCCAGCTCCCACAAGCAAGCAAAGAAGGTTTTCTCAGCATGCTGCCTGCAATCAGCATTCTGATTATGGCCTGGACGATCGGAGGAGTAATCAGCGAACTCGGTACCGGTCAGTACTTAGCCCACACTTTGGGAACAACGCTGCCACCCTTTATGTATCCTGCTTTGATTTTCGTTTTAGCAGGGATTATCGCATTCTCGACAGGAACTTCTTGGGGAACCTTTGCTATTATGATCCCCATCGCAGTCGACTTCGCTCTGCTGTTTGGTACTGAGTACATTCTGTTGATGATTGCTGCTGTACTGGCAGGAGCTATCTTTGGTGACCACTGCTCACCGATTTCGGATACCACCATTCTTTCTTCCACTGGTGCAGCCTGCAACCATATAGACCACGTCACCACGCAGCTGCCTTATACACTGCTCGCTGCTGGAATCAGCTTTGTTGGCTACTTAGCAGCAGGACTACTTATCAGTGTCGGTGGCTTTAACAGCATTGGTTCTGGAGTAACCGCCCTGGTACTGTCATTAATTGCTATGCTGGCAGCCGTTTATGTTCTGCACAATAAAGCTGAGAAAGAGCAAACTCATTACATTGGAGGTTGACGCATGATAAGCGGCAGGATGATTATCGGCCTAATCTCTGACACTCATGGACTTCTTCGCCCCGAAGCTGCAGAAGCACTTCGCGGCTGCAGCCTGATTCTGCACGCAGGTGATGTCGGTGAAGGTGTGGTGGAAAAACTAGAAAAAATTGCACCGACGAAAGTCGTGCGGGGCAACACAGACATCGGTTCCTGGGCAGCTGCGCTGCGGATCACAGAACAGGTAGAAATTGCTGGCCGTTCGTTCCACATAGTGCATGATTTAGCCAGCTTCCCGCAGATTCCCAGCGGTGTTGATGTCGTTATTCACGGTCACACCCACCGCTGGAGCTCTTTAGAAGAAGACGGTGTCTGGTATATCAATCCAGGCAGTGCAGGGCCGCGCCGCTTCGACCTGCCCATCACTTTGGGACTGTTTATAATCGAGGGATCTGATTTTAGTGTAAAACGCATTGATCTATAAAGCCTGAACCACAGTCGGTTCAGGCTTTTTTCTTAAAAGTATTCCATGGATAGTATTCTGGAGGCTGTGCCGTGAATATCATCTCCTCCCGAAGAGTAGGGTGCATCAGCTGCAGTTCAGAGGCCCATAAGGCGATCTGAAGTTTCCGCCTGGTACGTCTGCCGTAGCGGACATCGCCCACAAGTGGAAAACCGGCATGAGCCAGCTGCACCCTAATCTGATGAGGCCTACCAGTGTGCAGCTCCAACTTAAGCAGGCTCATATTTTCACTAAACCCCACTACTTCATAGCTCAGCGAAGCCCTTTTGGCACCCGGTGTACCCTTGGGTACTACCTTAACCAAATTGGACTTTCGATCCTTGAGGAGATGATCCTCTAAGGTGCCCTGCAGTGGACTGGGAATGCCTTCGACTACTGCCAGATATCGCCGCCCCATGTTCCCTTCTTGGATCTGTTTGGACAGACGGGCTGCCGCTTTCGATGTCTTGGCAAAAACCATGACACCACCCACGGGCCGATCCAGTCTGTGAACAAGCCCCAAGTAGACATTGCCTGGTTTATCGTAGGTGACCTTGATGTATTCCTTCATAAGAGTCAGAAGGTCCAGATCGCCAGTAGAGTCTCCCTGAGACAGCATATTCGGCGGCTTGACTACCACCAAAAGGTGATTATCTTCATACAGAATCGAAACTCCGCGGTAGTTCACGTTTACTTGAACTTAGGCAGCCAATCACCATGGGCTTCAATCATGTCATCGCATAGTGAGCGAATTTCATCCAGGGTTAGCTCAGACGCTGTATGCGGATCGAGGAACGCAGCATGATAAATGTGCTCCTTCTTACGCGTTACATAAGCCTCAATGGTAAGCAGCTGCACGTTGATATTGGTCCGGTTTAGTGCTGCCAGTTGTTCTGGAAGAGCACCTACATAGGTCGGGGTAACGCCACTGGCATCGACCAGACAAGGTACTTCCACACAAGCTTCCTGCGGCAGATTGGTGATGAGCCCTGTATTGAGCACGTTGCCGCCGATCTTGTAGGGAATATCGGTTTCCATGGCCTCCATAATATAGGAACCATATTCGTGGCTGCGGCTGTGAGTAAGGTCCTTATTCTCAACGAGTTCTTTCCGCATTGCTTCCCAGCCCTCGATTTGGGCAACACAGCGCCGTGGATACTCGTCAAGCGGAATGTTGAACCGTTCAATCAGCTCGGGATTACGGCTCTTGATGAAATAAGGAAGATATTCGGCGTTATGTTCGCTGGACTCAGTCACATAGTAGCCGAACTGTTTCATGATCTCGTAGCGTACCATGTCGTGGTGCTTCTCTGTACGGGCAAAAGCACGACGTTTGATTTCGGGATAGAGATCTTCGCCATCACGGGTGACTTCGAGGAGCCATGCCATGTGGTTGATTCCCGCGATTTTCCACTGCACACCCTCGGTAGACATACCTAACGGGCCGAGCAGCTCGTGAATGCACGCCTGCACACTGTGGCACAATCCAACTGTCTTGACCCCGGTATAGCGCTGCATATAACCGGTAAGGATCGCCATGGGGTTCACATAGTTTAGCAACCAAGCATCAGGGCAGACTTCTTCCATGTCCCGCGCAATATCTTCAAAAACAGGCAGAGTCCGCAATGCCCGGAAAATACCGCCAATTCCTAAAGTATCACCGATGGTCTGGCGAAGACCGTATTTCTTTGGTACTTCAAAGTCAGTGACCGTGCAGGGTTCATAACCACCCACTTGAATAGCACAAATAACATAGTCTGCATCGCGCAGAGCTTCACGGCGATCAGTGTAAGAAACGATCTTCCCATAGCCACCAGTATTTCGATTCAGATTGTTGAGCATCATCTCTGAATCCTTCAGGCGCTGGGGATCGATGTCAAACAGAGCAAATTCTGATTCTCGTAGAGAATCGGTTAATAGACAGTCACCAAGGATATTGCGGGCAAATACGGTACTTCCCGCACCGATGAACGCAATCTTGGGCATACTTATCCTCCTTTAGTGGGGCACTTCCCTATATGTTTCCACTTTCACAATTCTGCATCGTGTTCCTAATACCTTCCAAAACAATCTACACTTCATACTTGGCGGCTAGAGGCATTCTCCGCCCTAATCCAAACGCTCTTTTAGATACGCGCAGGATCGGGGCAGCTTGACGACGCTTATATTCAGCTCGATTAACAATCCGCACTACCCATTCTACAACATCTTTAGGAAAACCCTTAGCTGCGATTTCCTCAACGGTCATACCATGTTCGACGTAATAGGCGATAATCGGGTCAAGCACATCATAGTTAGGTAAGCTGTCTGAGTCTTTTTGGTCAGGACGCAGCTCCGCTGATGGAGGCTTGACGATGGTATTATGCGGAATTACTTCTCCCTCACGGTTGATATATTCCGCAATTTCGTAAATCATGGTCTTGTATACATCGGCTAAAGGTGCAAGTCCGCCGCTCATATCTCCATAAAGAGTTGTATAGCCCACGGCCGTCTCGCTCTTATTGCTGGGAACCAAGACCATACCCCCAAATTTATTAGAAATGGCCATCAGAATGTTACCTCGAATGCGGGCCTGGATATTTTCCTCAGCCACATTGGGTCCATGACCGGCAAAGATTTCTTCAAGGGAATCGAGATAACTCTCGTACAATGCTGAGATAGGTACCACATCGAAGCGGATACCCAGGTTATTTGCCAGGCTCTTGGCATCTCTGAGACTATCTGGTGATGAAAATGGGCCGGGCATAGCTATTCCCCAGACGTTTTCTGAACCTAGAGTATCGGCTGCCAGTGCCGCCAGCACCGCTGAGTCGATGCCACCGGATAAGCCCACCACTGCCTTCTTCTGCCTGCACTTCTGCACATAATCACTGAGGCCTAGCTTCACAGCTGCATATATGCTCGCTGCGTTGTTTTCGGGAATATCTTCACCTCGAGGAGGCTCTGCTTTGGTATCGATTACGACTGATGTTTCGGCAAAGAAACCATAGGCCGCCAGCCGCCCTTGTCCATCACAGTACATACTGCCCCCATCGAAGATCAGTTCATCCTGACCACCCACCTGGTTGACGAATACTAGGGGTATCTTATGTATGGATGCCTGCTTTATGAGGTTTTCAGCACGTATCTCCGACCTGCCAGCGTAAAAAGGTGATGCCGCCAGATTTATACCCAACGTGGCGCTCTGAGGCAAATCGCCAATCTGAATATCCCCTACGGTTACAGCTAATCTTTCGCCTCCATACTCTACTGTTGTTAGTTCATCGCCTGGAACAAAATAGCGTTCTTCGTCTAAGGCCTCATCACTGCTTAGTGTCGTTTTATGCTGAGTAAATACCAGCTTACCTTTGTAAAACAAGCCGGCAGAGTTATACCATCTGCCATGCGGAGCTTCGAGCGGCAGACCGCAGATAAATCCAAGCTCACTATATTTCTCAGACAAAGCCTCGAGCCGTTGTCTGCCTTCGGCTACTGCCTCCCGCATCCAATTTAAGGTAAGCTGATCCCTAATCGGATATCCGGTTAGAGCCATTTCGGGAAAAACAACAAGCTGAACTCCGTGTACTTGAGCTTCGGCCAGGGCTTGTTCAATTTTTTTCAAGTTGTACTCAATATCTCCTAAGATAGGATTTAGTTGGACCAAATAGATTTTCATACGAGTCCCCCTCAATCTACAGATGTGCTTCTGGAACTGGGATAGCGCTCTCTGCATAATTTAATTCACGCATCTCCCGAAGCAGCAGAATCACCGTGAGTAAAGTTGAAGCCACATCAGATACCGGCAGGCTGATAAACACTCCTGTCAGACCAAAAAAGCGTGGGAGTATGAGGAGCGCTGGTATCAACAGCAGCAGCTGACGGGACAACGACAGAAAAGCTGCTTTGTGGGGTTTGCCCACAGCTTGGAAGTATCCGGAACCTACTACCTGGATGCCTACTATTGGAAATAGATAGAGAGCCAGCCGCATAGCCTGTTTGCCCAGGTCCATCAGCTCCGCATCACTGCGTCCAAAGAGGGAGATGAGCTGCCCGGGGAAAAGACGAGTCGTGATCCAACCCAAAGTGACCAAAGCAGTTGCCCCAAGACTTGCAAGTCTCAGCGCTTCCTTGACACGTTCATACTGCTTTGCGCCGTAGTTATAGCCAATAATAGGCTGCGCACCTTGATTAATTCCGAAAATAGGCATCATAAAGATCGTGTTGATGCTGTGCACAATTCCCATCCCTGATATCGCAAGGTCACCGCCATAATACCCTAAGCTTTGATTCATGATCAAGTTGATCAGACTGGCGGCAAGCTGCATCGCGCAGGGTGCAAATCCGATGGATACAATTTTAAGTAGAACGGGCATCCGAATACAAATTCTCCGCAGACAGAGTTTAAGATGGCTTCTACCGGAAATGAAGTAGTAAACGACCCAGAAGCAGGAAAGTACCTTAGCTATCACAGTGGCGATAGCGGCACCCCGGACACCCCAACCAAACCAAAAGATAAAGATGGGATCGAGAATGGTGTTGCTAATTGCACCTACGAGCATACTGCCCATCGCCCATTTTGGACTGCCTTCAGCACGGATGAAGTTCGTCATTCCGAAGCTGACCGTCTGAAAGACGGTACCAAATAGAATTACCTTGAGGTAATCACGGGCATATGGTGCAACCACTTCGCTCGCACCAAGAAGGCGCACTAATGGATCTAGGAAGATCAGCCCGACGACGGTAATCATAAGGCCAACTAAAACCAGCATTACGACCGCGGTAGACGTAATTTCCTCGGCCTCATCAGGTCGTCCTTCTCCAAGCTTAATAGAAATTAGCGCGGTTGCCCCCAAACCAATCAGCATAGAAAAAGCCATGATAATGAGCTGCACAGGAAAAATCACAGTAATACCTGCGATCCCCAACGCACCCACACCATGGCCTACAAAGATGCGGTCAACAACATTATACAGAGCTTGCACTAACATGCCCACGATGGCAGGAATCGAAAACCTCAAGAGCAGGATACCGATATTTTCCTTACCTAGCTGCTGTGCTCGATCCATTCTAGTTTTCACCCTTTTTATAACTGTTATTGTCAGTATACTATCTCAAAGAGTGAAAAACAAGACGAGACCAAATATTACGAAATAGGTGTCACTGACCGTTCCCTATGGCGCACAGTTGCTGCAACGTCAAGTTCGGCAAGCTGCTTCTGCAGCGCGATAGCCACTGCAACAGACCGATGCTGGCCGCCTGTGCAGCCAATGCCAATGGTCAGGCGAGCTTTGCCTTCCCGGGCATAACCGGGAATTAGAGTGGCTACTAAATCCGCCGCCTTATACAGAAACTCCTTTGTTATGGGAAACTGCATCACATAGTCGTAGACCCCTTTGTCTTCACCTGTCAGTGGACGCAGCTTGTCCACGTAGTAGGGGTTGGGAATAAACCGCACATCAAAAACCATATCGGCATCCGCTGGAGCACCAAACTTGTATCCAAAGGAAAAAAGCTCGACGGTCACGGATTCATGCAGTGGTTTTCCTTCATAGATCTCAATCAAGCGCTGCCTCAGATCCATGGGGCGCAGATCAGAAGTGTCAAGCACCACATCGGCAATACTGCGGGCATCAGCCAGGAGCCTACGCTCTGCAGCAATGCTGGCTTCGATACTCTCAGGAGTCTCACGAGTCTTGTGCAGTGGGTGGAGGCGGCGAGTTTCGCTGAAGCGCCGAATTAAGACCGAATCACTGCAGTCGAGAAACAGCAGAAAATACTGATGGCCGCTGCTATCCAGCCAGCTGAGGGCCTTATGCAGATCGGAGAAATATTCTCTAACTCTAACGTCAATGGCGATAGCATACTTGCGATCTTGACCGCTCTGTGAATGCAGTTCTACTAACTGCGGCAGGAGGGCTGGTGGAAGGTTATCGATGCAGAAATAACCTAAATCCTCCAGGACTTTCATTGCTTGTGTTTTCCCTGCTCCAGATAGGCCTGTTATAATAGTGAAACGAACGTTGTGCATCGTATCCCCCCCTCAGGTATCTTCACCGGTAGATTCCACAAGGTTCTGAAGCAATCCTTCCAAAGCACTCAAACCCACCATAGGATTCCCGGGAAAAAGATCGTTATTAGAATATGATAGTCAAAAACAGCCAATTTGTGCATGAA
>CALKAR010000245.1 GCA_937988745.1 uncultured Peptococcaceae bacterium
GATTATTTTCCAAGATCCGTACGCATCGCTGAACCCTCGCATGACAGTTGGCGACATCATCGCCGAACCGCTGCATATCCATGGGTTGGCGAAGGGTAAAGAACGTGAGAAACGGGTCCAGAAGCTGCTCGATGTGGTAGGTTTGAGCTCTTTCCACGCTCGCCGCTTCCCACACGAGTTCTCCGGTGGTCAGCGCCAGAGGATCGGAATTGCCCGGGCTTTGGCGGTAAACCCAAAGTTGATTATCTGTGACGAACCAGTCTCAGCTCTGGACGTTTCGATTCAGGCACAGGTTATCAACCTTCTGCAGGACCTGCAGAAGGAATTTGGCCTGACCTATCTCTTTATTGCGCACGACTTGAGTGTTGTTAAGCATATTTCCGACCGCGTAGCTGTAATGTACCTGGGCAAGATTGTGGAGCTTGCAGACAAAGAACGCTTATATGCAAATCCAAAGCATCCTTACACGCAAGCGCTGCTGTCGGCCATCCCTATTGCCGACCCCACAGTCAAGAAAGAGCGCATTATCTTGAAGGGCGACGTGCCCAGCCCGATCAATCCGCCATCGGGATGCCGGTTCCATACCCGCTGCCCATACGCGATGGACATCTGTAAGCAGGTAGAACCGGAGTTTATCGATACAGGTGATGGACACTTTGTGGCTTGTCATCTGCATCCGGCTGCGGAAACTGCGGAAAAAGCACATTAAGGACTTGCAACTCCAGCGGTTATATGCTAATATTTAAATATAAAAAGCAATCTATAACCGTTGGGACGGGAGAAAAGGAGAGTCCAACAACGGGGTGTTTGACGCACCCAGTTGTCGGGCTCTTTTCTTATGCCAAAAATTAGGTAGGAGGGTAAACCCATGAGTGGGAAAAGCAAGCTGACTGTAGATGTGGCCATCATCGGTGGCGGAATCATCGGTACGGCCACAGCCCGGGAGCTGAGCAAATACCAGCTGAAAGTTGTAGTAATTGAAAAGGAAGCCGAAGTGGGCTGGGGCACAACCAAGGCTAACAGTGGTATTGTGCACGCTGGTTTCCATGAAGAACCTGGCACTCTGAAGGCAAAATACTGTTTCCCCGGGAACCAGATGTTTCCCCAGCTTTGTGACGAGCTGGATGTATGCTTCGAGCAAAATGGTATCTTGATGGTTGCTCGGAATGAAGAAGAATGGGAAACTGTTCAGAAGTACTATGAACGGGGCAAGGAGCGGGGAGTACCATTAGAACTCCTGAGTGGCGAAGAAGCTCGGGCATTAGAACCAGAGCTGTCTGAAGACATCGTCGGTGCTCTGTACGCTCCCGAGGGCGGCAGTGTTATGCCTTTTGAACTGGCTGCGGCTCTGATGGAAAATGCGATTTACAATGGTGTTGAACTTCTGACCAACAGCCCGGTGATCGGTGCTCGTGTTGAAGACGGCAAGAAGATTCTAGAAACGCCATTTAATATCGTTGAAGCTGGTGTGGTTATCAACGCCGCTGGATTGTTTACTGATGAAATTGCCCGTATGTTCGGCGATGATTACTTCACCATCAAACCCCGCAAGGGTGAAGAATATCTCTTTGACCTGGATACCAAGAACATGGTGAAGCGTACCATCTTCCCGGTACCGTCCAAGGTATCTAAGGGTATCCTGGTAATTCCTACCGCCGAAGGCAACCTCATGATGGGCCCAACCGGCGATGACGTTGAAGAAAAAGAAGACCTGACCACCACAAGAGACGGCTTCGAACGGATTTTGGATGGTGCCAGAAGCCTCGTACCCGGAATCAACCCACGGAAAATTATTGCCCAGTTTGCTGGAGTACGGGCTGCAAGCGATCGGGGAGACTTTATTGTCGAGCATTCTCCTAATGTTCCTGGACTCATTCATCTTGCTGGTATGGAATCCCCAGGCTTGACAGCTGCACCTGCGATTGCCGTTGATGCTGTTCGTCTTGTGGAAGAAGCAGGTTTGAAATTGGTTCCGAAAGAGGACTTCCAGCCTCGCCGGGAAAACATCGTGCGTTTTCGGTCTCTGTCTCGCGAAGAACAAGATCGCTTGATCAAAGAAAACCCTGCTTACGGGCGCATCATCTGCCGCTGTGAGCAAGTCACAGAAGGTGAGATTGTTGATGCTATCCATCGGGGTGCTCGGACTTTGGATGGAATCAAGTTCAGAGCTCGCGCCGGCGCAGGCCGCTGCCAAGGTGGCTTCTGCCAGCCTATCGTAATGGCGATTATTGCTCGGGAACTGAACATCCCGCTGGAACAAGTGACCAAGCGTGGACCTGGTTCGGAACAAGTCCTCTTTAAGGCAAAGGAACTTCTCTCAGGAGGGATCGCACAGTGAAACAGCTGTCAGTAGATGTGGCGATTATTGGTGGAGGCCCTGCTGGTTTAGCAGCCGCTCTTGCGGCACGGCAGGAAGGGGCCGAAAAGGTATTGATTATCGAGCGCAACCATGAATTGGGCGGCATCCTTCTGCAGTGCATCCACCATGGATTCGGTCTGCACCGCTTCAAGGCGGAGCTCAGCGGGCCTGAGTATGCCCAGCGTTTTATTGACCAAGTAAAAGAAACAGACATTGAAGTCTTATTGGACACGATGGTCTTGGAGGTTACTCCCGAACGGAAACTGTATGCTGTCAACAGTGAACAGGGCATGATGGAAATCTCAGCGAAAGCTGTTATTTTAGCCATGGGCTGCCGGGAGCGCACTCGCGGTGCTCTGCAAATTCCTGGTACTCGTCCTGCAGGAATCTACTCTGCCGGTGCGGCTCAGCGATTCGTAAATATCGATGGATATATGCCTGGCAAGCGCGCCGTTATCCTCGGTTCTGGCGACATCGGCTTGATTATGGCTCGGCGCTTCACTCTGGAAGGTGCCAAGGTAGAGGCAGTTGTAGAAGTTATGCCTTACGCCGCCGGACTTGCCCGTAACGTGGTCCAGTGCTTGGAGGACTTCGATATTCCGCTAATTCTGAAATCCACAGTTACAGAAATCCACGGCAAGGACCGCCTTGAAGCTGTAACCATTTCGGAAGTAGATGAAAAATGGAACCCGATTCCTGGTACAGAGCGGATTATTGAGTGTGATACTCTCCTCTTATCAGTAGGTTTGGTTCCTGAGAACGAGTTGTCTAGGGAAGCCGGTATCGAGCTTGATCCCGTCACTAACGGTGCTCGTGTCAATGACTACATGATGACCAGCATTCCTGGTATTTTCGCCTGCGGTAACGTACTGCATGTGCATGACTTGGTCGATAATGTATCTAAGGAATCGGAACGGGCAGGGATGTACGCCGCTCGCTATGCTCTCGGCAAGATGGAAACTCCCGAGAAGAAGATCAAAGTGGTTGCTGGCGAAAACGTCCGTTATGTTGTACCGCAGGAAATTTCTCTCACAGAACCAGTGGAGTTCTTTATGCGGGTGCAGAGACCTGAAGAAGACGTTACTGTCAATGTTGGTGGCGTGCGTCGTGTAAAACAGAGATCTGTACGCCCAAGCGAAATGCTGAGCATCAAGCTGACACCTGAGCAGCTGCAGAATTTTGAGGGCGACACCTTTGTAATTGAGGTGCGTTCTAATAAGGAGGCTGAGATCAGTGCATAAGACTTATATCTGTACAGTCTGCCCCATGAGCTGCAGCGTAGTCCTGGAGCTGGATGAGAACAATGAAATTATCTCGCTGACAGGTAATAGATGCCCTCGGGGTAAGACCTATGTGACCAAAGAGCATACTGCTCCCGAGAGAACACTCACTACGACTATTCGTGCCATTGATGGTCAGCTCCCACTGCTGCCAGTGCGCACTGACAAGCCCATTCCTAAGGAAATGGTAATGGAAGCAATGAAGGCTACCGCTGAGCTGTCAGTGAAAGCTCCCGTAAGAATGGGCGATGTAATCGTAGAAAACTTCTTAGGTACTGGCGCTAATTTGGTAGCAAGCCGAGACATCTAATAAGCAGAAAAAGTAATTTGAAAGGGCCGCTGGTGCGGCCCTAATTTTTTCCATATTCGCTGATGATGTGTTCCAGATCGCCAGCCATATCTGCCAGACTCTGGCTCGCTGCCGCCGTTTCTTCGGCACTGGCGGCTGTCTGCTGCGTAATTTCGCTGATGGATTCGAAAAGCTCCACCGCTGCGCCAGTTCGTTTGGTCTGCTCTACCGAAGCTCGGGCGATGGCGTCAACTAACTCCGCTGTAGCCTGCACGGCTTCGTGTATCTCAGCCAAGGAAGTGTTTACTCTGCCTACTAGTTCGCGCCCTTGGTTGACACTAGCAAGAGAGGACTGGGCTTCCGAATGAATGCTGGCAAGGACGTTTTGGATTTCTTGAGTTGCATCCTTAGAACGCTCAGCAAGTTCACGCACTTCTTCTGCAACCACAGCGAAGCCTCTGCCATTTTCACCTGCCCGTGCTGCTTCAATCGCGGCATTCAAAGCTAATAGGTTGGTTTGATCGGCAATATCCTGGATGATTCGTAGGATATCTTCAATCTGGACCATCTGCTCACTCAGACTGCCGACAGTTTCCCGGATTTGAGCCATGCCGTGCATGGCTGCGGCGGCATCAGATTGGCCTTCTTCTGCTTCCTTAATGGCGGAAGCAGCCAATTTGCGGGCTTTTTGTGCCTGCTGATCGATGTCCTCCATAGCGCGATTCATCGCTTCGATCTGTTCTGTACCAGCTTGTACATCTTGTGCCTGATTTTGAGTGCCAGCTGCAATCTCTTCCATGCCAGCGCTGATCTGCTGGCTGGCTGATGCAACATCTGTCGCTGCATCATGTACCTTTTTCAGCAGCCTGGCTAAGTTGGTGGTCAGGTGATTCATCGCATCGGCCAGCGCTGCGATTTCTGGATCCAGGCGGTGCTGCGGCCTAAACTGACGCAGCTGACCGCGGGAAGCCTCTTCGGCATGTTCTGCCAGCTGCCTGATAGGCAGGGCGATACGGCTGGCAGACAGGGCACTGACCAGACATATAAAGACAAGCCCCAACGCGGTGACCACATACGTTATCTTTTTGACGTTATTGATTTGGGCAAGAGCCAGCGCGGCAGGTTGAGCTATGCGGATTTCCCAACTAAATTCCGCATCAGTCTCTGGATCGACGGCTGTACGAGCTGCGATAACCGGGCTTCCGTCGAGCCCAGTGCCCCTACCCCAAAAGTCTGTCTGAGTATCTAAAACGATCACAGCCGGGGACTCCTCGATAGTTTCAGCGGTCTCCAAATTGGCATCCTGCCGGAGGGTAAGAATCGGCTCTCCATTCTGCAGGACCTGCAATTGACCGCCGCTGATGCGGTCGACCACTGGAATCAGTGCGTCGCTGATAAAGGACAAGGGAACTATGCCGCGGACTACGCCGATGGGATTACCTGTGGCGATTCTGACAATCGGCGCACTGATCACGATGCCCATAGCGTCCAGTGATGGTACGTACTGTACTTCACTTATGAAGAGACCATCTTCGAGCGCCCTTTGGAACCATTGAGCTTCGGTATGTATAAAGCGCTCGGGCCGGCTGCTGGCAGCCAGAGTCCACCCCTCGAGGTTGGTGGCAAGCAGCTCGGCGAAAATGGGGAAGTCGCGCACCATATCCTCGAGAAAGGTCTGTGTTCTATTATTGGCAGCCAAATTCCTGGTGGCGTCCATGATCCGTTCTAGTTCGGCTGGGCTCATATCTTGGGTAATGCCATGGCTGCTCATTGCTTGAGTCGGACGCAGTACAACCAGCTGCTCCAGGGAGGGATTGGTTCCCAAGAATACGATTTGATTAACCGCATCTTCGATGCGTTCATTGAGCTGTTCCAGAGCTGTTTGAGCTTGACCGGTGAATGAACTTCCAACCGTTTCAAAGACCGCTTGTTCAGCTTGGAACATAAACAAGAGCGCCACTACCACCAAGGGTAGCAGAGCAACTGTCGCTGCGGTTAATATCAAGCGAGTGCGGAATGTTAAACGTTTTCTGTTCAAGGTACGTCTGCTATGTGTGGTTTTCATCAAGAAATCCTCCATTTCGACCGGATTGATTTGTATAATACTATAAATGGTAGAAAATCCCCTGCTCGCTGTAAGTATTTGTTTTGCCATTCCTTCCCTGATGTGGTAGTATATTAACAGACATTGGCGAAGAAAGGTGGTTGTGGGATGAAGGAAAGAAAACATATTCGCACCTTGTCTGGGACTGCATTAGGCAAGACCCTGATAACAGGTGGCTGCGGCGAGTGCCAAACTTCGTGTCAGTCCGCATGCAAAACTTCTTGCACAGTTGGCAACCAAGCTTGTGAACGGTAAAACACACAGCAACCTTCACCTATCGAAGGTTGCTCTTTTGAACTTTGGGGACGGAGTGAGTAGAGTTGCTGCTTGATAAATCATGTGTGCACCGCTTCAGCCAGGGCGGGCAGTACATAGTAGTAGATGGAAACTCAGGTGCGGTTCATTTGCTGGATGAGGCCGCCTTTAATGTGGTCGGCCGGATTCTTTCTGAACCTGATGTTACCACTAAGGATAATATTGGGGCGCTCACCTGGGAAAAGGCAGAGGAGCAGGAAGCGGCTCAAGAGGTACTTGAGCTTATTGATGAAGGCCTGCTGTTTAGTCCTGATTTAACTGAAGTGCCCCCCCGCCAAGACACGGTAGTCAAGGCTCTTTGTCTGAATGTGGCCCACGACTGCAATATGCGCTGTCAATACTGCTTTGCCGACACCGGTGATTTCGGCGGAGCACGTGAACTGATGCCGCTTGAGGTAGCCAAGCAGGCAGTAGACTTCATTATTGAAGCGTCGAAGCACCGCACTAACTGCGAAATTGACTTTTTTGGCGGTGAGCCGCTCTTAAACTGGGATGTGGTGAAGGAAACAGTGGCCTATGCCCGTGAGCGGGAAAAGGAAACCGGTAAAGTATTTCGCTTTACTATTACCACCAATGGTCTGGGACTTACGCCTGAAATTGCGGAGTTTATCAATGAAAATATGTACAACGTTGTGCTGAGCATTGACGGACGCAAGCAGATCAATGATCACATGCGGCGTACTGTTTCAGGCAATGGCTCGGTGTATGACATCATCGTGCCTAAGTTCCAGGAAATGAAGCGTCTCAGAAATGGCCGCAGCTACTACGTACGGGGGACTTTCACTGCTAATAACCTAGATTTCGCTGCAGATGTGGCCCACCTCAATGATTTAGGCTTTGATGAGATCTCCATGGAACCAGTAGTGGCAGAAGATGGGGAACCCTATGCCCTCACTGAAGAGCATCTGCCGAAGATCTTAGAAGAATACGAGCGTCTGGCGGAGCTTTTCTTAGAGCGCTATCAAACTGATAAACGGTTTAATTTCTTCCACTTCAATGTGGAGCTGAAAAAGGGCCCCTGTCTTTATAAGCGGCTGTCTGGCTGCGGTGCTGGATTTGAATATTTAGCTGTGGCACCAGACGGCAGGCTCTACCCCTGTCACCAATTCGTGGGTCAAGATGAATTTGCGGTTGGGAGTGTAACTGAAGGCCTGGTCAACACAGAGCTTTCTAACACACTTAAAGACAGCCACGTGCTCAACAAGCCGGTCTGTAAGACCTGCTGGGCGAAATACTACTGCAGCGGCGGCTGTCATGCCAACAATCTGTTCCATGCCGGGTCGCTTACTGAACCTTATAAAATCAGCTGCGAGATGGAAAAGAAACGGCTGGAGTGCGCATTTTTCATACAGGCTAGTTTGCTGTAGAAACCAGTTGACCTGGACCTTAACCTATAGTATTATACAAGTAATACAAATGTTAATTAGTTTGCAAGTGGAAGGCGATGATGGATATTCTTAACTGGGCACCTTGGATATCCTGAGTCAGTGGTGCAACCGGCCACGGCTAATGTGCCCTGGCCGGTTTTTTTGTGCGAAAGGAGAAGTGGCAGTGGGAAGGCGCAAACGGCTCGGTGACATTCTCAGAGAAAGAGGCTTATTGACTGATGAGGAGCTGGGGCTTGCTCTTGAGAGGCAGCGGGAGACGGGGGAAAAGCTCGGCGAAGCCCTCATCAATCTCGGTTTCATTTCGCCCGAGAATATTGCCGACGCCCTCAGTGAACATCTAGGGATTCCTAGAGTTGATTTCAAGCGCCGCTATATCTCCAGCGATGTTGTGAGACTGATTCCTGAGTCGATGATTCATGAACAGCAGGTATTGCCCGTTGAGCAGGAGGGGAACTTCCTTTCCGTGGCTATGGTTGATCCCCTAAATATAATGATCATCGACGATCTCCAGCGCCTAACCGGGCTCTTAATCAGACCGATGATCGCTACTGCCGCTGAAATAGAAGACGCTTATCGGCGTTCTCAGGATATTGCCAGTACCGCCAAGCAGGTTTTTGCCCAGTACGGTGAAGATCAATCGGCGGCAGAAGAGAAGGCAGAAAAAGAGCGGGAAGAAGCTATTTTAGGGGATGCTCCCGGTGTCAAGCTGGCTAATATGATTCTGGAACAGGCCGTTAAGCAGAGAGCCAGTGACGTTCACCTAGAGCCCCGCGAAGATGATCTGCGCGTGCGTTACCGCATCGATGGTATCCTGCGGGACATTATGGTAGTTCCTAGGCATCTTAGAGGTGATGTTAACTCTAGAATCAAGATCATGGCTAACTTAGACATTACCGAAAGACGCCGGCCGCAGGATGGACGCCTGCAGCTCCGGCTCGATGATTTGACTGTGGACGTGCGTATTTCTACACTGCCTACCGTCCATGGCGAAAAGATTGTAGCCCGAATTTTGCATAAAACTCACAATTTATTAGAGCTGGAGGATTTTGGCTTTAGTCCACAGAATTACCAACGTATCCAGGCTATGCTTCGCCAGAGTCAGGGGTTGATTCTGGTCACAGGCCCCACAGGGAGTGGGAAAACAACCACTCTCTACGGCTTTCTCAATCAACTTAATTCCCCAGACAAGAATATCATTACGGTAGAAGATCCGGTGGAATACCGTCTAGAGGGTATCAATCAGGTGCAGGTTAACCCACGAGTTGACTTGACCTTTGCAGCTGGGCTTCGTTCGGTGCTGCGGCAGGATCCGGATATTATCATGGTGGGTGAGATCCGTGACCGAGAAACGGCAGAAATCGCGGTCCGTTCGGCTCTTACTGGCCATTTGGTCCTATCTACACTGCACACCAACAGTGCAGTAGCTTCGGTTGTGCGGCTGCTCAACATGGGTATTGAACCTTATCTAATCAGTTCAACCGTGATTGGGGTTATCGCCCAGCGTTTGGTCCGCACGTCCTGTTCTGAATGCCGGACTGCTGTACCCCTTTCTAATCCGATTGCTGTGCGCTTTATTCAGTCTCTTGGAATTGAGCCGCCTGAGTATGTGTACGAAGGTACCGGCTGTCCACTGTGCAGTGACACCGGCTACCGCGGCCGAACCGTGGTTGAAGAGGTGCTCCTTTTTACTAAGGATATCCGCACAGCCATTGATGAAGGTGCGCATGAAAATGAGCTCTTAGAGATCGCTCTTCGGGGCGGAATGGAACGACTGCCGGTTAACGCGGTGGACAAGCTCGTGCGCGGTATTACGACGACTGAAGAATTGCTTCGTACAGTTTACAGTGTTGAAAACGAGGGGGTCATCTGATGCTGATTGCTGACAGTATACTCCAGCTATTAGAGATTGCCATCGACCAAAAGGCATCAGATCTGCATCTAAGTCCAGGTGTACCTCCGTACTTGAGGATACTTGGGCAGCTGACTCCGATCAGCGGATTTGCCCCTCTGCGCCCAGCGAATATTGAGGAGTTGGCCCGCAATATTACCGATCCACGGCACTGGCAGGCCTTTGAGGAAAAGGGTGAAGTCGACTTTTCCTACGGAGTTGCCGGTTTAGGTAGATTTCGCTGCAGCCTTTTTCGCCAGCGGGGATCGCCCGCTATCGCAATGCGGGTGATCACAGGTTCTATTCGTCCGATTGACGAGCTAGGTCTGCCTGATGTACTTGAAGATTTATGCCGCAAGCGGGATGGGCTGGTTCTTGTAACCGGTCCCACTGGCAGTGGAAAATCTACCACTCTGGCCGCCATGATTGATCGGATAAATAAGACTCGTAGAGGCGTGATCATAACCTTAGAAGACCCCATTGAATATCTCCATGAACACAAGAACTGCATCGTTAATCAGAGGGAAGTTGGTACCGATACCGAAACTTTTGCCAGCGGTTTGAGAGCCGCTCTGCGGGGAGACCCAGATGTCATTCTTGTTGGAGAAATGCGGGACTTGGAGACCATCGCCACTGCGCTGACTGCGGCAGAGACGGGGCATTTGGTTCTTTCAACACTTCATACCCGCGGTGCTGCTAAGACGATCGATCGGATCATTGATGTGTTCCCTCCCGAGAATCAACAGCAGATCCGGATTCAGCTGGCTTCAGTATTAGAGGCTGTCGTATCACAGCTGCTGCTGCCTCGGGCAGATGGAACAGGGATGGTTCCAGCTGTAGAAGTGATGTTGGGGACACCTGCAATCCGCAATATGATTCGGGACGGGAAAACTCACCAGATTCCTTCCATGATCGAAACCGGTAAGCGTTTCGGTATGCAGACTATGGAATCGGCGTTGAATGATCTAGCAAGCAGGGGCATAATCGATCCGGTGCATACTGTGATGTCAGTGAACGGATAGTCAGGAGCTGAGGGACGATGAACAATGAAGCGCTTTGCATATAAGGGTAGGACCAGAGAGGGGAAGGGCGTTCAAGGTTACATAGAAGTGGAAAACCGGGAGCTTGCCGCAGCTAAGCTGCGCCAGCAGGGATATATCATCACTTCACTCAGGGAGGCGCCTAAGTCTACTACTTTGACTCTGCTAGAGTCTAAAGGGCCCCTTAAGCCGAAGTATTTAGCCATCTTCTGTCGTCAATTCGCAATCATGCTTGGTACTGGTCTGTCGCTAGTCAACAGTCTGCAGCTCTTAGAGGAACAATCACTCGAAAAACGCCTCAGCAAATCTCTAACCGACATTCGCCTCGATGTGGCGGGCGGCTCATCTTTTACCAAGTCTCTAGAAAAGCACAAAGGTTTGTTTCCCAATGTGTTCGTTCATTTAGTAGAAGCGGGGGAAATTGCCGGTGCTTTGCCAGAGGTACTCGATCGCTTGGCAGTCTATTACGAGCGTGAGGATGAGCTGAGGAAAAAGATTTCTGAGGCTTTAATGTATCCAGCTATAATTACCGGTGTTTCTGTGCTTATGGTTTTTGTTCTGCTGTTCTTCGTGCTGCCGATGTTGGTAAACAACTTCGCCTCATTTGGTATTGAGCCGCCACTCATTACACAGAGGGTATTAGCTGTGCGGGATTGGCTCGCAGAATTCTGGTATGTGGCATTAGCGGTTTTCATTCTGCTGATCTTTCTTGGCCGGTTTTATTTCAACACCCAG
This sequence comes from uncultured Peptococcaceae bacterium, assembly GCA_937988745.1. Classification (GTDB taxonomy): domain Bacteria; phylum Bacillota; class Limnochordia; order Darwinibacteriales; family Darwinibacteriaceae; genus JAAYMS01. Next base: position 11,399 of record CALKAR010000245.1, read on the forward strand.
ATTGGAAGAGCTCAGAAAGACGCTGTTAAATTGAAGATTCCAGTGATAGGGCAGCTGCAGCAGATGGTCATCTTCTCGAGATTCTGTCGTACACTTGCCCTGCTTCTAAACAGCGGAATCTCCATGGTTGAATCTCTAGGAGTACTGGAACGCTTGATTGATAACACCGTGATCCGTAGAGCGCTGACTGAAGCTCGTCAAGGGGTAGAGCGGGGACAGGGTATCAGCACGCCACTTGAGGATCACTGGGTATTCCCCAAGATGCTAGTTCAAATGATCGCCGTTGGGGAGGAAACAGGTAATCTGGAAACGGTCCTGAATCAGCTGGCTGACTTCTATGATCGGGAAGTAAACTACGCGGTTGCTAGCTTCACAAAGCTGTTAGAGCCTGCTGTCATGCTTGTCTTAGCCGTAGTTGTACTGTTCATCTTGATATCTGTCTATCTGCCGATGATGCAGATGGTGACTGCGTTTTAGAGGGGGTGGGTCTGTGCGCCGAAGAAAATGGCTCGGTTTAGATATGGGTAGTACGTATATGAAATGTGTTGAAGTGACTGCTAAACGCCGAAGTCTGACGGTAACGGCTTTAGGGAAGATTCCAACTCCTCCTCGCCTGATCCAGAGGGGAGTGATTTCAGATCCAGCCCTCGCAGAGGAAGCCATCAGGGAACTCTTGACCCACTCTGGTGTGTCGGCTAAGCATACCATTCTAGGATTAAGTACCTCAGATATCCTCGTGAGGCGGCACTACATGCCTGCTCTAAACAAGAGGGAACTTCGGCAGGCGCTCGAATTTGAACTGCCAGACTTGGTAAGCTTCTCTTTCGAGTCACCGAAAGAGGTGAGCTACAGCTTCGAAGTGCTGCATGAAGATGGGAGTGAAATGGAGCTCTTATTTGTAGCTTGCAAAAGAAGCCTGATCGACCCATATTTGCAGAGCCTGCGCAGTAGTGATTTAGAACCAACTGTCATTGATCTGCAGGCATTCAACTGGCCGCGGCTGCCCTTAGAGAAACAGCGAGTGTGCTTCGTTGACTTGGGAGCGCATCACACTACCGTCTATGTGGAACTAGAAGGGGTTTATAAGGTTTACCGCGTCCTTCCCATTGGGGGCTATCATTTCACCCAAGGAATTGCAGCGGCTTTCGAATGTGACGAAGCGCAGGCCGTCCGTCTGCAGATGACGCGGGATTTGGATTTTCTCTTAACAGACGGAACCGGGGAAAAAAGCACGCTGCGTTCGATTTTGCAGCAGTTTATAGCTGGAATCCTGCAGACTCTAGACTTCCTGCGAGCTGAAGAAAGGGCAGTACATATCCGTGATGTGCTCGATGTGGTCTATTTGGTGGGTGGCGCATCCCATTTAAATGGACTGGCTCCAGTTCTAGCGCAGGATATTGAGCTGACAGTCGAGGTGCTCAATCCATTTGCGAATGTGGTGGTCAGCGAAAACATCTCTATTCCTGAGGATTTTGGCAGCTATACCTCAGCTCTCGCATTGGCCTTAAGGGGGGCAGAACTGTGAACATCAATTTGATTCCACCGGAAGAACGCCCCTTAAGACCGTCGGCAATCCGCTGGGAGTTTGTCGCAGCAGTGATCGGAATCTGTCTATTGACGGCCTCATTAGGATTTGCTCATATGGAACGAGTCAAAGTGAGAAACTTCACTGCACAGTTGGAACAGATGCGGGAATACCAGCAGATGCTGCAGCGGCAGGTGCGGACTGTGCAGGATCTGCGTGGAGAAATCCAGGAGCTGGAAGCCATGAAGGCTTCCTTAGAGGAATTGCATGCGCAGCCCCTTCCTGCCGAGACGCTGAACAGCATTCTGCGGCTCCTTGGAAACGGGATTTGGGCAGAGCATATCATCACTGAAAACAACATGATCCGGATTACAGGTTATTCGCAAAGCATGGCGTCTCTCACGCTCTACGTAAATTACTTAGAAGACTTAGGGTTGAGTGTTAGGATTGCAAATCTGAACCCGGACGAAGCGGGCGGTTATACCACATTTACATTAGAGATCAAGGAGGTGGTTTAAGGTGACGTGGGATGAACTCAAGGAAAAGTTTACCCCTACGGTGCTGCTTTTGGTGGGAGTTTATCTTCTGGCAGCTGCGGCAGCGGTCTACAGCTTTGGACCGAGCAGGGCTGAGAGCCAGAGACTGCAGGCGGAACTGGCTCGCCAAGCTTCTACCGAAACGGCTTTGGTAAACACCATCGCTCAGCTGCCTGGATTAGAAGCCCAGAAGGGTGCCTTGACCAACTCCGTCAAGGCTGCCGCCGCACAGATTCCTACGCAGCATGATATCCCAGAAGTACTGCGCGTTATCAGCAGCGCGGCTGAGGCGAGCAGTGTCACCTTAGAAAGACTAAGCCACCTTCCTGTAAGACGGGATGGGGAAGGGAAGACTTGGGTGACTCTACAGCTTGGGGCTGTAGGACAGGGAGAGCTGCTTGGTTTCGTCAATCACATCGAAAAACAGCTTCCCACGTTCCAAGTAACGACGTTTGCTTTAGGCCGGATCGATAAGGATGCTCTCCAGCTGGTTTTAGAAGGGAATCTCTATCTGAGGAACGGCGAAACTGCCTGGGATGTGTTCTGGGAACCACCTGAACCAGAATTACCTTTTGTCTCGTCGTTTGCCCATCAGTCGATCGGTTTGCCTTTTGCCCATATTCAGAGCTGCTCTAATGGCGGTATTAAAGTCTTGGGAATTGTGGAGGCGCAGGGTCTATGCAAAGCACTTGTGGAAACACAGGGTGAGCGCCAGTGGGTGAAGGCGGGAGACTGGGTGGGAGAAGCTTATGTATCTGATGTGCAGCCGAGTCATCTGAGACTCAGTTTAGGCTCAGTAGAAGTCACTCTGAGAATGGGGGAATGAGGCGGATGAAATGGCGGTGTAAGGTAACTTGGCTAGTTGGGGCTGTTCTGGTTCTATTGCTGGCGGCTCCGGTTCTTGCAAGTCCACTAGTCAACATGGAGTTTAAAGAAGCGCCTCTAGTGGATGTCTTTCAGATTCTAGGGGAAATTGGGGGCCTCAATGTACTGGTAGACCGATCTGTGCAGGGCAATGTCAGTTTTGTCCTGCGTGATCTAACGGTACCAGAAGCGTTAGATTTAGTGGCGCGCACAACAGGGTATCGCTATAAGCTTGTAGGCAAGACCTTAGTGGTAGCCACTGAAGAACGCCTGCGCCAGGGGTTCAGCTCTGATGATTTTGCTTTTATTGCAGTGGAACACGTTGATGCTGCAAGTGCTCAGGACCTACTGCGTTTAATTGTCCCTCAAGTACGTGCGTATGTTGATGAAGAGAGACAGCTCTTAGTTCTGTACGGTACCTCTGGTGATTTGGAACTGGCACAGCGAGTGATTGATCAGTATGACCGGCCGGGTCTTGCAGCACTGCCTGAATCTCCGGCGGAAGAAAAGGCAGCTGACGGCCTGCCTGTTCTCGTAACCCAAACCATTAAGGTGGAATACGGTGATGGCGCTCAGATCCTAGCTCGGCTGCTTGAGGCTTATCCGGAGCGGACATTCCGCTGGGATAGCCAAACACGCCTGATAGTAGGACAAGCAGCTGAGGCTGAATGGAGAGAAATCCGCAGCCTTGTTCACCAGCTGGATTTGCCAAGCTTCCAGCTGAAGGGACTGACCGAGGCTGGTGACCGCTCACTTGCACTAGTCGAATACAAGGGTCAGACTGTGCTTCTCGAGGAAGGCGAAAGCCTGGCAGGTTGGACCTTAGTAGGTATCTCGGGAAGAAGTGCTGAGTTTACCAGCGAGGGACGCACTATTACTGCAGTGATGGGGAGGTAATGTTAATGACCACCCATCAAATCAAGTTTCTGTCTTTAATGCTTGTCATTTTTCTAGCTTCTTCTTTGTGCGTACAGGCCAGCGATGAATTGATCAACCTGTCATTTGACAGTGTGGATTATGCTCACATCTTCCAGACGCTGGGAAGGCTGCAGGGTCTAAATGTACTGGTTGACCCATCAGTTGAGGGCCAGGGAACCTTTGACCTGCAGAACCTGTCTTTCGAGGAAGCCCTTGATTTGGTAGCAGGCTTCGGCGGTTTTGATTATCGGATCTTGGGGAACACCTTGGTAGTGGCGTCTCCAGAAAAGCTTCGACAGATCAACCGCCTTGATGTAGAAGCGGTACGGTACTACCAAATTGAGTATGCCAACCCAGAAGACATAGGTGAAGCCTTAAGGCTCATTGTTCCGCAGGAACAGATGTACATACAGCCTGAGAGAGGACTCGTGATCCTTCTAGGGGCGAAGGATGTCTTGGAACAAGCAGAAGCGATTATCGCGGTGTTGGACAAGCCCTCTGTGCAGGCTTTTTTGCAGGACACAGCGGCCGATGGAGCAGAAACAGAACCAGCACCAGCGACACCCGCTGTTCCGAAGTATGAGGTACGGGTATATCGCCTGAATTATGCGGAACCGGAGACTGTCCGAGCAGCTCTCTCCATGATCATTGACGAATCGCGGATGCGTCTTGATCCCGAGAGCAAGGGGATAATTGTGCGAGCGACCGCAGATGAACTTGCAGAAGTTGAATCCTTCTTAGCTGACATTGATCAGCCTATTCCCCAAGTGGTTCTGGAAGTATGGGTTCAGGAAATGACTGCTGATGCTCTCCAGAACCTTGGGATTGACTGGAAGGGTATTCCTTCGTTTGAGGAGAGCACTGCACCGGTATTCTTAGAATTGGAATGGAAACCGTGGGACTTGGTTCTCGCTCTTAGGCTTTTGGAAGAAAAGGGCGATGCGAAGCTCCTTGCAAATCCGAAGATCACAACTCTGAGTGGACAGACAGCCACAATCTTCGTAGGAGACCGAGTTCCCGTAGTGCTTACCGACGAGGAAGGGCGCACCACGATGGAGTTTCTCGAATCGGGTATTAATCTGCAGGTGACACCTCGGATTTCGGAGGATGAGTATATCACTATTCTGGTAGAACCTGAGGTAAGTACGTTTATCTGGCGAGCGGATACCCAGTACCCACAGATCCGCACTAGAGAAGCTCAGACAACTGTACGGGTGAAAGATGGACAGCCATTCGTCTTGGGTGGGCTGCTTCAGGAGCAGGATAACGAAGCCATCAAGGGAATTCCGTTCCTTTCGCAGCTGCCCATACTTGGTCAGCTCTTTCAGTGGAAGGAAACCAAACATACGCAGACCGAGATGACAATCTTCTTAATTCCGCGCATTGTGACGGATGAAGAGGAAGTTGCGTACACCGATTTTTTTACCCCTACCCAGTAACCACTAAAGCCAAGCAGGAAAACAGCTTCCAGCCTGGTTACTGGGTCGAGATGCAACAAGAACGTTTTGCAGGGGGGGTGAGTACGCGCATCGAGGAAGCGGAGTTCGGTGCAGGTGCGCTGTGGGCCAATGAAGCACCAGGTCTTATGGGCTACGCGGCATATTCAGTCGGATTCTTAACAGGCAGGATTGAGCTGAATTGGCAGCAGGGCACTGGAATCAGCGGCGGAGTTGTGTTGGGGGTAACTTTGGAGAAAGACGGCTTTGGAGTGGAACCGCATTTATTCTTCCCCTTAGCCCATCCCGAGCAGAATGGGCCGAGTATGGGCTTGAGGTTGGGAGTGCGGTTTGGGATTTAGATAAGGAACGAAAAGGAGGAAAACCGGAATGATGAAGAAACTCAGAAAAATGCTCAGGCAGCAAGAAGGATTTACTCTGGTAGAACTGATGGTAGCTGTTGTGATCCTCGGGATTTTGGCGGGGATT
>CALKAR010000246.1 GCA_937988745.1 uncultured Peptococcaceae bacterium
CGTTAGCGTTGACGTACACCGGAAGGTTGTTGGCTCCGGGTGCGCCGTCTTCTAGAATTCGGATACGAGCATAACCAGGCTTTAGCTTATTACCTTCTACACTAAGCTCAGGCATAGTACGGCCATCAAGCTTACGCTCTAGTGCCTCAATGATATCGTCCTTAGTGGCAGTTTTTGGCATAGCTACGCGCATATGTGATGCATACTTGCGTAGATCTTGAATGGACATGTCTCGGAAATTTGGTGATTCGATAGTACTCATAAGTGGTGCGCTCCTCTAGGGCACGGGGTCGTCTTCACGACTAGGAGAAGGAAGGGCTCCTAAGAGCCCCTCCATCCTATTCAAGCAATGTTAGTCATTGCCTAGGAGATATTCATTATCCCCATATGGTTCTGCGATTTCAAGGGTGCTAGTTTCACCGTCGAACATTACGCCGATGAATACTTCGGAGTCCTCAGCGGCAGTACCGCCAGTGGTAATCTCCACACCTACATAAACAGGACCGCTAAGCTTACCAATGTTGCCGGTAACCTGTACACGCCGATAGCCGTTAAGGGCGGCAGCTGTAGCAAACGCATCCTCGTCAGTATCTGGGGACTCATAACGAGTATCTTCCTCGCCCAGAGGACCACGCCGGTCTACAACTACAGGGTTACCCGCACTGTCTAGAATCTGCCAGTAACCTACAGTGCCTGCAGCAGCACCAAGATCACCGACACCAAGGACGGTCACCTCCTTTACACGCTGGTTCTCTCCTACGGGTACAGCTAGTAGAATGTCATCTGCAGCTAGAACAGTACCCTCAGGAATAGCAATGCGACCTGCTACTTCATAAGGCATACCTTCATAGATGCCGCGATGACGCATACGCTTAGCAATCAGATTTGAACGGTATTCAGCCATTATTATTTACCTTTAATATGCCCCTCCCCGCACGAAGCTTAGGGAGGGGACTTTCAATTAAGCTTAGGCGGATGCCGCAGCTTCGATACGTACCATCCACTCTTCGTTCAGACGGACAGCAACGTACCACATCTTCCAGCTAGCAAAGCCGCGCTGTGCCAGTGGGTCCTCATAGGTCTCGGTTGGGTTCTTAATAGTAACCTTGGCGCTATCCATACCGCGTAGAGGCACGACACCGAAGGCGTCCTGACCTACAATTACGATTGGATATACGTCCACATTGTTACCATCACGGCTAAGAACACCAGTGGTATCTGCATCACCAGCACCCCAGAATGGGTTTAGCTGCGGTGATAGGATCACACGGATATCCTGGAACTTACCGATCTCATAGTCGCTTACAGTCTGTACCTGGCTGTACTTCTCGCGTACCACAAACTCAGTTAGATCCCGGAAGTCAGGCTCTAGGTTAGAGTGTGAGAACGCAATGAAGGCAGGGGCCACAGGTTCTGTAGCAATATTAGTACTAGCCTTAAGCATACGGGTAATATGCCGGGCACGGTTAGCCTTTAGGAAACGCTGAGCAGCAACTAGCTCGGCCTCACTAACAGGCGCGTCTACCTCGGAACGCTGAGTAGCATCGCCGGAGTAGATAACTGCAGTACCACCAGTTAGCTCTTCCCAGATGATAGCTTCCTTGACGCTAGCAGCCTGCTCACCAAGACCCATAGTAATCTTCTGCAGGTTAGGGTCTTCATGGGTGTCTGCAATAACGTCGGTGAAGGGCACCCAGCCGCCGTACTGGTTAACCATAGCGGTTACGTCTTCGTACTGCAGGCTGTTTGGCGCAGGAGTTACACCCTCTACTAGAGCAGTGGTGTTAATCTCGAACGGAACAAACCGGCGGAACTTAACGATCTGGCCTTGGTTCTTTGGAAGGGCCTCTACACGTGCAAACTTTTCTAGAACTAGTACTGGAAGGGCGTGCTCCAGAAAGTTGGCTACTGCATAAATACCAACTCGTGGGGAGATATCGCCATAAGTGTTAATACCAAAACTTGACATAGTGCTTAATCCTTTCTGATGTTACCCGAGCCTCTCCTTGCGAATTTGCGCGGAGTATTTTTCAAAGAGTGCATTAGGATCATCGGGCATCTTTACCTTACCAGCTGCTTTAGGACTATCTGTTACTACAGCAGTCTTTTTCTTGCGCTGGCGCTCCTCTTCGATTTGTCGTGCCTTCTCCTGTTCTGGTACTACTGCGTTTTCTTTGCTTGCTAGCTCAGGAAACTTCTTTACCATGTCGTTAGCATATCGCTCAAAAGCTTCGCTAACTTCATTGGCATACTCTGATTCTGCTAGCGCACGGATACCAGGAGACTGCTCGTTCTTCCACTCAGCCCAAGCGGGGCTATTAAAGACATCTGCAGCATTAGGGTGCTTAGCTAGGAGGGCTTGTGCTTGCTCCTCACGGAACGCCTGGAGTTCGTGTTCTCGCTGCAGGGAAAGGGATTGCTCTTCCCGGCTAAAGATCTCCTGCGTCATCCCTTCTGTGGCATCAGTAATTGCAGCTTCAATTACCTCTGCAAGCTCGGGATCAGTTTTCCTAATTGCTTCTAGTCTTTCTTTAACCTTCGGCTGGATCTTAGCAGAAGGGCTATCAGAAGGAGAAGTTCGGCGCTTTGCCAGTTCTTCTAGCTTCTTGTCAATTTCCTTAAGACGCCGTTGTACATGCGGGACACGTCCAGCTTGAGACTTAAGAGTATGATTCTCTTGTCGTAGAGCCTCTAGTTGAGCCTTTAGCTCTTTAAGAGGGTCTTCCTCGTCTGGCTCTTCGTCGTTGTCATCGGCGGGTTCCTTGGGAGTATCGTCCGAAGGATCCTCTTCTTCTTCCTCGTCGTTAGTATCAACCGGAGTATCGTCGGGCTGATCCTCTACGGGAGAATCGTTTTCTACATCCTCTTCATCGGGAGTAGTTACTTCTGGTTCATCATCATTTACATCCATTATACCACGGAGTTCTGTGGGGTCGCCTGAACGTAGGCTCTTTGAGATATTGTTAAATAGATCTTCTGCGTCTCTTGTATTTTCAATTTCCATAATAAAGTCCTTTACTGGTGGTCGGCCCTATTGGCGGAGTTCTCCAATGCGAGGATCTCTTTAATCATAGTGACAGATCCCCGGATACGGTTTGATTCATCATGGTCTCTTGAGGCTACAAGTAGACCAATCTTCTGCTCCATCTTTTTTTCTAAATACATCTTGAGCCTAGCCCAGTCCGGTCCGTGAAAGTTAATACCATAGTTTGACATTAGATTCCCTTCCCAATTCTATTAGCTAGGTCACGCTCTCTCTGGTGTTGCTCTACTTCCTGAAGCTTTCTTGTCTCCTGCAGGCTAGTGAGGAACACCTTGGTCTGGTTGTTTTCCTTGGTGATGTTCTCGCTTGACAGGATACGAGCAGCAGCTTCTTCGCTCTTCTGTGCCAGCTTAAGAATTTCAATCTCCTTCTCGTTCTGGCTTACAGTCACACGGGCTTCGGCTTCGATCAGACGGGCTTGGTTAGCTGCCATCCTCTCTTCGTTCTCCATAAACTCGCGTTGCTGATTCTGGTTTAATTCAAAGGCGAGCCTAGCTTCTTCTAGGTCCAGCCTCCTAGCTTCTAGCTGCAGCTGCATTACCTCGTGGTCCGGGCCTTGGTTAGCTGCGCGTTCCGCGTCTTCTTGTTCAACTTGCTCCTTAGGTTTAATAATACCTTTAGAGGGTAGGTGCATCATTTCAAGACGTAGACGAGACATAGCGTTCATGTCTATATGCTTAGCTAGCTCTGGATTTTGGGCAGCCTCTACTGATAGCTTCTCCATATCCCTGATATGCATCTGCTTGTTTTTGTATTCTGTTGAGGTACGAACATCTATACTAAACTGTCCTTTAATCTCGGGCTTGGGATTATACTGCATATTCCATGCGTACATAGCCTCGATGATAGGCTCAGTGATATGGTCATCCCACTCTTCGCTCATGAAGTCCAGAAGAGTAGTAGATGCGTGATAGGCAGCCAGCTGCCCTGTAGCCGTGTCTCCTACTTCTGGGCTTGTCAGCCCTGCAGCAATCATAGGAATCTGGCTCTCCTCTTCGCCGAAGGCTTGAGCCATCTGAAGGATTGGCACAATGTTTGCGGTGACGTTAGGCACATCAAAGAACTGGATAGCTTTCTCCACGTCTACCTGCATATCGTTCAGATACCAGATCTGTCGCGGACGGAGTTCCCACTCGCCATTAGCAGGCTCAATTAGGTCTTTGTGCATAGCTGCCTGAGGGCCTGAGGAGATAGCTGTGTTATCCAGAATCATATGCCACGCCTCATTAACTACTCGCTGGGCATCTTCCATCATTAGAGGAACGCCGAATCCGAACACACTAGAGGGATCTTTCTCCCAAGGAGATACGTAGTAGGGACATGAGAACGAGGCCTCAATACTTGCAAGCTCTAGCCTAATTACTTTGCCCTGACATACCCACACTTCACCATAGTACTCGTCGTTAGCACTATCGTAGGTACACTCCACGCCTAGCTCATCTAGCTGGGTGCGCGTAATAGGGCCATGATATTCGAGAACTAGGTACTTATTCTTAAAGATGTCTGAGTTAGTTTCTGTAAGCTCAGCAAAGTCTGCCCAGTTTTGAGTGATGTAATCGCTAGGAGTATCTTCTAGAACTTCAGAAATAGAGATAGGATCGAAGCCTTCGTGCTTCATATACTTCTTAAGCTCTAGGGCGGACTTGGGGTGAACTTCAATAGTATCCTCAATCTTAGTAGGATCGGATACACTCTCATCTGGATAGAAGAACCATGGGGATACATGAGTGATAATAGGGGTATAGTCTACAACTAGATCAGGAACCCACGTCTCTGTTCCCTCAAGTCTGCGGTAGCTCCGCATAAGCTTACCAGTACTTAGCGGGCCCTTCATGACCCCAGTACCTAGGACTACGCGATCCCACATAGCTTTTCTGCTAGCGAACGCATACTTACAGTCTTCTAATTGTGACTCAATTTCATCAGACATAAGCATGGCGGCCTCTCCGGATTCTGGAGACCTGTCTGACTTGCTTGGATAGATATCCCAGTTCTTGTTAGAAGTTCCAAACTGCATAGATACGGTTTGGGCAATAGCAGCTGAGCACTTAGACCGTACGATATTTACATCAGGCCTATCAGTATAGGGTCTATTCTCGAAAGGAGTCTCGCCCTTATCTTGATAGTTATCGATAGATAGCTTGCCGTAATACAGCCTAGCAGAGCGTAGCCACTGGGCCTCCTTGGTTGTACGCCTCTTGGCTCTCTGCTGGAACTTACTCTCAATAGAATTTGCGAGAGTTTCCATAAGGGCTTCACGCCTACGGTCTTCCTCTCGTGCCTGTTCTTCTAGATCTAGGTCTTCGTTTATATCTTTTTGCTCAGCCATAATTAAATATTATACCTCGGTCCGCCTTTATAGTTGGGCTTACGGACCAGTTGATCCAGTGACTTAGCCCTAGATAGATTTAGCTGTAAGTATCTTAGTGCATCCATAAGGTGATCGTTTTCTTTAACAATTCTTCCCTTCTCGTCTCTACGGTATAGTACATATTCTTTAGCAAAGTTGTGCAGCGTGGAGAAGAACTTAATCCTCCCGCCAGTCATTCTTTGCCATATCTCTTGTACTCCTGCCTCTACAGCATTATCTGCCCTGTAGAGCCTTAGCCCTTGATCTCTATACATCTGCCATAGCTGGCTTCCGTCTGCCTGACTCCTACCCCTAGATGCTGGGTCGATCACTCCAGGGATCCACTCCCCTCGGGAACGGATACTGGCGGCATGTACAGCCGGGGGCTGTTCTGACATGTAGTGTTCGTCGTAGACATACAGGGTATCTGTGTTAGGGTCCAGTGCTCCCCACAAAGCAGCGGTTCTGTTCCAGCCTACGTCTAGCGCATATAGCCGCTTCCAGTGCTTCGGAATCTCGAAGGGGTCCACTGCCATGATTTCTAGAGACATTGGGTAAACGTTACCGCTACCCATAGAAGGTATACCAGTCCTACGTGTTTCCCTCAGATGGGGCTCAGAGGCTTCTAGTAGCTGGTTCTTTTCATTCTCGTCTAGCCATGGAGCGTCGTCCCACCCTGCCTGTACGATGGCCTTGTACCCAGATGAGTCAACTAAATCTTCCGAGTCACCCTTAGCACCTGCTACACTCACTAGGCGTTTAGCTCCGGCGAGGTAGTCCGCGTTCTCCATGAAGTTTGCTACTAGGGGGGTGATGCCTCTTAGAGGCGTGAATGTCACAAACATGATACCCTTGGTGGTCATGGTTCGTACAAGACATTCGTTGTAGATATTGATTGGCACAATCTCGTCAGCCCATACCCAGTGCTGCGCTGTACCATAAAATGCTTCTAAAGGCTGTTCGTAGTTCTTGAACCCGATGGTGCTCCAACCCCCGGACACGTGTTTAACCTGAATAATGTCAACACCCTGAGGTACACCAGATAGCGCCCAGTGCCTGCCTATCTTATCCTTAGGGATCATGCCTGTCCCCCAAGCGCCCACTGGTCCTAGTAGTTCTTTCTGAACTGTGTCACGAGTAGCTCGTGCCGTGGAGCCCATGGCCCACCCAGCCGTAGGTTGGTCAAACCTCTTACCTTGCCACCACTTAGGGTAGATGCCTGTGGCGTGGCAGCTAGCCTCGAAAGCTCCAGCAATACTCTTGCCAGTACGGTTACCTGCTTGGAATAGCCTTTCCTTATAAGTTCTTCCGGCATCGAAGAATGCCTTGTGTTTAGGAAGGCGTTCAATACCAAACGGGGTTCCGGGAAGGAACCACTTATCCACTCCAGACAGCTTAGACATTTCCTCATACTGCTCTAGCAGTGTGTTGAGTCTCAGCAGTTCCCCTAGTTCGTTGTCTGTCTTAGCAATCTCAGGAACGAATTGCTCCGCTCCTGAGAGATCCCCATCGAACCCTCCTCCTAGATATGCAGATAGTTCGTCATTGGATAGTTTAAATCTACTCATTAACTATCTAGCTCCGGAGGTGCTGTGATTAATTTCTTTACATCAGTAAGCTCTGGGCTATGCTTATCGATAAACTTAGCCACCTTCTCTCTGGCTTCTTGGCGTAGGGTGTCTACGTCCATTGAACTTACATCCGTAAGAGAGGTTGTGGACTCTACCTTGTCAGCCCACCCATGCCTATTCTTCATATAGAAGTTATACAATGATGTATTGAAGTTACGGTTTGAAACGTTCTTACGGGCTAAACCCTCCCAGTGTGCTAATGAGAGGGTTCGGCCATAATCGACAAGTTGAGCAAAGGTGCTGTTCTCTTGAATCTGCCTATGGTACTCACGAAGGGTAATCTTAAGCTCTGCCGCTACTTCTGCGTCGCTATACCCTTCGGAGTAATAATGGATAAGTTCTTGAGCCCAGCTCTTACCAGAGCTAACTATGTCTGACATTACTCAGTCTCATCTCCCACTACTGCCTCTTCTAGGGGACGCATGTCCTCCTTAGCTTTGGCATTCTCTCGTGGATCAAACTGGTCATAGAATCCACCCTTACCATCTGGGCTTAGGTAGTTCTTGACATCTTCTGCTCGTAGAAGTTTACATAGCGGGAAGCAGTCTGCCTTACCATCCTCGTCTAGTTCGATACCTACTAGTAGGGTTTCCTCTTCACCAGACTCTAGGTTGTAAGCATCCATAATGCCTACGCGGTTGCGGAACACTCCGTCATAGAACATAGCCAGCACACTGTCTAGCCATGGACTCTCTTCCTTGTTAGTAAACTTAATTAGAATAGGGGTGTGCTCTTCGTGCTGTTCCGGGCCGAA
>CALKAR010000247.1 GCA_937988745.1 uncultured Peptococcaceae bacterium
GCTTGAGAGTATCCCACATTTACGCTTCCCCCTTTACCTTGATAAACCGGCTGAAGAGATATTCGGCTGCCACGAAGAAAATGATCACACCTTGAAGAATGGTGATCAGTTCACGAGGCACAGCCGTCAAGCGGTCCATGGCAGCAGCTCCAGTCTGAAGGGCACCAAAGAGGATCGCTGCTAGGACAATTCCCACCGGATGGTTCTTACCTAAGAGGGCTACGGCAATTCCCATAAAGCCCAAGTCGGGGGAAAAGCGCTGAATGAACCGGTTATTTAATCCTAAAACCTGCTCCATGCCAGCAAGGCCTGCCAAAGCGCCACTGATGGCCATCGCGATCACCATGGTTTTGGCAACGCTGATTCCGCCGTACTCAGCAGCTGTAGGATTGAGGCCCACAGCACGGATCTCATACCCTAGTTTTGTCTTCCAGAGAATGAAGTAGACAATGACCCCGGCCACCAGTGCAATGTAGAGCGCAGTGGTCAGCCTGGTAGGAGGCATTAGCCGTGTCAGGGTTGCAGTCGCCTTAACACGCGGCGACTCTGGAATCCACGAACTTCCGGCAAATGGTCCTAAGACAAACCAGTCGGTTAAGAAGTAGGCAATGTAGTTCATCATAATGGAGTTAATAACTTCATGGATTCCCAGCTTAGCCTTTAAGATACCGGGCACAGCGGCCCATATTGCTCCACCTAGCATTCCAGCAAAGATAGCTAATGGAAGGTGGATAAACTTCGGAAGGTTTGCAAAAGTAAACCCAACCCAAGCGGCGGCAAAAGCGCCAATATAAACCTGGCCCTCTGCTCCGATGTTAAACAAACCAGCTCTGTATGCAAAGGCTACTGCTAAGCCTGTAAACATCAGAGGCGTTGCCCGCTGGAGCGTAGTCGCAAAACCCCGCATTGAACCGAAGGATTCTTGGAACAAGACTTTGTACGCATACAGAGGACTTTCACCCACAGTCAGAACAAATGCCGACCCGACTATGAGAGCTAAAATTACAGCTAGAATCGGTGCAACAAGAACTTGGACGGGTACTTTCTTGATCCTATCCAGCATGATTGTTCCCTCCTCCGGCCTTGTACTCCTCTAGGCTACCACCGAGCATGAGGTATCCTAGTTTCTGCTCATCGGCTTCTTCGGCATCGAGGACAGCTACAATTTGGCCGTTGTACATCACAGCGATCCGATCGCTCAAGGATAGAATCTCATCCAACTCCGCCGAGATCAGAAGAACGGCTGCACCCCGATCGCGCTGTTCGACCACCTGCTGATGAATAAACTCAATCGCGCCAATATCCACGCCGCGAGTCGGTTGCGCGCAGATTAAAAGATCAGGATTCTGGTTAAACTCTCGGGCTACAACGATCTTCTGCTGGTTTCCACCGGAAAGAGCTCCAGCCTTCTGCTGTGGATAAGGCGGACGGATGTCAAACTCCTCCACCAACTGAACAGCGTTGTCTTGAATCGCCCGGTGATCATGCACTCCCAGCTTGCGGCAGAATGGTTCTTCAGTGTGAAGCCCGAGGATGAGATTGTCTGCAATGGAATAATCTAAGACCAACCCACGCCGGTGCCGGTCTTCGGGAACATAGCCCAAACCAGCTCTCTTGATGCGCAGCGGTGACCACTGGGTGATGTCCTGACCAGAAAGGATAACCTGGCCCGACTGAGGACGCATCAGGCCTGTAATTGCTTCTATCAGCTCGGTCTGGCCGTTGCCTTCTACGCCAGCGATGCCTAGGATTTCACCGCGACGTACAGAGAAGCTGGCACCATTTACCCGGACGCTGCCCCGGGAGTCCTTGACGACTAAATCGCGCACCTGTAGAACTTCTTCTTTAGGCTGCGCAGGTGTTTTTTCGACCCGCAGAAGAACCTCCCGGCCCACCATCATTTCAGCAAGCTCTTGCGCGTTAGTCTCTGCGGTCTCCTTCGTACCAATTTTCTTACCTCTCCTGAGAACAGTAACACGGTCAGAGACGGCCAATACCTCTCTAATTTTGTGGGTAATAAATATGATACTAGTTCCGTCCTTCCGCAAATTCTCCATAACCTCCATCAGGTCATCGACTTCCTGTGGAGTTAGAACCGCGGTTGGTTCGTCTAAGATCAAAATTTCTGCACCCCGGTAGAGGGCTTTTAAAATCTCAACCCTCTGCTGCAGGCCAACGGACAAGTCTTCAATCTTAGCGTGGGGGTCAATCTTCAAGCCGTAGCTTTCAGACAGCCGCTCCACCTCTTTAACTGCCTGTTCGTAATCGAGAAAGGGACCGCGCCGAAATTCCGAGCCTAGCACGATGTTTTCAGCCACTGTAAGCGGTTCCACAAGCATAAAATGCTGGAACACCATGCCGATCTTTAGGTCGATGGCGACCCTTGGCTCGGAAATGTCAACTTTTTGGCCTCGGACGTGAATCTCACCCCGATCAGCCTGGTACAAACCGTACAGGATGTTCATCAGGGTCGATTTTCCAGAACCATTTTCGCCGACCAGCGCGTGAATTTCCCCTTCTCGTACATCTAAGGATA
>CALKAR010000248.1 GCA_937988745.1 uncultured Peptococcaceae bacterium
GCGCCCGCCGGTAGCCTACGGCCAATGCACCGCACGGTAATGTCGTACGCGCAGCGAGACCGCCATGTCATCGGCGTTTTCGCGCTGGAAATCCGTACCGATCCTGGCGCACCTTGCCATCTGCGTGCCCCCAAGCCCACGCCGCCATTACCGCCCACTCGCGGGCTCAATTTCCGAGTCAGGCCCCACCAGTGGGCGTTCAGTCAGGAATCCGGCCCACTAGTGGGTCCGCCACCCGCCGGCAAGGCAAGGTGTGCGGGGCGGACAGCGGCCGCCACTGAGCGACAGTCTGTCCTAGCCGCGGTCAGGTCGCAGACGCGCCGAAACCGCCCTTTCATCGGTACTTGCGGGATGGAAATACATGACTTCCCTAGAGCGCTTTCCCATCCGCGCCGGCCTAAGCCCACACCAACATTAGCGCCCACCAGTGGGCTCAAGTCTCGAGTTGAGCCCCACCAGTGGGCGGTCAGTCAAGAATCCGGCCCACTAGAAGCGTTGTGAAAAACCCCTCAATCTGTAAAGGGGAAACACCGCGCAGTATCGTATATGCTCCGCAGGAGGTGGCAGGTCATGCTCGGTCAGCAAAGACCGAAGGGCAGCATGTTTCAGATGGTGACCATCGAGGAGCTTGTGCCCAAAGACCATTTCCTGCGACAGCTGGATGCCGCGGTGGACTTTTCGTTCATTCGAGAGCGCGTTCGCCATTTGTACTGTGAAGATAACGGGCGGCCGTCCATCGATCCGGAGCTGGCGCTGCGCATGTTTGTTCTCAGCTACCTCTATGACATCTCCGAAAACCGGCTGTGTGAGGAAATCACCATGCATGCCGGTTATCGGTGGTTTTGCCGCCTCGACTTTCACGATCCCGTGCCTGATCGAACCACGTTGGTCAAAACCCGCCAACGATGGGGAAGAGCCGGCGTTTTCGCCGACGTGATGCGCCACGTCGTCCTGGCATGCGTCGAAGCCGGCCTGGTGTCGGCCGACGTCTTGGCAGTCGACGGGACGCTGGTCAAAGCCCGAGCGGCCACCAAAAGCTTGGAAGCGATCCAGCCCCCCATCTGCCTTGAGGAGTACCTCGCCAGAGTCAGGAAGCAGGACGAGGCGAACCACGACGGCGATGAGCCGCCCGGGGACAACCCGCCTGCGGCCACCGGTTCCGCCTCGCGCAAGCATCGGAAGGCAGGCGACCCCAACTTCCGCAACGAGACGTTCCGCAATGCGACGCATCGCTCGAAGACCGATCCGGACGCTCGGCTGTACGCCAAGGGATCGCACCAGGAAGCGAAACTTCGCTACATGGTTCACAACCTGATGGACGTTCGCTCGGGTGTGATCCTGGAAGCATGCGCCACACGCTGCTCGGGGACGGCGGAGCGCGAGGCGGCGCTGGAGATGGTACGTTCGGTGAAACGCATGGGGTTGGATCCTGGCTACCTGCTTGGAGACGGCAACTACACGGCCGGTGCGTTCCTTAGCGAACTGCTCGAGCTTGGCGTCGAGCCGCTGGTTCCCATCCAGGGCGAGATCGAACCTCTGCCCTGTTGGCAACGCCGGACGTTTGACCTCGATCGCAAGAGGAAACGTAAGGAGAGCGTGGAGGCGGCCAAGGCCCGCAACCATGCGCGGTTGCTTCGAGCCGATGCGATCTACGAACGACTGTATCCCCTTCGGAGCCGGCTGGAGCATGGCTTTGCCGAAGGGAAGGGATGCCATGGGCTGGACGAAGCTCGTGGGTACGGGCTGTTGGCCATGGACATTCAAGCGAAGATGACGGCGATCGTTCAAAACCTCAAACGCCTGGTGCGGTTCAAACCTCGACGACCCAGAGGCGGTGTGTTGGCGATGGCCGCATCGACGCAGATGAGGAGGGGATGCAACATGAATACTCGCCCTGGACGCATCTCTCATATCGTCCACCTCCTCCATTCGGTCGTTGCTGGGTTGTGCCCCGCTCTGGCGTCGACGAGTTAGCTAAGGGTTTCTCACAGCACTTCTAGTGCACGTTGAATAACGAATGTTATACAGTGAGACAAAGACCCCCTTGACCGC
>CALKAR010000249.1 GCA_937988745.1 uncultured Peptococcaceae bacterium
AAATACCTCGATTGATGATCTATCCAGGAACAGCCGGATTTCCAACTGATTGTGCTCTGGCGGCAGTTCCACCGTAAATGTGCCGCTACTGCTGGCACGAAAAGAACTGGTATCAAGATAGAGCTGATCTGCATGCCTGATGAACCCTACACTGACTTGCTGTGAGTTCTGCACATCGGTAAATCTGATTCCGAAATCAGAAGCAGTAGTGTCTGCTAAATCCACTTGGAGGCAGACTTCTATTCCCTGTCTCTCCAGATCCTGCTCAGCAAAGGACTGAATGTCACTTCTGATCGCCAGGTCTTGCTCGAGCACATTGCCCTTTCGTAGAGCTTCTAGCTCCACCACCGGTCGAACCCGCAGACGCCCTTCACTGTCCAGCGTTAATTCGCGCGGCAGAGTGAATGCCCCTGCCCAATTATGAGGTTTGCTGAGGATGTCTCCCTCCCATGAATCCATCCACGCCAGCATTATGCGGCGATCTGTCCCAAAGAAGGTTTGAGGCGCATAGAAATCTGGACCGTAGTCGAGAACCTGCACGCTTTCGGAGTGGAAACGCCCCGTTTCGTAGTCCATTTCGCCAACGATGGCAAACACCCTGCGGGGCTCTATGCCCATGGCTGATACGGTCAATACATGCTTTCCATCTACCTGAAATACATCAGGACACTCCCACACAGTCCCCTGAGTTCCATCACTTTCGAGGAGAACGCCCACATATTCCCACCCGCGGAGATTAGGGGAAGTGTAAAGGAGCGCCTTACCGCATCCGTCTTTGCCTGAACCAATGACCATATACCACAAATCACCGTATTTCCACACCTTCGGATCGCGAAAGTCCTCAGAGCCATCTGGTGGAAAAGTCTTGATCAAAGGATTATCAGGATCTTTTTCAAAGTGAATTCCATCGCGGCTGAACGCACGGCACTGAACTTGAATCACTTTCCCGGCAACAACCCGGTGACCTGTAAAAAACAGCTGCAGCATTCCATCTGCTGCAGCGGCGCTGCCAGAAAAACAACCATCAGCGTCATAGGGTTCACTGGGAGCCAAAGCAATCGGCAGATGCTCCCAGTTGATGAAGTCTCTCGTACGCGCATGCCCCCAGTGCATCGACCCCCAATCAGGGCTATAGGGATGATGCTGGTAAAAAACATGGTACCAGCCATCATAGTACACCAAGCCGTTCGGGTCATTCATCCAATAAGCCTGCGGGCTGAAATGATAATGCAGGCGATACGTATCTACTACTTTGGCCGATCCTTGGCGAACACTTGTATCTGCTTTATGAAGTAATGCTTCGTGTCGAGATCGCTTATGCATGTCTAAGCTTTGATTGCTCCTTCCATCACGCCTTTAATGATGTGCTTCTGCAGGAATCCGTAGAAAATTATCACAGGCAAAATAGTGAGTGTTAAGGCCGCCATAAGAAGGCCGTAATCAGAAGTATAGGTCCCGTGGAAATAGAACGTCGTAAGCGGCAGTGTTCGATTTGCCGGGGAAATCAGCACTAGTGACGGCAGTAAGAAGTCATTCCAAATCCACAACACGTTTAGGATAATTAAGGTTATCGTTGTCGACTTAAGCAGAGGGAACACGATTTTGAAAAACACCTGAATACGGGAACAGCCGTCGATCATGGCTGCTTCTTCCAGCTCCAGTGGGATACTCTTGATGAATCCGTGATATAGAAACACCGCGAAGGAAGAGCCAAAACCTAGATACATATAAACAAGAATCCAGCGGCTGTTGAGAAGGTTGAGCCCCCCATAAATCTGTACCAGAGGAATCATGATGGCCTGGAATGGAATCAGCATCGCAGCCACCATAGCAAAAAACATCACCTTATTGAAAAACCAATCCGTACGAACGAATAGGTATGCGGTCATAGCCGAGAACACCGCTATGACAATCACGCTCGATACAGTAATGATTAGAGAATTCATGAAGGCGGAAACGAAACCCATCCGATTAAAGGCATTAACAAAATTATCGAGAGACCAAATTTGCGGAAGACCGAAAGGATTGGACAAGATCTCTCGGCGGTTTTTGAATGAGTTGATCGCAACAAAGGCAAACGGCGATATATATACTGCCAGTAGTGCGTAAAGACAAACCGTCCTCACAATTGATAGAATGCGCTTTAGTGCTTTCATTACGCTTCCACCTCCAACTTCTTGCTGAAGTAGACCTGCGTTACACTGATTGCAGCCACCAGCAAGAATAAGAAGAAGGCCTGCGACTGGCCGACACCATACTGCTGAGCGAGAAACGCCTTTTCATATACGTGCATGCTGATTAGTTCACTAGTCTTGAAAGGGCCACCCTGAGTGAGTGCCAAGTTCACATCATAAACCATAAATCCTCTTTGGATAGTCAAGAAGACAGTGACGATAAACGATGGCACCATCAAGGGCAGTATAAGCATCCGCAGACGTTGAAATCCATTAGCACCATCTATTGTAGCCGCCTCGATTAAGTCCTTAGGAATATTGACCAGACCAGCGATAAAGATGATCATCATATAGCCGGAGTACTGCCATACTGACACAATAACCAAGGTCCATAAGGCCTTATCAGGATTAGTCAACCACGAATAAGACAGGAAACTTACGTTGAATTTCCGCCCAATGAATACCAGCACATTTGAGAAAATAAACCGCCAAACCAGTCCAAGTATTATACCGCCTATCAAATTAGGAACAAAAAAGCCGGTTCGGAGAAGGTTCTGTCCTATTACCTTTTCGCCCGTAAGCACATAAGCCAAAACAAAACCTAGAGAGTTTACGATCACTACAGTATAGAACACATACTTGACAGTGAGAAAGAACGAACGCCAGAAGGCTTCATCCTGAAAGACAGTGATATAATTGCTGAAACCGACAAAATTGTACGCCTTGGCAATACCATCCCAGTTAGTGAAGGTCAAATAAATCCCGAATAGGAACGGCAGAATGATTACCGTTAGGAAAGCCAGAGTGGTCGGGCCAGCGAAAACCAGATACGTCTTGAGCTTGTCAATGAACCTCTTTTCAATAGCCTGCACGCTCTGCACCTCACTTTTGGTCCAAACAAAAAAGGAGGGGAACATTAAACAGCGAGAATCTCGCTGTTTAATGTTCCGCACATACCCTTATGTCTTACTTGCCAACACCTTGCCAGTATTCCTCTACTTCGCTGAAGAAGGCATCTCTGTCGATGAAGTTTGACAGATACTTCTGCATAGAGGCACCGACACGAGCCCAATGATCAGGCGGCAGGTTCAGAACGAAATTCATGGTCTTGCCTTCTCTGATATACTCCATAATGGAGGCAGACAATGGATCGTTTGGTGCGATGGTAATATTACTGAAAGCTGGAATAATGTTGGCATCCTGTACAAAACGTTTCTGACCTTCTGGATCGTAGACCAACCAGTTCAGGAAGTCTTTAGCTGCCTGCTGTTGGGCGGGCGAATTTTGTTCTCCATCGAGGATGAAGTATTTCGTTACACCCACAGGAATCTGAGTGTTGCCCAAATCTGTTGGATCATTGCTGATGGGCACAGGGAGGAAGCCGAACTGTCCGCCGGTTGTATCAAAGTCGGCGATGCCAGGCCAAGCCCAGTTACCCTGGAACCAGACTCCTACTTCGCCTTCGCCGATCAGCTGAGTGCCGCGATCGTACGTGCTAGCCAGTGGATCAAGTCTGTCATAGTTGTATTCCTTCATCAAATCGAAAGTATCGAGCAGGCCATTTACAGCTGCGTTATCGGCCAGCTTAACAGTGCCGGCTTTCAGTCCTTCCAAGAAATCGTTAATCTCAGCCAGATCCGATGATTGGGCAGAGTATGCCAGGGCAAAGAAGTGAGCACCCAGAGACCAATCTTCCGGACCAATGACTATCGCGTTATTGCCACTGTTTTCGATAGTATCAAACAGCTCTCTAAGCGCATCATGTGTGTTGATGGTAGTCGGGTCAAAATCCCCTCCTACAGCCTCATCCAAGACGGCTTTGTTATAGATGAACCCATAGCCCTCTACTGTTACCGGGAAGGCCAAGATTCTGCCGTCTTCAGCAGTTGCCATGTCGAGGCTGTTAGGAATAGCATCTTTCACCCATTTTTCATCATTCAAGGCAAGTGCCCGATCTTGGAACAACAGAACGTCGCCAGCATCCAGCATTAAGATTGCGGGCGCGTTACCGGATGCATACAGTGCCACTGCACGCTCAAAGGGAGACTGACCTACAGGTGCTGCAATAACCTCAACAGTTACGCCATCAGTAATACTGCTGTAGTATGCTGCGATTTCTTCGAGTTGGGTCTGGATTTCTCCCTTGGAGTTGAGGACGGTGATGTGAACATCTTGAGCAAGGACAGCCGTACTAAACGACGTGAGGACTAACGCCAAAACCAACAAGCATAACCCTAACCCAGTTCTCTTCACAATATTTCCTCCTTTTTTAATTTATGTTTGGCACCCGCCTTCTTTAGGTAAAATTGTACCATATTTCCAAAATATATGTCAACCGGTTAACACATAAAATTGACGCATTATTATCCCAAGGTTAGACTGCTCTCTTGACGAGTATCTGGATCCCAATACGAAATGGCAAACCGATGGTGTTTTAGGTCCGCATCAAGGACAGTCTTATAAGCATCCTTCTGCCAAGTTATCTGCAGGCCGTGTTCCCCTTTAGGTTCAACGGAAAACTTACCATCGAATGCGGGATATGAATTGCGAAAACGCATCAAATCAAAGAGTTTCTTCACCACGGGCCGTTCTAGATTGGCTTCCGCTTCTTCTAAGCTGTAGTAGTGGCGATTGATGTTTCGTCCAACCTTTGTCTTTTCTAGGAGCTCAATATCATTCTCTCCAGCCAATAGTCCTACATAGTAAACCTGTGGTATTCCAGGGCTGAAGAACTGAACCGCTCGGGCTAGAAGATAAGCATCGTCGTTGTTTCCTAGAGCAGAGTAATAGGTGCAGTTCAGCTGATAAACATCAAGGTTATTGTAGGCCATTGTGTTGTAGATTGGCTTTACATTGGCACCGCGGGAGAAAAGGTACTCTTTGGTCTCTTCAATCTCATCGTCGGTGAGAAGATCCTTGACATCAACAACTCCGATGCCGTCGTGCGTGTCCAGAGTTGTATACTGCTTGTGTGGACAAATCTGCAGCCAATGCAGCAGACGCCGATTGTCACCTGTATATAGACTGTACAAGAGCAGCATGGGAAGAGCAAAGTCATATACCCAATAACCCTTTTCAGCTAGTTTGAGCTGAATAGTGTAGTGCTCGTGAATCTCAGGCAGGATCTCTACGCCATGCGGTTTCAAAACATCTTGAGCAAACTCCAAAAGCTCCCAAACTTCAGGTTCAACAAAGAAACAGTTCGTTCCCCGTTTCTTGATGGCATAAGCGAAAGCATCCAGCCGGATAATCGCAGCTTGCTTTTCTGCAAGAAAAGTCAGGGTATCGCGAATGAACTTGCGGGTTATTTCTGAGTTGACATCTAAATCGATCTGCTCTTCGTCAAATGTGCACCAAACTTTTTCACTGGTTCCGTCTGCAAACTTAACATCCACAAAAGGAGCTCTGGGCTTACGGCGATAGATCTGGCCGATCTCCTCTTCAGTAGGCTCACCGTCGGGCCAAAGGTCCTTGACTCTGATGAACATATCTTTATACTTAGAATCATCCTTGTTTGCTTTAAAGTCCTGGAAATAGCTGGACTGTCGAGATATGTGATTAATCATAAAGTCTACCATGAGATCGTACTCGGAGCCGATTTCAACAATATCGTCATAGGTTCCGAAAGCGGGATCAACGATCCGGTAATCAATTGGGGCAAATCCCCGGTCCGCAGAGCTTGGATAAAACGGCAGGATGTGTACACCGCCTACAACGCCCCGCAGATGGTTCTGCAGCATGTACTTCAGCTCATGGAGATTTTTGCCGAGACTATCCGGATACGTAATAAGCATTATTTGATTGCGCAGACTCAAGGTTACTACCTCCCTTTTTATCAGGTTCTTCCTTAATTCAAAGCAATCTTTCTACGGAAAAGAACCTCAATAAACGCGTAACATGGTTTGGGATATGTAAATTAAAAGTCCTATCGCAACTAAATTATCACAAACTGCCGCATGTGTCAACCGGTTGACACACAGGTGTACTTATGCGTTTAACTAGCCTTCTATGCCGATATATGTTAGAATAATTAGCAAGCTGGGATAAGAAATTAGAAACCCCAGACTAAACAAGGTGGATGAATATTATGAGAGGAAGGCCGACCATTAAGGATGTGGCTGAAAGGGCCGGGGTGTCCGTTACGACGGTTTCCCGTACCCTCAACAACCGCGGTTATATCAGTGAAGCCACGCGCCGCAAGATCTACAAGGCCATGGAAGACCTTGACTATCAACCTAATGAAGTTGCACGTTCTCTGTTCCGGCAGAAGACAAACATTATAGGTTTGATCGTACCAACTGTGGCCCATCCATTTTTTGGTGAGCTGACATCACATATTGAGTCTTATGCATATTCCCGTGGCTACAAAGTCCTTGTCTGTAATTCACAGTTGGACGCGGACAAGGAACAGGAATATATCTGGATGTTGAGGCGCAACCAGGTAGATGGCATCATCATGGCCAGCCACACCTTGGATGTTGAAGCATATAAGAAACTTACTCTGCCTGTGGTGACTTTTGACCGCTTTATTTCCAAGAGGATCCCTTACGTTACTGCTGACAACTACCACGGAGGGAAATTGGCCGTCGAACTTCTGCTGAATCGAGGTTGCACCAAGATCGCACACATGTGCGGCAGCCTAGACCTAGATATGCTTGCAAATCAGCGTCACCAGGCATTTATTGATGTGGCGGAAGAGAACGGCATACCATATTTCACTGTAGAAACTGATATAAACGTCTTCGAGATCAACGACTACGAAGCGCTTCTTACGGAGCTGTTGACGAGCCACCCGGATATTGATGGACTGTTTCTCAACAGTGACATAATGGCCATTGCAGCAATGAAGGTATGTAATAAACTGGGGAAACGGGTCCCCAATGACATCAAAATTGTTGGTTATGACGATGTATTCATTGCATCGCTAGTTTCTCCTCAGATCACCACTGTACGCCAGCCGATCGCAAAGATGGCTGAACTGTCAGTGAAACTGATCGAGGATTTGATTGATGGTAAATCAGTATCGACGGAAAACTGTCTTCCCGTCGAATTGGTGGAAAGAGGTACTACATAAGGAAGATCAAGTGAGGTGCTGTGCCCATAGGGAACAGCACCTCTTTCTACCTCCGCAGATATTTTAGCTGTTATTCCTTGATACCGCCCAGCGTCAGGCCATGAACGAAGTATCTTTGGAGGAATGGATAAACTATTATGATAGGAACGCTGACAATGATGGTCATGGTTGCCCTAATTGCCCTAGGCGTGACAGTGTTCGTGGTTCCAGCAGCAGCTCGAGACAAAGCCTGGAGAAGTGATCCTGACATGGTATTTGCGCTCTGAAGTACCTTCATAAGCTCATACTGCAGTGTGCTGAGATTAGCATTAGCCGAGTTGTAGAGGAAGGTATCAAACCACGCATTCCAGTTGTCAACCGCAATAAATAGGGCGATGGTGGCCAACACAGGCTTGCACAAAGGCAGGATGATTTTCATGAAAATCGTAAACTCTCCTGCTCCGTCAATTCGGGCTGACTCCACATAGCTGTCTGATAGACCAGCGATATAAGTACGAATTACTATGAGATTAAATGCTGACACCAATCCTGGTATCACGTAAACCCAAAAGCTGTTTGTCAGTCCTAAGGAGCGCATCAAGAAGTATGTGGGTACCAGCCCACCATCAATATACATGGTCAAAACATAGACAAACGAGACAAACCTTCTGAGAACAAATTCTCTGCGGCTGATAATATACGCTGCCATCGCCGTACAGAATGTACCCAACAGCGTAGACAAAACCGTTCTGGCCGTTGAGACCAGTGCAGCGCGATAGATCTGATTGCGGGTGAGCAGAGTTTGGTAGTTGTAAAGCGTGAACTTTCTCGGCCAGAGGGTGATCCCTCCCCTAGAACTGTCCATGGCGTCATTAAGCGAGATGGCCAGAGTATTTAAGAAAGGGTAGAGGGTAATTATCACCAAGAAAATGAGACTGATGTAGATAATTGTATCGAGAATTCTATCCTCCCAGGTTTTGCGCCCAATCCTGTTCATTCTTTCACCCCCACATGGATTCCCTACATATCACTAGACTAGTCGTTCTTGGCCCCACCGCTTTGCCAGCTGGTTGGCGCTGAAGACCAGAATGATACTAACTACGCTGCGGAAAATCCCTACTGCGGTGGCGAAGGAATAGCGCATCATCTTGATCCCGTAGTCGAGCTCATAGATAGTAAAGACCCGAGCGTAATCTATCACTCTACCATTTTGGAGCAAATACTGCTGCTCAAAGCCTGAGCTCAAGACCCAACCCAGGTTCATGATCAAGAGAACACTAATCGTGGGCCGAATGGAAGG
>CALKAR010000250.1 GCA_937988745.1 uncultured Peptococcaceae bacterium
CCGCAATATGCGTTACCTCGTCAAAACCTATGAATTGATACTCCCCACCCTGATAATTAAATCGATCGTTCGGTGTTTCAAGGTATCCGAACTGTAAGATCGCTCCCGATGGGAAGGTAAATTTCTTCTCCTTGTCGCTCCAATGCACTTCTTTGGTCTTCGTCCAAGGTGCCAGCCACTCTTTTGCTCTGTCGATTAAAGCCCCTGGCTTCACTAGGTCAGCATAAGTCTTACGAAAGATGATAGCACTATACCCAGGAACATCGACATACTGTAATGCACACATCAGCAAAGCATCAGACTTACCGCCTCCGGCAGCTCCTCCGTAGAAAGCTTCTTTCACATCCAACAACATAAAAGCTGCCTGTTTGGGGTACGGAGTATGCACTATGTACTTTGTCATCTTCGGCGTGAGTAGTTTTTCTAATTCTGCCCGGTCGCTTCGTGGTAAAGCGCTCAAGTCGATTTTTCCCAAAGACACGGCTATCACCTCCATTATATTTTTTGCAAATAAAAAACCTAAATTGAAATATTGAACGCGAAAAAGCTTGTTATATCAACGTTTGTTCAGAATTTCAATCTTTCAATCAAATATATTAATTATATATTTCTAGTAATACCGTACTCCGTACTAGTAGGGAGTAATTAAAAACAATATAAAATAAGTTTTTACACAGATTGAACTGGAATTTTTGCACTAAGCCTTGAATTGCGCTACCGGCGCTTATTCTCCAGGCACCAACGGACCTAACACGTCTCGCCAACACCCTTCACAAAAATGGTTCAGATAAGGCGGAATCTTCACATGACATTCCACACATCTACGTTCTCCATCACTTATTGGGTGGCTCCTATCTATTTCGTTCCGTAATGCCGACGGCACACCACTGGTAGAGGCGGTGCTCTGTTCTTGTTGCGCGATTCTCTTGCCCATGGCATACCCCATAATAAAACCTTCATTGAATGCATCTGCACGCAACGATCGTAAAGCGGCTCTCTGCTTCTTGCTTAACTTTTTCATGCCCATGCCCCCCAATGCTTTAAGAGTTGGGCATGTGGGTGAAGGCCACACGCCCGAAGAAAGGAGGAATATCTGGGTGTGCCTTAGATAGCATCCGGATCCTCATCTTTTTCGTCATCGTTGACCTCGACATAATCTGCATCAATGACCACATCCTTCTTCGCCTCATCTAAGGCACCCGAGCTTTCCAGGATATGCACAATCGATTGCAAGTAGGACATATCCTTCATGCCCGTGTGCTGTCCTGCCTCCCCAATCTCTTTCCTTCCTTCTCCTTCATCACCCGTTTGGGTAATGTTGTTTATGTGAATATTTGTTTGTCGTGATTCACTTTCACTAGCTGGCTTCTCAGGATGCAGTCCAACCGACAGCCTTCCTGCTTTCATGGCCAGCTGAACCATCTGTAGTGCGGTCTTCGGGTCCATCTGTTCTGGATGGTTCTCAAAGTACGACAATGCTTGTTCGAGCATTTTGTCAGTAGCTTTCTTATGTTTTGTCTCAAGCTTCCTCGCATCGAACAATCTCTGTCTCTCAAATTCCATTTCCCTAAATAAATCGTATGCACGGCATCTTAACTGCCAATGATATACTTTCGATAAAGCACTGAGGTGCTTGCCTGCAACAAGGTGCGTAGCTGCGAGCCTAGAAATTGCTCTTGTCCCAGTATTGTACCTCATTTCCCGATATTCTTTAAAAAGCTTGTAATATTCTACTGGTTCTCCCTCGAACCGTTCCCAAATAGGCAGGCCATCTACTAAAGGAACACCATCGTCGTATTCAACTTCACGTAGAGCCTCTTCAACAGCCTCATCTGGGACATCGTCCGTTGTTTCACACCCATACATGTTTTCTGCTATGGGCAACGGATTGACAATCTTGTTTGGGATTCCGAACTTATTTACCGGAAGGTTCACTTGAAAGTTTTGAACGAAGTTGCCCAGCTTGCGCTGAAAGTTGTACTTTCCAGAATCCCAAACAAGTGCCGGCGTATTCGTACTCATACCGAACTCCTCCTTGTACGCCTCGGGCTATATCTATGATCCGGGTAGGACGCCACCTGCATGTCCTTGGTCCCATTACACAGCAATCGGGCTTTAATGGTGGGCGGCAAACCCCTCCCCTTATTTATATATTATTCCTCTTCCAAACGAATTGTACCTGGAGACAAGATTATTTTCAAAATATTTTTAAGTTGAATGAACCCACCGGATGCTCGCTCAAGACACCAGTCCCAGGGCTAGTGCCTACGGCTACTGTGTTTCTGTCGCAGAGCCACCCCTCCTTTCCGTACCAGGGGGGGGGGGGTTGGCAGCGAAGCAAGTGTCTTCCGCGCAGATTTTTGACTTTGGCCGGCTGCTTGCTCTCTGTGTGTGTATGCGGAGTTATCCGCCTAGAGAATTGCATATCAGTCGGTGGCACGGTAGTGCGTGTAGAGTTTAGAGTTTCCGCCCTGGGAATTGCAGCTCATGCGGTTTAACCTCTGGCTTCGCTAATCCCACCCACTGGTACGTAACGATTTTCCGCCCTATACATATGTGGCGCATGTATGCGTCTGTTGATGTTCTTCGGATGGGGTAGGTTCTTGTGGATTTGTTGGTTGTGTAAAAATCACGGGTTATGCTAAATCGCGGGCCATGCTAAATTCGCTGGCTATACTAAATCGCTGGCCAGGGCCCTGCGGCCCGGTGTTTCCTACGGGAACGTGGGAATGCTTTATTCCGCCCTAGCTGGG
>CALKAR010000251.1 GCA_937988745.1 uncultured Peptococcaceae bacterium
ATTTGCTGCAGGATGAAAACCAAGTCACGGTAGTCTTGGGATAAAAGGGAAGGGATAGCATTTGGCTATCCCTTCTTGGTTTATATCATCTGGGGCACCTTTGTTTTCTTTCTGCCCAGGTCGGTGTTGTCTGTTCTGCGATCCCGCAGCGCTTCTACTGGGCTTGGTTCATTTTCGAAACGGTAATCTGTTTCATACTTCTTCTGATGCTCCGCTATCACAGCGTGAGATGGGACCGCATTCACATCATGATTGATGCGCTCCTGATACCAGAAGAAGCGGTGATCATCACGGAGATCATTGACATTGACGAAGTCTTCGAGGTCGCAGGTCAGCTCGACTTGCTCTCCTAGAATTTTTCGGAGGTATTCTCTTGTGTCTCTGAAATGCAGCGGTTCTGGGAATGGACCTGGGACCACTTCTTGCCAGTGTTTATTCTCAAATTTCTGCAGCAGCGAAGCAGCTGTATGCAGGTGTGTGATTTCCTGCTCTAAGCACTGCTCCCAGATGGAGCGAATGCTCGCGTCCGTTTCGTCCTGCGCAAAGGAATAGTACAAGAAACACTCCATGTACTGATGCAGCAGGAGGTTTTCTAGCCATGTTGCGTTCGGATCGAGCAACGAGCCGTAGTGGGTGACGTGCTGTTCTTCAATCATCGCAATCTCCTGATAGAGCCGTCGGCCGAGGTCATTATAGTACAGCGCACCGGTGTTCATGTAGAAATTCATGGTCTGCTGTTCGGCCGAAACGATGATCAGAGTATTGAGCTTTGTGCGCACGTCGGCAGTCTTGAAATCGACGGGACGCTGAACAGTATCGATAGGATGGCGGTGTTCAGAAATAGTGGGCCGTCCCGGCATGATTTCCACATATTTCTTCACCACATCATGAGCAGGAATGTTGGCATCCATATCGAGTAGGTTGGCATAGCGGTAGAGATGATCAAAATCTTCGAGGAGGAGGAAATCCAGCGTAGCCTTTACATACGGGTCTGGTTCATGCATGGCCAGCCATGCAGTAAGATCGACCGCTACCTGTTCGTAAGAAATTGTCTTTTCCAGCGCTGTTTCATTGGTGGGACTCAGCCAATCGATGCGTTTTTGCTGCTGTTGTTCGCAGCGGCGGAGCATGGCCACCTCCCGGCGCAGATCATTGTTCGTGCAGTTCCGGTGGAATTGGTGAGCAAAAACAATTGATTCTGCCTCAATTCCATTCATCAGAATGACCCGTACTTTAGTATAGGGATCTGCTGTGTTCTTGTCATACGGTTTGGGATAGATGGTTTTCCAGTCCATCATCGTATCGCTGAGAGTGATGGGCTTTTCTTCAAATGGGTTAAACATGGCATCAACTCCTTTAACTAGACTCTCAGATAGTATTTCCCTAATTGCGAACGAAAAAACCGCCCGGCAGTGGGCGGTCCGACTCATTGGTCTTCATATTCGGCCAGTTCGCTTTTTAGGCCTGCGATCTGTTCTTCGCGGTGGCGATTCTTGCGGGCAATGGCCTCTTTTTCTTCCTCCGAGATATTATCATGGACCATTGTTTCTTGTGCTTCATCTAGTCTTTCCAGCGTGTTTTCCAGCTGTTCTTTGAGGATTTTTTTGCGGTTCTTAGGGTCTTTGGCCATGTTTTACCCTCTCCTTTCTAGGGGTAGTGTATACCCAAAGCTCACGAACGATTCAGCTGCTCACCTTCAGAACCAGAAGTTGAGCCAATATTTCTCAAAGGCAACTTTGAACCAGTACGCCAATCTAGAGGGCGGCAGTGCTGTAAGCGCAGGGCTTGAAGGACGATAAGCTTTAAGCGAAAAGAGCCGGCCTTTTCCAAATCCGGTCATAAATGGGATTCCGACTGCCTTTCCGGTAAATCGAAAGCGAGGGGCCTGGCCGGTAATCTCTAAAGCAATATTCCGGGCCACCACTTCTCCTTGATAGTGGGCCATAATTCCCAATTTTGGCAGCCAATCACCCGTTGCAGGCATTCGAAGTCCTACCGCATCGCCAATGGCATATACTCGGGCAATCGGTGTTGCGAGTGTGTATGGATGAGCTTTCAGCCAGCCTCCGTCCTGAGAAATGGGAGTATCCTTGAAGATACTTGGACCTTGGTATGATGGTACGCCGATAAAGACTTCACCTGGCACGTTGATGCCGCCATCCAGGATAAGCTCACCGGTTCGATAATCAAGGCGGAGAACTTTGGCCTGTGTTATCACCTGGATGCCGCGCTTTTCCATGTTTTTGAGCATAGCCCGGCCCAGTCGTGGAGATGCGATGGATAGGGGATATGTTTCGGGAGTAACAAACTTAATCCGAACTTTGCCATGGCGGCCATGCCGATACATATACTCATTGAGCAGCAGTACCAGCTCATGAGGCCCTGCCATGCCGCAGATTGGAAAATGCGATATAAACACGACAATGCGTCCCTGGTCCAGTGTGGGAAGCAGGCTTGCAAAGCGCGTGACATGTTCAAAGGAGAGCATATTGAAGGCCGCTTCTGCAAACCCGGGTACGGACTGTAGTACGGATTCCGCACCCAGAGAAATAATCAAGTAATCATAGGGTATGCTGCCCAAATTTGTCTGGACTTCCTGTGTGACGAAATCCACAGTCTGGACTTCTGCCTGCACGACTTCAATACCCTTTTCCATTAAGCGGCTCAAGGGTATCAGTATTTCATCTGGCTTGCGCTGACCAACCATTACTAGGGGAAGGTTAGCTTTAAACTGATGATAGGCTAAGCGATCGATTAAGATAATATGGTGTTCTTTGGGCAGTACTTTCAGAAGTACATTGGCCGCGGCAACTCCGCCTGTTCCACCCCCGAGAATTACAATGGACTGGCCCACCCGATTTCCTCCTTTCGAGGATAGGGTGTCCTAGAGAATGCGTTTCCAATCAAACAACATGCCTGGATCCCACTTGCGGCCGGGGGCATAGTCATCGTGGCCGAGAATGTTCTCTCTAGGTATTTGATAGCGCTCTCGCAAATATTCGATCAATTGCTGTAGAGCTTGGTACTGTTCCTCCGTGTAACCCCGATCGCTTGGTTTGATGCGGCTGTTGGCAATCGCGCCGATGACGGAGTTCATCTCTGCTTCTGTACCGATGCCCATTAGTTCAATACCAATTGCGTAGTTATTCATCTTATTGGTCAAGCGAGGATCGCCCTGCCATGTACCAAGGCCAGCATGGCGTCCGGCAAGAAAATCCTCCACAAACTGATAAACCTGCCCGCGGCGATCGATCACATAGTGTGATTCCACTCCGTACTCATCAAAAATAGCTCGCATGCGCTCGATTCTGTAGGGGTTTGTGGGGTTTACAGCAGCATCGCTCATGGCGTGGATCATAATATATTCAATGTCGGTCTCCCCATTGTTGCGCTGCGCGACGCGGGTGCCATTCGCTCGCTGTCTGATGAGCCCACCGGGGCCTTCTACAATTTCCCCGGTTGCGGTTGGGGAAAACACCGCCTGTATAGTTTTGTCTCTGTCGGCAAGCACGGTTGTATGTGATGCATCATTTTCCGCGACCTCTCCAACCCAGTGGCTGAATTTCCAGCCATCTGCTGGTACTGCCCCTAATTCGATTAGTGTTCCTAACTCATACTGCTTAGTGCCTGAACCGGGGAAAATCTGTCCTTCGCCAACTAGTTCAAAACTTAAGCTGACAAACTCAGGTGCTTCCAGCCTGCAGCCGCTGAAACCGAGTGCAGCTGTCAGTATCAGGATAAAGAACAATGATTTACGCATAAATGATCAACCTCCAGAATACAGTTGATCTTCTAACTAACATAAGTATTTCCTCTCGCACCAAGGAGCGGAGCACTTGACAATTTATTCCGATACCTGGGAAGGACTTAATCTACTGATAGAAGGGCTTCGGGTATCAGCGGATAATCTAGTTAGTAAGGCATCTTTTTAATCCACTTTTAATGTGCCTGAAATTGGTCTTAAAGCCCCACTTGTTACAATTCAATCACAACAAGGAGAAAGGGGTAGTTCTATGGATAGACTCGAACAAATCGAAAAGCTGCGGGAAAGAGCCAATGTTTCTTATGACGAAGCCAAGGCTGCTTATGAAGATGCCAACGGTGACCTTCTCGAAGCTATGATTATTCTGGAAAGGCAGGGTAAGGTCCACCCGCCTCATGGTGGAGGTATATACACCACAGCCGGACAGGAGTCTTCGGAAGGGGGAAATTACCAGCACAGCGAAGATCGTGACCGAGAAGAAAAGACCAGTAGTGCGACAGACAATTTCATGAAGACTCTTGAACGGATCGGCAAGTTCTGCGCACAGCTCATTCAGCGAGGCAATAACACTACCTTTGAAGTGCTGAAAGATAACGAAAGCAAAGCGAAGTTTCCCGTCACTGTGCTGGCTTTACTGGTGATTTTTGCACCGCACATCACTCTGCCCTTAATTGTGATTGGGTTGTTCTTTGGGTTTCACTATCGGTTTGTTGGTGAAGGGTTTAGCGATTTGCTGTAGGTAAAGAGGAGGAGCGTTGATGGGAACTCGAATTCTCATTATCGAGGATGAGGTCAAATTTGCCCGGTTCGTGGAGCTAGAGCTCACTTATGAGGGGTATTCTGTCACAAAGGCGTATGACGGACGTACCGGGCTGGAGCTAGCGGAAAAAGAGCAGTTCGATTTGATTCTGCTTGATGTGATGCTTCCCGGTTTGAATGGCCTGGAAGTGCTCCGCCGGATCCGCAGGTTTAGTGAAGTTCCCATCATCATGCTCACGGCTCGGGACAGTGTCATGGACAAAGTCTCTGGGCTTGATCTCGGTGCTGACGATTATATTACCAAACCCTTCGCTATTGAAGAGCTTTTGGCTCGCATTAGAGCTGCCCTGCGTAAGCAATCAAGGGGCCCCGATGGAAACGTCTTAACTGCGGGGCTCCTGCGGCTCGATCCGGCTCGTCGCCAGGTGACCTATGATGGCACGCCCATCGACTTAACCAAACGTGAGTTTGATGTTCTGCAGTACTTGCTCGAGAATAAAGGAATCGTGGTCAGCCGAGATGCGCTCTTAGAAAATGTATGGGGATTTGACTTCGACGGGCAGACAAATGCAGTCGATGTTTATATCCGTTTTCTCCGGAGCAAGATCGACGAAGTGTTCGATATTCATTTAATCTCCACGGTCCGTGGGGTAGGATATGTGATTCGTGATGAGGACTAATCAGAGACAGGAGAAGGTAAAGAACATCGGCTTTTCACTTGTATCGAAGCTGAATATACAGCTCTGGCTTCGTCTCTTTAGTGTGTTTTTGTTTCTCAATGTGGTGTACTGCGTTGCTGTAGTCATTGGTACGATTTATTACGCTGAAAACACTTTAGCACAAGCTTATATACCGAATCCCCAAGTTATTGGTCTAGAAATGAATGGGATTACAGTCTTGCCTCTGACCGAACCGGTCAGTGGCTGGAAGGTACCTGACCCGTTGTCGCGCTTGTTTCCAGAAGAGACAGCTGATGCAGCACGTTATATCGGCTGGGATACAGCGCCCGGTATTTCGTGGTGGACTATTCTCGCATCTTTTACTTACAATCTTGAGTTTAGTGACCTTGGGCTGCGGTATTCACTCAGGTTAGGAAACCTTATTCAGCTGTTTGCTGTTATACTGATTGTTCTGCTGGCCAGTCAGGTTTATCTGCTGATTGAAAGCATCTTTAGACAAGCACAGCTTATCAAAAAGATTCTACGGCCAATATCCGAATTAGCCGAGAAAGCCCAGACCTTAGGACAGAGCCCTGGCCCTTTACTGCCAAGGGAAGTAGAAGCTTTAGCCGGTAAACTTGAGGGCATTACTGCCGCTCGTCTAGATACTCGTATTGACCTTGAATCTACTCAAGATGAACTGCGTGATGTAGCCGCAGCTATCAATGGTCTATTGGACCGCATTAATCAAGCGTACCAGATGCAGGCCCGCTTCGTATCGGATGCTTCTCATGAGCTGCGCACGCCAATCGCCGCCATTCAGGGATACGCCAATCTATTGGACCGGTGGGGAAAACACGATCCAGAGGCGCTGGAAGAATCGATTGCAGCCATTAAAGAAGAAGCTGCCAATATGAAGGAATTAGTGGAGCAGCTCCTCTTTCTCGCTCGAGGCGATAACAATACAATGCCGCTCCAATTTGAGCGGTTCGATTTAGCGCAGTTGGGTGAAAATGTGCTGCGTGAGTTTCAGATGCTGGACCAAGGCCATGAATTTGAAGCAGCCCTAGAGCCTGCCTTCGTAGAAGCAGACCAGGGCCTGATTAAACAAGCGGTTCGCATATTGATGGATAACGCTGTTAAGTATACTCCATCAGGGGGAAAGATTCGGCTCATGGTGAGTCAGTCGGACGAAGAGGCCCGTATTACAGTGCAAGATGAAGGGATCGGTATTCCGCCCGAAGACGTTCCGCGCATATTTGACCGGTTTTACCGGGCTGATGAATCACGGGCAAGAGCAACAGGAGGCACCGGTTTAGGGCTGTCTATTGCCCATTGGATAGCCGAGAGCCACGGCGGGCACTTCGAAGTATTCAGCCGTGAGAACCTCGGCACTCGCATCACGCTTGTCCTACCAGCCATACCAGCGCCTCCTGCGGAGCATGATGGAGACTAGCGCTCTCTGCGGCGTGTGCGTACATGGCTGCGGGTTGATTGTTGGTTGTCTGGGTTAGGCATGGTTTCATACTGTACTTTTTGACTTTGAGCTTCCCTTCCTCTTGGAGACCCTGTGGGCCGGTGCGTTTCTTCTAAACGCTCCGGCTCTTTGTATCCCTGACGGCCTAAGAAATCCTTTGTGTGAGGCATACTGTTCCTCCTCTCCATTTCATCTAAGCTTAGTCTTTCCCTTCACTAGGACAAGAATGCTCCCGCAGCTGAGGAAGGACATTTTTCCCAAATATCGAAGTAGGGGATCAATTTAGTAATTAAAGGAGGCAGTACGATGCAGGGAAGACATGGACAAACTGTAGAAACTGTTCCACGAGTGAGTGCTGATGTACTCGAACAATTCATGGTGGATGTATTTACTGGTGTCGGCGTACCGCTTGAAGATGCCAAGATCTGTGCCGAAGTTCTTATTGCTGCCGACCTCGCGGGAATAGATTCACATGGGATCAGCCGGCTGAAACCCATCTACTATACTCGCATCAAAGAAGGCATTCTGTCACCGACGACCCAAATTGACATCGTACGGGAGGGTCCGACCACGGCGCTGTTGGATGGAAACAACGGTATGGGTCATGTGATCGCAAAGCGAGCTATGGAGATTGCTATTGAGAAGGCAAAAGAGTATGGCATGGGCATGGTTGCTGTGCGCAACTCCAGCCACTACGGTATTGCAGGATACTACACTGAGATGGCCGCTGATGCCGGTATGATCGGCATTTCTGGTACTAATGCTCGTCCTTCTATTGCACCAACTTTTGGTGTAGAGAACATGCTGGGAACCAATCCACTTGCATTTGCTATGCCCAGCGATGAACCATTCCACTTCTCCTTAGACTGTGCTACAAGTACTGCTCAGCGCGGTAAAATTGAAGTCTATGCTCGCCATAATAGGCCTGTTCCTGAGGGCTGGGTAATCGGTCATGATGGACAGAGCAAGACAGATCCTCATGAAATCCTCAAAGATCTCACTGCCGGACTAGCCGCACTAGCACCACTAGGTGGTATTTCGGAAGAAACTGCTGGCTATAAGGGCTATGGCTACGCCACCGTGGTGGAGATCTTATCGGCTGCACTCCAGGGAGGGCCTTTCCTTAAAGCTCTAATGGGCATTCAGGATGGTAAGAAGGTTCCTCACCGCCTCGGACACTTCTTTATTGCGATTGATATCTCCGCTTTCACAGAACTAGACGAATTCAAGCGCACAACTGGTGAGATTCTGCGTCAGCTGCGAGCTTCTAAGAAAGCTCCTGGCCATGATCGAATCTACACGGCCGGTGAAAAAGAATACTACACACGGCTCGAACGTTCCGAGAAGGGAATTCCGATTGTAGAGAGTCTGCAGCAGGAGATCAGAGAACTGGTCAGCGAGCTGGAGCTGGATTACGACTTTCCTTTTTTAGACAATAATTAAAAATGTTGGAGGATTAGCCATTATTACTATCGAAGTTAACAAGTAATCCCGTTACAAGTATGAGAGGTTACTTATGAACCTGCATAATCGCGTCAGTACAGGTGTGCTGGTTGCTGTGGTACTAGTAGTAATGGTGTGGCTTGGCCTCCAAAATTTTCCTGCATTTCACTTAGTACTTGAGCTTGTAGGTGTTTCGATCAGCATTGCCATCTTTTCGATGGGCTGGAACACCCGGCATTTAACAGCCCATGACTTTTTCGCTGTCATGGGCTGTGGTTATCTAGGGAGTGCCTTTCTGGAGCTGCTGCATATAGTAACTCATCCTGGAATGCCCAGTTGGACTTGGACAAATCCAAATTTGTCCGTCGAATGTCTGCTGGCATCCCGGACAATTGTCTTAGCCGCTTTTCATTACGCGATCTATGTTCGAAAACGTCAACTGCGTGTCAAGCATGAGGCACTGCTCGGATTCTTTATCATTCTTGTTGGACTCGGTGCTCTGCTGGCGGTGCTCCATGGTACTTCCATCGGCGAAATCCTGGTCCCTACATGGCGCCTTCCCTGGCAGATGATCTGGCGGGCAGTCTTAGTCGGAGCAATGGTTTTTGGGTTCTGGGAGCTTAACAAAATCAAGGATTTCAGGGCCAATGGCCTCAGCTTTTATGTGAACCTCATCATCTTATCGAGGTCCGCAGCTGAACTGGCTTTTACGCTGCGGACAGATCCTTCAGGACACGCGGCGCTTATCGCCCATTTTCTAAAATTAGTTTCTCAGTTTGGCGTTTACCGGGTCCTAGTGGTGATGACGATGCAGAATCCTTACAATACTCTCTTCCAAGACCTTACTGATGCGGTCTTATTTCTGCGAGCCCAGCGCCATGATATGCTCAACGATCTAACCTTGGCCTCGACTTATCTGCAGCTGAATCGTCCGAGAGAAGCCCAGCAGTGTCTTGAGGTGCTTGCAGCGGACCTTTCGGACCGCTATAACTATACAACTCTTCCGAAAGATGCTTGGTTTCAGATCATCAATGCAAAGTCTCGCATCGCGCGGGAGAAGGGCATTAAATTCCGCTATAGACTCGAGGCTCCTATGCCTAACGATTTTAACCAGCGCCGTCTCTTGCCAAAGGTGGTAGCTAACCTGCTTGACAACGCTATCGATGCTGCTGCACTTGGTGAGGATCCCTGGATTTCGCTGGAATGGACTGCTGAGGCAGGCGATAATGTCCTGCGGGTAACCAACAGTGGACCGCCCATCCCTGATGAAATACAGGCTCAGCTGTTTGAACCAGGCCTCAGCACCAAGGGTGATGATCGTGGTTTTGGGTTGACCATCTGCCGCAAGATCGCTAATGAATTAGGCGGCAGGCTGGTTATCGAGAACAGCTTTGATTCTACCAGCTTTGTCCTGATTTTACCGAACGTAAGGGCCGAAAATATGCGTGAGGCTGCTTATCTATAGGTTTGGATATCAGTCATCGTCAAAGTCGTCTAGGTCGTCTAGGTCATCGTTCCAATCGTCATCATCGTCATGGTCTTTTACATCCAGTTCAACAGCGCCTCGGGTACCGTCCTTGAGGCGGTATTCTACCTCAAACTCATCCACATCACTTTGGGCAATTTCGAGTTGGTCCAGAATGGCTTGAATCAGATTCAGCGGTTCATTACTGGTTAGGGGAGGAATCGCTGCTGCGATACCTTCCACTTGATTGATAGCGTCTTGACCTGTAATTTCTGGATTATCTGGTTGGTTACCTCGTCTGATGCGCGCCCTTGGGTCCCGGCCTTCACTTGCGCTGTACGTTACCTCAATCTCAGCATCGTTCATGAGCTCGATTTCAACATCAAACCAGACAATATCTTCTAATTTGTTGTTTGCCTGAGCAGCCTGCAGGCGAATTTCCTCGTTGGTTTCCGGTTCTGGTGCACTTTGGTTTCCCAGCCAACCCTGGGCGTAGACTAAAGCACCCAGGATTACGGCAATAATTAAAACGGGTAGAAAACGCTCGTACTTCATCTGCTATGGCTCCTTTCAGATGGTGCTGACTCTTAGTCTACCCAGATTTCTGTATAGAAATAGTGCGGTGACGTTCGCTGAGGAGGGGTTTTTTGGGTGCACCTGCATTTTCTGGGGAAAGTGCTTGACATTTCCATTAATAAGAGTTATTATTAATATGGAATCGCCAAAGGGCTAAAAATTATCTGAGGAGGCTAATGTGATGAGCACTAACATTATTGGATTACCAGTTGAAGGAAGCAAGAAGGTTGCCGAACATTTGAACAAGTACTTAGCTAATCTGCATGTGCTGTATACTAAGCTGCATAACTACCACTGGAACGTGGAAGGTAGAGGATTCTTTACTCTTCATGCGAAGCTTGAAGAGCTGTATGACGGTGTAGCAGAGGAAATTGACGAAGTGGCAGAGCGGGTCCTTCAGCTTGGAGAGCGGCCATTAGCTTCGCTAGCAGATTATCTTAAAGTTGCTGAGCTGAAGGAAGCTCCAAGCGAGGGCATCGACAGTGAAGCGTTGGTTAAGGCTTTAGCAGAAGACTTCAAGACCTTGATTACCGGCCTGCGTGCTGGTATCGAAGCAGCTCAAGAAATCGGCGATGAAGTCACCGTCGATCTGATGATTGGCTCCTTGGCCAACCTGGAGAAACAGCTCTGGATGCTGGATGCATACCTGAAATAAGCGAACGTATTGAACCAGCCTGCTGACAGCAGGCTGGTTTTATATTCCCCTCAACATTTTCCAGCGTTTTATGCTACCCTCGGAGAACAGTTTGAAAACAGCTGTTTCCCGAAAGATGAACTCATAACTTGGTGAATATCCCTCAAGTTGTCTTTGATATTTATTAAAGTCATTAGACCGCAGCCTCGTAGCCAATGTGATATGTGGGTGATAAGGCCTTTTCTCTCGCGGAATCCCATGTTCAGCGAGGATCTCTGCCAAATCCTGTTGGAAGCTGCGCAGCTCTGGACTGAGTTCCACATTGACAAATAGTACTCTTCTCCCAAAATTCCCCAATCCTTCTCCACGGATCAAGAACGGTCCATGACGTTTCTCTACATCCTTGACGATCTGCAGAAGTCTCTCATAGTCGTGCGCCCACGTAAATGGAGGAATGAGTGTTATGTGGGGTGCCGTCCGAGGAGCACGGAATTTCCTCCGCCATTTTTCGATCTCCGCTTCGAGCGTTTTCGGAAGAGCAATACCTAAGAAATAGTTCTGCATAGACACCATCCTTTCATATGTTATAATTAAATCAGACAACTTGTCGAACGAACGACCGATTTATATAAGGAGACTGCAGTTATGAATAGAACTCAAGAAGAGCAAATACTTGAAGCGGCGTACACCTGCATTGCCCGCGAGGGCTATGCAAATGTAAGCCTCCGTCAAATTGCTCAGGAGGCGGGAGTAGCAGTCAGCCAGATCAGCTATCACTTTAAGAACAAAGAGGGGCTGCTTCTGGCGGTTATTTCACAAGCTGCAGACCGATACAACAAGCTCCTCAAGGAAAACATCGCACTCAGTCAATCACCTGCAGAAAGAGGTCAGCGGCTGATCTCCTTGTTCAAGGATGCGCTTCTCAAGGATGCGGGTCTCTTTAAAGTCATCTATGATTCATCAGGCCTAGCCCTCTTTTCAGAAACATTCCGGATCAAGATGCGAGAGGTGTTCTCTGGCATTATGGAACAAATTGTGCAGGAAATTGAGGCGGTTGTGCATTCCCGTAAGGAAGCCGCCACCCTTTCCCGCCTAGTCTTCTCACTTTACTTAGGTACCGCAATTCAGTATCTGCTTGAACCAGATGACCCAGCTGTTCTTGCCTCTCTGGACCTACTCGAACGTCTGTTTAAATAAAGCAGTGAGGTGGTAGCGGTGAAAAGGCTGATTAAGTCGGTGCTGACAAGACCCTGGTTGTATATCGGATCTGCCATTGTGTTGACTCTGGTGCTAGGTGCGTTTATTCCCCGGCTTCAGTTTGATGCGAGCATCATGAATATGGTGCCCGATGACGACCCGGTCTTAATAGAACTGCTGGAGGTAACGAAAGATTTCGGGTCTCAAGAGCTGTTTGCCGTTGCTCTGCGTGCGGAAAACATCTACACACCTGGTGTCCTGCATAAAATCGACTCTCTGGGCAAAAGTATTGCTGCACTGCCCGGTGTAAGTAAAGTTGAAACTCCGCTGAACATTCAGTATATCGATAGTGGCTTCTTTGGAATCGACATCCGCCCCATAACAGAGACTGTTCCGCAAACTCCCGAAGAAATCGCCGCGTTTAAGACTGATTTTCAAACAACGCCTTATGCCGGCAGACTAATTACTGATGATGGTACAGGTGCCATGCTCTTGGTTCAGTTTGAGCCGTGGGATGATGAGGAAAAGCAAGCGATAGTAAATCAAATCGAAGAAATCGTCCGCGCCTACCAGGGACCAGAGAAACTCTATGTTGTCGGCGATCTGTACATTTTCAACTACACTGAACATGCCATGCGGCAGGATCTAGTCAAGCTGGTTCCGTTTGTAGCTGTAGTCATCATTGCTGTTCTCTATTTAACCTTCCATTCCCCCATGGGTGTCCTTATTCCATTAATAACCGTTTTTACCAGTTTAGTCTGGACCATCGGCCTCATGGCATTCTTTGAAGTGCCTGTATCCATAATTTCCATGGTTCTGCCGGTCATCCTTCTCACATTAGGTGTTGCTTCAGGCATCCATATTCTCAACAAGTATCAGGAACTCTTGGCTCAAGGTTTAGACAAGGTAGCTGCCCTTAAGCAGACTTTTGAAGACATAACCTCACCTGTGGTGATGGCAGCGCTCACAACATCTGCCGGTTTCATGTCGCTGGTAACAGCCTTTGTGCAGCCAATTCGTGAATTTGGAGTCTTTACTGCCTTCGGCGTATTTGCCGCGATGGTTTTATCTCTTACCGTAGTACCGGCTATCTTGGTCTTGGTGAAGCCGCCTGCTGCGAAGGGGCCGAGAGACGGTAAGAAACAGGATAACCTCCTCACACTCATATTGGAGTGGGCAGCTGAAATGACTCTTGATCGAGGGTCTTTGGTGCTGATAACAGCCGCAATGCTGCTCGCTGTCATGGTGTTTGGTGCCAGCCGCATTCAGCTAGAGAGCAACATTATCAACTACTTTGCTGATCACACACCGATCCGGCAGAGTACTGCTCTTGTGGAGGATGTCTTCGGTGGCAGTATGCAGCTGGCTGTCGTGTTTGATACGGGACAACCCGATGGAATAAAGGAACCAGAAGTTCTGCAGAAGATTGAGCAGGCTCAGGAGTACCTCAATTCTTTTTCGACCATTAATCATGCCATGTCGATCGTAGATGTGTTGAAAACCATGAACCAGGCGCTTTGGGATGGGGATCCAGAGTTCTTCACTCTGCCCGAAACACGTGAGGCAGTGGCACAGCAGCTGCTTCTCTTTACGATGCAGGGTGGTTCGGGACTGGAGTCTTTGGTTTCGTATGATTACCAACAGGCCTTGATTAATGCGCAGATGAAAACCCTGGACGCGCAGGAACTGGCAGATGTAATTGCAGCTGTCGAGCAATATATGGAGCAGGAGTTTGGCTCTGATCCAAACCTCAAAGTCACTGTTACGGGTACTCCCAAGGTAATGATGCGGCTGATGGATCGATACGTGCAGACTCAAGTCTCCAGTTTAGCCTCTTCCACAATCGGAGTTGGGCTGATTGTTATGCTTCTCATGCGGAGTATCGTTCTCGGATTGCTCTGCCTGATACCTCTAGTTTTTACAGTAGCTGTAAACTTCGGTGTGATGGGCTTTGTTGGTATCCCCCTCGATGCCGTCACGTCGATTATCGCCAGTCTCGTGATGGGGATCGGGATTGACTATGCTGTTCACTATGTGAGCCGCTTCCGCCTCGAACGAGAAGGCGGCCGGTCGTTCCGAGAGGCGGTACGGAATGCCGGTACTACGAGCGGCCGCGCAATTATCTATAATGCTGTCGCTCTTGTGGCCGGCTTCTTAGTACTCGTCTTTTCTGAGTCATTCCGAGCGATTGCCATCTTCGGATACCTAATGGCATTGACCATGGTGATCAGCAGCGCTGCAACACTGCTGATCATTCCAGTGCTGTTGGATTTATATGAGAATAGCAAGGTAGAAAGGAGTAGAAGCATGCGACGGATGGCGGTGTTCTTGATTGCAGCTTGTTTGGCCTTTAGCGGTTCTGTTTGGGCGAAGGAGCTTACTGGTGATGAGATTTTGCAGAAACTGGAGATTTCTAACCTTCTTTCTGGTTCTGGCACAGCAGAACTGGAGATGATTACCGAAAACGCCCAGGGAGTGCAGCGCAGCTACAACCTGCGGATCTACCGAAAGCAGGAAGAAAAGAGTGAAAGTCAGCTGCTGGAATATCTTGGGCCTGCAGACGTTCGAGGAACGAAGTTTCTTGCCCAAAAAGAGGGAGACGAAGGCAGTCAGATGTGGCTTTACCTGCCAGCTCTTGGGCGGGAAAGACGCATCGCTGCCAATATGGCAGGGGACAAGTTTATGGGAACCGATTTCACCTACGAAGAAATTGCAGGAGACTTTGATTATCAGAACCAGTACACAGCGGACCGACTTCCCGACGAAGAACTCAACGGACAGTTGGTTTACGTACTCGACCTGACTCCTACAGCGGATACTCCCTATGGGCGTATTAAGATGTGGGTTCTGCAGGAACGTGTACTCCCAGTCAAACTTGAACTTTTCAGTGGAGATCAGGGTTCACCAGCTAAAACTCTGCTGTTAGATGATTATCGAACAGTTGAAGAACAGCCCATACCTCATTATCTAGAGATGCGTGATGAAGTGGCTGGCACCCGGACAATTATCAAACTGTCTGAGATCAGCTCGGCAGACATAGCGGACGAAATCTTTTCACTGCGTTATCTGCGGCGATAAAGTAAAGGAGGGCAAAAGATGTACAGAAGGATGGGTACAGCAGCTCTTATATTGGTTCTGCTGATGAGCGCGTGGGCATCGGCCGCCGAGGTCAGTGGTGAACTTCAGGTAGGCACTGTTTACGAGCTGGAAGAAGCCATCACAGAACTTCCCATCAGG
This sequence comes from uncultured Peptococcaceae bacterium, assembly GCA_937988745.1. Classification (GTDB taxonomy): domain Bacteria; phylum Bacillota; class Limnochordia; order Darwinibacteriales; family Darwinibacteriaceae; genus JAAYMS01. Next base: position 15,211 of record CALKAR010000251.1, read on the forward strand.
TTAAAATTGGCTCTCGAAGACAATCCCATCGGAAATGGTAAGTTCTACTTGTCGCTGAAAGGCCTCTTTGACCCCCTGAGCGGAGAAAGTGAGCAGTTCAGATTAAATCTGGATGAGGCATACATGGCGGTTTACCTAGATGACGTGGATCTCATAGTGGGCCGGCATGTTATCAGCTGGGGCACCGTTGATGGATTTAACCCCACCAATTACTTTGCTCGCCTCAGTGAAGAAACGCTGTTAAAAGGATCTCTTCGGGGTGAACCGGCGGTGGGTGTTCAAGCTGCCTACTATAATCCCAACTGGTCCGTCACCGGTGTAGTGCTGCCCGTATTTGTCCCTCAAGAACTGAGCGGCCGTATGCGGGAAGCCTTTGTGAATGAGCCCATGGGTGTACAGCTGCTCGCAGCCATTGATGATGCGGAGCGTCCCAAACCATCGCTTACCAATATGGAGTTTGGGCTGAGAGCTGAGACGTTCTTGCATGGTTGGGATCTACAGCTGAGTGGTTATTACGGCTTTGAGTCTCTTCCGGGAATTACGGTGGATTTCACCTTCGATCCTGTTGAAATGCTGCCCGTTCTAGTCTTCGAAGGCAAGTACCGCAGGCAGTGGTATGTGGGCGCCGCGGCTGCCGGTTTCTTAGGGGACCTTGGCATCAAGGCAGAAGCTGCTTATGGCGGCCCTATACCCTTCGAGGAGGGCGTTGTGACAATCTCGCAGAATGAGCCAGCTTGGAAGGGAGTTGTAGGCGCAGAATATATGCTGCCTGCTGGCAATGGGGTACTTGTTCAGGGTCAGTACATCTATGAGGGCAGTGGTGGGCTGTTCACACCGTATCATGAACCCATGGTTGAACCTGAGCCCGGTCATTACCTTGTCGGAAGGATCTCCTATAATTTCACGCTGGAAAATAGTGTTGAACTGGCAGCGCTCTACAGCCTGCTGGACAGGAACGCTGTGCTCATGCCAGGATTTAAATACCGCCTGCCTCAGGGTTTGGAGATCCAAGGTTCTCTGCTGAAGACTGTAGGTGAAGGTGAACTGGAGCTGGTTCCAGACCAAGTTAGATTAGCAGTTACCTATCGATTTTAGCGGTTTCCATTTCCTTGGTGCGAAACACAAAAAACGGCGTTTCGTTCAAGGAATGTAGTGTTCGAGGTAGGTGCACACTAAATCAGGGCAAATCGCCGAGAAAGGTGGAATAGCTGTGCGCCGTAATCGCCCAAAGCCCGATGACCGGAGCGACAATGTGGAGCGTCTTCAGGAACAGGTAGTTAATACCATCGAGAATCTTGAAGAAGCTCACGAAACCTTAAGGAATCCAGATCTGCCTCCAGAACAGAGGGAGCAGATCTTGGCGAAGAACCGCCGCCGCGAAGAAGCGATTGCTGGAAAGCGAGAAGAAATAAAAGACGAATACGAGTTCCAGCAGCGGCTGAAGGATTAGTCTCTGGTCGAAATGCGTGCCTCGAACAGCGGGGCACGCATTTTTATGCGTCAGTACAGGATTTCCATATCTTGTGGCCAATATTACAAATTGGAAAGGAGAAGGTTGATACCATGGATGTCCTTACAGCAGTTGAACAGCGGAGAAGTGTTCGGAGTTATAGCGATCAAGAGCTAACTCGTGAGCAAATCGACAAACTGCTTCGGGCGGCCCATTTAGCTCCTTCGGCTCGGAATCGACAGGAATGGAAGTTCATTGCTGTTGATGACAAAGAGCTGATCAAAAAGATTGCGGAAATCAGCGGACAGGAATTTGCTGGTGAAGCCCCATTAATCCTAGCTGGAGTTGGTTTAGAACCTGAGCGAGTGATGCGTTGTGGTATTCCACCGTACATAGTGGATGTAACTATCGCCATGACCCAGGTTACCCTCCTAGCTGTGGAAATGGGCTTGGGAACGTGCTGGATTGGCGGGTATCCTCAAGATGAAGTTAGAAAACTCTTGGGTGTGCCTGAAAAGCACCAGATTGTGATGCTGCTGACAGTGGGTTACCCCAGCGAACAGCCTGAAGCAAGGCCCAGAAAGCCTTTCGAAGAAGTTGTCTCTTACAATAAATTCTAGCTCGGGGAGGAGAGCACTTTGGCAGACAAGATTAAAATCGGTATTATTGGGGCCGGAAACATCGCCCAATCGGCCCATATACCAGCATATTTGGCACAAGATGATGTAGAGCTTTATGCGGTTTACGACATCAACAATTCCCGTGCCAAGGAAGTAGCAGACAAATTTGGTTTCAAGTACGCTGTTGGCAGTTTGGAAGAACTAGTAAGTATGGAAGAACTTGATGCAGTCAGCGTCTGCACTTGGAATGATGGACATAAAGATGCGGTAATTGCTGCGGCTAATGCTGGAAAGCATATCCTCTGTGAAAAGCCGATGGCTATGACAGTGGCGGAGACAGAGGCCATGGCAGAAGCGGTGCGAAAGAACAACGTTATTTTTATGATGGGCTTTGTCAACCGCTTCCGAGTTGAGAGTAAAATCATCAAGGAACTGGCTGATGCGGGCAAGTTCGGCGAGATTTACTACGCTAAGTGCGGCATTATTAGGCGGCGCGGTACACCGCTTGGCTGGTTTACTGACCTGAGCAAATCGGGCGGCGGTCCAGTTATCGATTTGGGAGTTCACGCGATTGATGTAACCTGGTACTACATGGGTAAGCCAGAGCCAGTCAGCGTTAGTGCTGTAACTTACAGTAAGATCGGGGATTATAAGACTAAAGGTGTCAGCCGCTGGGAAGCCTTGGATACCGATAACCTGGTTTTCGAAACAGAGGACTCTGCCGCCGCTTTGATTAGATTCAAGAACGGTGCTTCGATGACAGTAGATGTCACATGGGCTATTAATGGCAAAGAACGGGGCATTTTCAGCGAAATTTACGGCACCAAAGCCGGCGCAAGCCTTGATCCCTTCTGCATTTACGCTGAAGAAGCTGGTTACTTGATGGACTGCACTCCCATAGCAGAACCAGAGAACATGTTTAACAATGAAATCCGTCACTTCCTTGACTGTATTAAGAGCGGGCAGGAACCGATCGCAACCTTGGAAGACGGCATGGCTGTGCAGAAAATCCTAAACGGCATCTATGATTCGGCTCGTCTAGGACGTGAGGTTGAACTGTAATGGATGCTATGTCTGCTGTATCTAATCTCTGGGGGGTTGCGGCCCAATACGCTGGCAGACTTGTGTTGGCGGTAATCGTATATTTCGTCGGACGTCAGCTAGTGAAGCTCGCCATTAACCTAACTGAGCGCAGAATGACAAAACTGCATGTTGATGAGTCGCTGCACACATTCTTGTCTTCGCTCCTCAGTATGGCGCTGCAGGCACTCTTACTTTTGTCTGTGGCAGCCACAGCTGGAATCGAAGTCACATCTTTCGTAGCACTCATTGGAGCAGCAGGGTTGGCAATCGGGTTAGCGTTTCAAGGTTCGCTTTCTAATTTCGCAGGCGGAGTATTGATTTTGCTTTTGAAGCCCTTTAAAGTAGGCGATTTCATTGAAGCAGGGGGTTATTCAGGTACTGTCAAGGAAATCCAAGTGTTCTACACCATCCTGCATACTCCTAATAATCAGAAGGTGATTCTGCCTAACTCAACGCTTTCGAATGCTACTACAGTTAACTACTCAGCGAATCCTACTCGTCGAGCTAACATTCAAGTATTGGTATCCTTTGACTCTGACATTCAGCAGGTAAAAGAGGTGCTCCTCAATGCAGCACGAAGCATTCCGGAAGTGCTGGATGATCCGGCACCATTTGTTGCCTTAGGAGATTTCAGCCCCCATGGCATGGTGTTCTACTTGAGGGCTTGGGCACCCGTAAAGGACTACTGGACCGCCTACTTCAAACTAAATGAGAATATCAAAGAAGGACTAGATTCAGCAGGAATTGAGATTCCATATGAGCAGTTAGATGTGCGTGTAACAGAAAACCGGCCATAGTGCCGGTTTTCTTAATACTATTTGGTTGTCTGCATGGCTATGCCTTCGGCGAACTGTCTGCGGAAGAGGATGAGAACGATCAGAGGTGGGAGCATGATGATCAGCAGCCCAGCCATAATGATATTCCATTCTGCAGCGCCGCGTTCAGATGTATAGAGCATGCGGAGACCAATCTGCGCTACACGCATATCTGCCGCGGTGGTCGCAATATTGGGCCAGAGATATTCGTTCCACATATAGACAAACTCGATGACCAGCAGTGCGGCGATGTTTGTCCAGGAAAGTGGAAGCAGAACGTGCCACAAGTACTGCAGAGCAGTTGTTCCATCAACCCGTGCTGCATCGGCTAATTCTTGAGGTACCGTCAGATAAAACTGCCGGAAGAGAATGATTCCCGTGGTACTGGCAAAATAGGGAATCGTCAGGGCTCGATAGGTGTTCAGCCAATTCCAGGACGCCATCATCCGATAAAGAGGAATCACTCGCACAGGGAGAGGCATCATCTGAGTTACCATACAGAGGGGGAACAAGAACCAACTTCCCCTAAACTTGAAGTGGGTAAAGGCAAAGGCTGCCAAGATAGAGAAAATGATTTTGCCAATCGATACGACGACGGCAATGATCACACTGTTCTTGAGCAGAATCCCCATATTGACCCGGGTCCAAGCTTCCTTCAGGTTATTCAAGAGCTCTTTTCCTGGGCGTAGAATTGGGGGAAAGGCATAAGCATCTTGGTGGGTATGGGTTGCCATGACAAAGGCATAATACATGGGAAAAGCCACCACTAGTAGGGTGAACAGTAGAATGGCATGAGTAGCTATTGCATGAAGTGTTTTACGCTTCACAGCTAGGTCACCGTCCTTATAAGAGCAGTCGAAGACTAATTACCGATCATAGACTGACTTCCTGGTTGAGGTATAAATCTGTACTGCGCCAATAATGGCTACGATGATAAACAGGAAGACTGATTGGGCAGCAGCCTGCCCTTCTTGCATCCGTCCGAATCCATCCCGGTAGATCTTGTAGATCAGGAATTCTGTAGAGCGGTTCGGCCCGCCTTGGGTTACCACATCGATCATGCCAAAAGATTGGAAGAAGGCATATACCGTGTTTACAAACACCAAGAAGGCTGTTGTTGGACTGAGCAGAGGAAAGGTAACCTTCCAGAAAGTCTGCCATGGCGAGGCACCATCAATCGAAGCAGCTTCTTTTAGATTGTGGGGGACATTTTGCAGCCCAGCTACGAAAAAGCAGATGTTGTACCCCAGCATGACCCAAACGGACGCTGCGGTCACCAAGATAAACGCTGCAACGGGTTCCGTAAAATAGTTGATGGAATAGCCAGTCAGCGCACTGATGATCCGTGTCGCAACTCCAATGGAAGGGTCAAATATCAAAGACCACATAACTCCAGCAATAATTGGAGACATAGCATAGGTCCAGATGAATGCAATCTGATAAAAAGCCGTTCCGCGAATTTTTTGGGTAGTCAAGAGGGCAATGCAGAGAGAAATGGTCAAGCCTACCCCAATGACGAGTGCGGAGAAAATAATCGTATTTCTCAGACTGAACAGATATTCAGGTGATGCGAACATCTCGACGTAGTTCCGCCATCCCACACTGCGCAGCTGCCCGAAGGGAGATACTCGGTGGAATGAGAGGTGAATCGCCTGCGCAAAGGGGAAGATCAGGAAAATCACAATCACAACGATTGAGGGCATGACAAGCCAGTAAGGTAAGATGCGATAATTAGGGAACCTGTTCATGGAAAACCTCCTATAGCGTGCTCCTCGTCCGGTGCAAAGATCACCGGAGGAAAGCTCCTCCGGTGATGTTGTTTCTTAAGGATGTTAGCTGCAGCTCTTACTCAAAGAACTCGTTGTACTCTGCCAGGAGTGCATTGATTTGGTCTGCAGAGTATTGGAGAGCAGCACGTTGGTCTTCGCCGTTGGCGATCTTCTCCAGAGCTGTCCGGACCCATTCACGAGCTTGGGCGAATGGCCCCATTCTCATACCGGCCGAGGCGTTGGTATCGGACTTGCCGCTGAGAATCTGGAGGAAAGCGGTCAGGTGGTTCGGGCTCTGTGTAAACCAGCCTTCGTCCATGAGAGCCTTCACCGCAGCATTTGTTGCGGGGAAGTAGCCGGTATTCTTGTGCCAGTAAACAGCTACATCAGTGCGGGAGAGGTACTTGAAGAATTCGAAGATTACCCGCAGTTCTTCATCGGTTACCCGATTAGAAACATACAAGCTGTTACCACCGATCAGGGAGTTGCCCCGTGGATATTCATCACTTAGACGCGGCAGGAAGGTAGTGCGTACCTCAAAGGAGTCGCCTACAGTCCTGAGAATTCCGTCTAGCGAGGATGTGGACTGCATCAAGAATGTGATTTCGCCGCTCTGGAAAGCGCCGTTGGCATTGTATTCAGCACCACCGTAGATCCAGACACCGTCTCTTGCCATCTTGCTCCAGAGGGTGAGGAGTTCATCGGTGAACTCATTTGGCCAGCTGACCGAAGTCGGACGGCCTTCGCGGCCATTGCCCATGTTGGCATATTCTAAGTCGTGGAGTGCCAGGGCATTTTCAAACATCCAGTCGGGCCAGCCAAAGGACAGAGCGTTCTTGACTACGCCGGCTTCGATGAGCTTGAGGCCGTACTCATACATCTCCTGCCAGGTTGTGGGAGGCTTGTTGGGGTCAAGCCCAGCTGCCCGGAGATGGTCGGCGTTGTAATAGATCATGGCTGTCGACGAAGCGAAGGGCCAGGACCACAGATTGCCGTCTTTTGAGTAGTACTGCACGATGGGGCGGATGTACTGACCGAAGTCCCATTCTTCGCCTAGACGTTTGGGAATTTGGTAAGCGGGGATGATCATGCCGCTGTCATGCATGGCCTGGGTTCCTACTTCGTAGATCTGGACAATTCCGGGCTCTTGTCCTGCTTGGTAAGCAGCCCTAAACCGTGCCAAGCATTCTTCGTAGGTACCTACCAAGACAGGTTCGATCTGCATGTTGGGGTCAATTGCGTTGAAGTCAGCAACAACCTTATTCAGAACTTCCAGGCGAGCGCCTGTCATACTGTGCCAGAACTCAACTGTTACTGGCTGTGCTGCTGCTGTTGCAATTCCTGCAAGTACGAATGCTAGGACAAGAACAGCAACAGTCATACGTCTTGCCACTACACTGAACATTACAACACCTCCGAAAATATTTATTCAAATAAATACTTCTTCGGATTGTAACACTTTCCTGCTCATTTGGTAACATGTGTGTCAAAAAGCACAAAACAAAAGCCAACAGTCAAGGCTGTTGGCTTAGAGCGTTTTCTATTTGAGTTAAGGCTCGGACAATCGTGCTGCGGGGACAGGCAATGTTCATGCGCTGAAATCCGCTGCCTTCTCTGCCGAACATACTGCCATCGTTGAAGGCAACTCCCGCTTTTTGGGCAAAGAAGCGGTTCAGTTCATCATCTGGGATTGGAAGTTCTCGGCAGTCCAGCCATACTAGGTATGTTCCTTCGGGTGGAATCACTTTAATGTTGGGCATCCTCTTTGCAAGTTCTTCGAGAATGAAATTGATATTGCCCTGGAGATACTCCCGAAGTTCATCAAGCCACTGGGCTCCTGTACGGTAAGCGGCCTCCGCCCCCGCTGCTCCAAAGGTGTTCAGCTCGGCAAGGCCCAGCATAGCTTTGGCTGTCTTATACTGCTGACGCAGTTCTTCATTGGGAATAATCACGTTAGACAAGTAAAACCCTGCCAAGTTAAAGGTTTTGCTGGGAGCCATAAAGGTTATACAGCGATCTTTGGCTTCGCCTACAGCTGCCAGCGGGATATGTTTTTGGCCGGGTAGGGTTAGGTCTGACCAAATCTCATCGGATAAAACTAAGACATCGTAGCGGGTGATAAGCTCAGCAAGTCTTTCGAGCTCCTCTTGTGACCATACCCGTCCTACAGGATTGTGGGGGCTGCAGAAGATCACAGTTCTTGCCCCTGCTTGGAAGTGCCGTTCTAAATCGTCAAAATCTATGGTATACCGTCCGTTTTCCACTACTAGAGTATTTTCTACAACCTGCCGATTGTTGCGCTCAACCATTGAAAAGAACGGATGATACACAGGGGGCTGGATCACTATCTTATCTCCTGGCTCAGTGAAGGCCTGGATTGCCAGTGAGAGTCCGCTTACAACCCCCGGGCTGTAGGTAATCCACTCTTGAGGCACATTCCAGTCGTGCCGGGCGTGAAGCCAAGCTGCAAAGGATTCAGCATAGCCATTGGGAACCATTTCATAGCCATAGAATCCGTTCTGGGCTCGCTTCACCAGTGCGTCTATTACAGATTGGGGTGGCGGAAAATCCATATCCGCCACCCACATCGGAATCAAGTCACTGCAGCCGTAGATCTCCTCAGCCTTGTCCCACTTAATAGAATTTAAGCCAGACCGGTTTGCGGGTTGATCAAATTGACTGCGCACTATTTCGCCTCCCGAGCAACTCCAGTTTCCCGTGCCTTCTGACGTACCGCTTCGGCAACCCGCTCTACAACTCGCTTGTCGAAAGGCGAGGGAATGATCAAGTCTGCTGTAGGCTCCTCGATGATACCTGCAATAGCTTCGGCTGCTGCGATCTTCATTTCATCATTGATGTCCGTTGCTCTTACATCCAAGGCGCCGCGGAAGATTCCGGGGAAGCCCAACACGTTGTTGACCTGGTTTGGATAGTCAGAGCGACCTGTTGCCACAACTGCTGCTCCGGCAGCCTTAGCTTCATCGACTGAAATCTCTGGTTCGGGGTTAGCCAAAGCCATGATGATTGGTTTGTCGTTCATCGCCTTGACCATTTCGCCGGTCAGGACATTAGCTACCGATACGCCAATGAAGACATCAGCGCCAGCGAGGGCTTCGGCCAGCGTTTGCTTTTCGCCGTTGGGATTGGTTTCTTGAGCAATCCGTTCCTGCATGAAGTTGTTATTAGGATCGCCTGGAATCAGGCGGCCTTGTTTACCGCAGGCCTTAATGTTAGTATAACCATCCTTCAGGAGTAGGTTTACGATTGCGGCACCCGCAGCTCCAATGCCGTTGACTACAATTGAAGCAGACTTGTCCTTGCCGACGACCTTCAGAGCGTTGATAAGGCCAGCCAAGACCACAACGGCAGTGCCGTGCTGGTCATCATGGAAGATAAAGATATCAGTTTCTTTCTTCAGCCGTTCCTCAATTTCAAAGCAGCGAGGTGCAGAAATGTCTTCTAAGTTAACCCCAGCAATACTGGGTTCGAGGGCTTTAACTACCCGTACGATTTCATCCGTATCTTGGGTGTTCAGGCAGAGAGGGAGAGCATTAACATCAGCAAATTCCTTAAACAAGATTGCCTTGCCTTCCATAACTGGCAGGGCCGCTTCTCCCCCAATGTTCCCTAGACCCAATACTGCGGATCCATCGGAAACCACAGCGATAGTGTTGCCCCGGCCTGTGTATTCAAAGACCTTCGACTTGTCTTTAGCAATCTCACGGCAGGGTTGGGCTACGCCAGGAGAGTAGGCGATACTTAGCTCAGCCGCTGATGTGATCTCAACTTTGCTCTTGAAGTCCAATTTGCCGCGCCATTGACGGTGACACTCTAATGCCTTCTGATATACGTCCAATACGAGCCCCTCCTTGTTAATAAACTCACTAAGTGATTCTCATTAAGCTTCTGCAAATCCTGCATCATTAACTACAAAAACCCGGCGTTAACCGGGTTTTTACAGGTTCTTAGCCGACGGGAGTTTTCTGTCCAAAGAATGCCTTATTTCCGGGTAACGCTGCGACAGATTATCTAAGAGTTTTTGCAGAAATAGACCGGCGTTTGTCAGTTCTTCCTCACTCGGCCAGCTGTCGCTGTGCAAAATCTGTTCTCTTATTTCTTGAACATTTTCTAACCCTTTGAGGGTTTCGCTGTCGAGTTTACTTAGGAGGATACTTCCGACAGTTTCCTTAAGCAGGGCTTCAGCTTTATTCCACTGCTGTATGAAGAACCCAAAGCCTTTTTTATCGGAGAAATAGCAGTTCTTTTCGTTGAGAGTTCCCACAAAGGGATCGATCCGGTCGACCTCTTTATGCGCTTGAGCATAGGCTTCATGGTATTTCGCATTCTGGGCCAGGATGCGGTCGATGAGCTGGTCTACAAGTGGTTTGTCAATTGAATTGGGACTGCACAACGCCAGGATCGGTTCCAGCTTTGGTACTGTATCAAGGCCTATAATCTGAAGGAACCGGAATAGGATATCAGCGCGGCCGATCAGCGGTTCATACCTTTCCGGCGCCTTACGGCGGCGATAATCATACAAATAGGCTGCCAGTTCATAGTGGTTAGAAAAAGGCTGGCATTCGGTCTGCACTCTCCTTTTCACCGCCTGCTGCAGTCTTTCTAGTGCCATTTCACCGGCATGCATCAATCCGTTGAGTTCATCTAAAATCACATACTCATCATGGGAAAGCTGACCTAGACGGTTTTTGTATACTAGATCGTGTTCCACTTCAGCCCATGAATGCATCAGGACTGAACCAACCTGAAGTTCAACCAACAGATTGGACAAGAACCGGTCTTCAGGATGCAGGGTAGAGGGCTTCAGCCGAATCCGGTAGTGGCGCGCCGAATAGCCCGAGTAGCGCTTCGGATACGGGTACGTGTAGTCAATGTCCTCAGGAAAGCTCTTAATGCGCTCTATGGTGAACTGGGAACGTACAAATGCATCGACTTCGCGGCGATCACCGGGAAAATAAAGGGCGATGCGCACACCGGCTAGGTCGACGATATCTTGATAAATCTCATCTATAGTCTGGTAGTTTTTTTCTTCGTTTCGGTAAGTTACTTTTTCTAACAGGCTGTCCAAACGCTTTGCCCGATACGTCACGAGAGCTCGCAGTCCGTTTCTCCTCAGCCCATTCTCACACTGCATGGCACATAACTGTGCAAGCCGATCATAGCTGTCCATTCTCTGCTTATAGTCTTCTAAAAACTGATCGATAATGGACATTGATTTCTCCTGTTCACATGGATTTTTGTTATCACATTTATATATACTCGTTTCCTAACAAGAAAAACATGTCCGTTGAGAAATTCCTTGATTAGAGGGATCATTCATTTGAACGAGAAATAAAGAGACACAGAATAACTTGCTAGGTGGTGGGTGTTTCGATGTATGAACCAGTAAAATGGGGCGTTCTGAGTACCGCTAACATTGCTCGTACTCAGTTCTTGCCTGCGCTGATGGATGCGCATAATGCGGTTCTTCAAGCCGTTGGCAGCCGAGATCTTGCTAAGGCGCAGGAAGTGGCTTCTCAATTTGGCGCAGCCAAAGCATACGGCAGTTATGATGAACTCTTAAGTGATCCAGAGGTGGAAGCGGTCTACATTCCTCTTCCCAACAGTATGCACAAAGAGTGGACGATCAAGGCTCTGCGTGCAGGCAAACATGTCCTTTGCGAAAAACCAATGGCCCTCAACATTGAGGAATGCGATGAAATGCTGCAGGCAGCCGAAGAAGAAGGCCGCTTATTTATGGAAGCCTTTATGTACCGTTTTCACCCACAGATTAGGAAAATTGAAGAGCTTCTGCAGGAAGGCCGCATCGGCGAAGTGCAGCTGATTAGAGGCAGCTTCAGCTTTGTCTTGGAGGATGAAGAGAATATCCGTCTAGCAGACGAGTTAGGCGGAGGAAGCGCCATGGATGTGGGCTGTTATCCGATCCACTTTTCCAATTTGATATACGGGGAAGTACCGCATACGGTCAAGGCTTCAGCGGTCTACCGTCCCTCAGCGCCAGGCGTGGATCTTTCGATGTGCGGCATTCTGGAGTATTCTGGGGGACGCAAGGCCGTCTTTGACAGCAGCTTTACCATGCCCGATCGGCAGGCTGTGGAGATTGTAGGCAGCGAAGGCACTATCCGTATCAACCGCCCTTGGCGCCCTGATCGGGCTGAAGTTTCTATTGTGGTGCAGAAGGGAAATATTAGTGAGGAAATTGACTTCCCCTCAAGCAACCCTTATCAGCTGGAGATTGAACACTTTTCGGAGTGTATCCGGACAGGTAACGAGCCACTTCTTCCAGGAGACTTTGGCCGTGGAGTATTGGCGGTGATTGAGGCCTGTCATAAGTCCGCTCAATCGGGTGATTCGGCGGCCCCTAGGGCGTAATAAGCCCAGATAGCAAAGGAGAACCATCCTAAGAATGTCAGGAAGATAGGGATGGGGAAGAACCATGGCTTAAAGTCATAGAGCTCCACATTGCGCACCAAAAGACCGTATCCTACGGCTAGTGTGGCCCAAGCTGCGGTGTAGAGATAGCGCAGGATGCGTTGTTCGGCTGGGAAGAAGTAGAAGAAGAGTACCATGACTAGCGTCCAGCCAATTGGTGAAAAGAAGTGCTGGTTAGCGCTTTCCCAGATTCCATGGTTTTGGAACCAGATGATGCCTAGGATGTCTTGGAAGATAAAGACGGTGATCACATCGCCTAATCCGCCGATAACCGCCGCAGCAGGAAACAGCCGGCGCAGTTCAGAACGGGGGATGATGATGAAGATCGCCAGGGCAACGATCGCGACAAAGGCAGGGTAAAATAAGGCTTGCATGAGTTCCACGGTCCGTGTCCCCTCCATGAACATAGTCTGCTTATAGATTTACCAAAAACAACCCCGCAGATACGCTGCGGGGTTATTTATTGCAGGTTTACCTTGGACAGCACTGGTTGAACTGACCGATCAAGGCAATGCGATTTAAATTGGGCGTCGTTACTGGGAATCCAATTTCGGCCGTGACTACGATATCTTGGAATGGGGCAATGATTTCACCGGCGCCAAAGACAAAGGCACCAACGTATACGCCAGGCTCTATCGCTGGAGAAGTTCTCAGCAGCTGGAATGGAATGGGGGGAGCATTGGACCGCCTAATCCATGCCACATAAATATTGCCGCCCAAAGTCTGTGGTGGTGGAAGTCCGATGGCTGCCACCAGCACATTACCGGCCTGTCCGGAACGCTGGAAAACACGGGCAATTCCGCCAACTTCGGCAGCAGGGTTAAATGGTATATTGGCCGTTCTAAACAGCAGCATGCCGCATTGTACGGTGGGCACGGTGGGACTTGTTGATGGAACGCAGATTACCTGACCGGGAAAGATCAGATTTGGATTGGGAATCTGGGGATTAGCCGCAATTAATGCGGGCAGCGGCACCCCAAAGCGCTGGGCGATGCTGAACAAACTGTCGCCCGGACGGACAGTATAATAGAAACCGCTGCAGTTTGCAGGTGGTGCTGGAAATATCACACAGACGCCTCCTTTCGTATCAACTCTGGTAACAGTTTATGCGCACCAGAGTCGAAGCGCATAGGAGCGCTGTATCATTTTCCCAGCAAAACGCCTTCTAGCACACTGCTCAAGTCTCTAACTGCTTCCCAGCGAATGCTGAAACGGGCACTGTTGTCGTCGCTCACATGCAGCCACAATAATCCTGCAGATCGCAGGGTAACAATATGGTGATGTACTGTGCTCTTTGCCAAGCCGCTTTGCTCAACGAGGTCGGTGAAACGGACTGTATCTTTCCCAATCAGTTGTAGAAGCTGCAGCCTGCTGGGATCGCTGAGGGCTTTGAGGAGCCTCTCCAAGGTAGTTGACTCAGGATTTTTGGTAAGGAGTTTGGACAAAACTGGATAGAAAATGACTCCATGGTCTCCCCCGATTTGATAAACAGGCCATGGACTCAAATGTGCTTGAGGGATCAAGGTAATGGTTGTAACACCCTGGGCTTCCCAGATAAGGCTCTGGGTCAGCTCTGTGATCAGATCTTGAGGGCGGCTCTCAAACTCGGAGACCCGTTCTTGATCTGCCCTTGCCCGTACTTGAATATCCTGCAGAATAGGTTTGGCTATCCGGCTGAAGTAAAGATCGTTCCACATCTTCAGCCCTGCAGCTAATGTCTGGCACGCTTTGCGCAGGACTTGGGGAGGTTTGCGCTGACAGTTGGGATCAAAGGAATAGACGATTTCATAGGCTTCACTTCCAGAAAGCGAATTGATCCACTGGATAAAGCCGGCGGCACTCTCTTCAGGATAAGAGAGCAGCAGTGCTATTGGAAGGGATGGATCGATGCGGCGGATCTCATCCAGAAGAGCGTAGTTCTGAGTCGAGAGTTTTGCCGTACACCACTTAAACCAATCTGGACTGAGGTCCAACTGCCCCTGCTGTTTTATAAAGGCAGCTGCCCAGGCACTGACCAAAAGTTCATAATACTCTTTGAATTCAACACCAAACTGTAAAATCATGGCCTACTCTCCTATCAATAAAAAGACTGTGTTATACTGAAACAGTGATTCTCCAATGCTTGTTCCTTTTCCTGTACTTGGCAGCCCCTGGTTCAGGAGAAGGTATGTGTAAGATTTTTCTAAGGAGGGGCTTTAGTGCAGATTCGTAATGTGGCAATTATCGCCCACGTTGACCATGGCAAGACCACTTTAGTAGATGCAATTCTCAAACAGAGCGGTTTGTTTAGAACGAACCAAAAGGTGGAAGACCGGGTTCTTGATTCAAATGCTTTAGAGCGGGAACGGGGAATTACCATTCTCGCAAAGAATGTCTCCATACAATATGGTGACTATAAGATCAATATTGTTGATACACCTGGCCATGCTGACTTTGGCGGTGAAGTAGAGCGTATTCTCAGCATGGTCGATGGAGCATTGTTGGTCGTCGATGCCGTAGAGGGGCCCATGCCTCAGACCCGTTTTGTCCTCCAGAAGGCACTCCAGCAGGGCTTGGCCCCTATAGTTGTGGTCAATAAAATTGACCGTGAGATGGCTGAGCCGTACAAGGCAGTAGATGAAGTATTCGATTTATTTGCAGCCCTAGGTGCCACTGAAGAACAGCTCGACTTTCCGATTTATTACGCCTCAGCTGTAGAGGGCGTAGCATCGCCTGACCTGGATGACCTGAAGGAGGGCGGCGGAAGTATCCTTCCCTTAGTCGAAGGCATTATAGCGCATGTACCTGCTCCTGAGGTCAGCTTAGATGGGCCTCTGCAGATGCTGATCAGCAACTTAGAATACAACGATTATGTAGGTAGGATAGCCTTGGGACGTTTGTTTGGCGGTGTCTTAGAAACGGGTCAAGAAGTGGTCCTGTCCCACAGCGAAAAGCCTGATCTGCTGAAGGGTAAGATTGGACAACTGTATTCTTTTTCCGGCCTGAAGATGGTTCCGATTACTCGGGCTGAGCCAGGAGATATCGTGGCCTTCAGTGGTATTCCAGATGCGGAGATTGGGCAGACGGTAAACAGTCCAGATCATATTCTACCGCTGCCGGCCATCGAAGTGGATGAACCAACTCTCACCATGATTTTCAAAGTCAATGACGGGCCTTTTGCAGCGCAGGACAGTACTTACTTGACTTCTCGGCACCTGCGTGACAGGCTTTATCGAGAAGCGCGCACCAATGTTGCGCTGCGAGTTGAAGATACTGACAATCCAGATCAGTTTAAGGTATCAGGACGAGGCGAACTGCATCTCAGCGTACTCATTGAGACCATGCGCCGAGAAGGATACAGTTTCTGTGTCACTAAACCAGAGCCTATTCTGCGGCAAGGCCCCAATGGAATAGAAGAGCCTTATGAGAATCTAGTCGTCGATGTTCCTCAAGAACACGTGGGTGCTGTGATGGAACTGGTAGGTACACGTAAGGGACAAATGCAGTCAATGACACCTTTAGAGGATGGACAGGTGCGGGTGGAGTTCATCGTCCCAGCCCGTGGTCTAGTAGGGTTTGCTTCGACCTTCCTTACAGAGACCAAGGGTTATGGTATCATGCATCACGCCTTTTCTCACTACGGCCCTTGGGCAGGTGAGATTAAGGAAAGGCAGACTGGAAGCTTAGTAGCTTGGGAGGAGGGCACGGCCACCGCTTATGCTCTTGAAAATTTGGAGCAGCGCGGCGTGCTTTTCATTGAACCTCGTACTCCTGTTTATGAAGGCATGATTGTTGGGGAACACAGCCGCAGTGGTGATCTAGATGTGAATGTGGCTAAGCAAAAACATGTAACAAATATGCGGGCAGCAGGCTCAGAAGACACCATTCGGCTGACTCCACCGCGAAAGATGAGTCTGGAGCAGTCCCTGGCTTATCTTGCTGCAGATGAATGCTTAGAAGTTACCCCTACAGCCCTACGTCTTCGCAAGCTAATTCTCAAACGCAGTGAGCGGGAGCGGGCTCAGAAAAAATAATAACAAAAAGGGGCCTGAGCTCAGGCCCCAACAGGACTTCTGCCATAGGGCAAGAATAGTTTCAACGAGGTGATGAATGTGTTTAGGTTTATTACCAAAGATGCTTGGATCGGCGGCCGCGTCCGTCAGTTTAAAATGGTTGAACATCCCGGTGCTGCTGCGGTCCTGGTTGTTCGGGACGGTCAGGTTCTCATGGTTGAGCAGTATCGTCCGGCAGCCAACCGGAATATGCTGGAGCTTCCGGCCGGTTCTATCGACGGCGATGAGACTCCAGAGCAGTGCGCTCGCCGTGAGCTCGAGGAGGAGACGGGCTTCAAGGTTGAAAAACTCGAACCTATGGGATACCTATATCCTACTCCTGGTTACACCAACGAGGTGCTCTACCTCTTCTTAGGTCAGGGCCTAACCCCTGGTGAGCAGCGTCTCGACGATGGGGAGGATATTAAAGTCCGCTGGATTCCTCTCAAAGAAGCAGAGCAGCTGATCGACGAGGGTGAGATCCACGATGCGAAAACGATTATCGCGCTCTTCAAGTATATCCGCATGATGCGGGAAGCGGAACGCCAACGCAGTCACTAATCAAACTGGGCGAGCAGTTCGTTAATAGCTTCTACGTCCTCGGGACGGCCGATGTCGCGCCAGTAACCGGTAATGCGGTGTGAGCGGACTTCTAAACCGTCTTCTACCATCTGCCGCAGCGCATCTGTTAATTCGTATTCACCTCGGGGCGATTCTTTTAGTCTGCGCAGATAATCGAAGATGATTGGCGGATATACATAGATCCCAGCATTGTTCCAGTTTGTTGTGGCCGTGCCCGGCGCAGGTTTTTCGACGATCTTTTCTACGGTATCATCAGGTCTTAAGTAAACCGCAGCTCCTGCAGAGGGGTCGTCTACCCAGTTTATTGAGTTAGTGGGGTATCGGCCCCGTTCTGATCTTTCGAGCAGGGCGGGGTAGTTGTCGGGATGGATTATGATATCACCGTAGGACAGCATAATTGGTTCACCCGCAGCCAGTTCTTCTGCGAGCATGGCAGCGCGGCCTGTACCATATTCAGAAAGGTCTTGGTGGAGGTAGGTAATCTCCACACCCAAATCGGCGCCAGAGCCGTAGCGTTCCTCAATTTGCTCTCCTAAGTGTCCAATTACAATGCCGAAGCGGGTAATTCCCGCTTTTTTCATACCCAAAATGATGTGCTCTATACAAGGTTTTCCACCAACTTCAATCAGTGCTTTTGGAACGTTCTTGCCTAAGCTTTTCAGTCTTGTACCTTTTCCTGCTGCTAAAATTACACCTAACATCTACATCTCATTCCTTACTATAAGATTTAGTTGTTGATCATTGAGAATGACCTGCTTGAAGTATTCTGCATCTGCTCGGTCTCGTGCTTCCAAGAAAATCCTCAAAATCGGTTCGGTTCCAGAAAAACGAATGGACAGCCAGGTTTCATCAGCGAAGTAGAACTTCACACCATCGATATAAGAAATCTGCTGAATCTCTTTGCCAAACTCAGGTACGTATTTCTCCTCCATGAGCAGTTCTTCTAGACGGGTCCGCTCAGATGGAGCATAGGGTGTATTGATGAAATCGAAATAGAGAGTGCCGTAGATCTCGTTGATTTCCTCGAGCAGCTGACTCAAGGTCTTACCTGTCTTTGCCAGCATCTCTACCGCCAAGAGTGCCGCTAAGATGCCGTCTTTACCATTTACATGCCCGCGAATCTTCAGGCCACCGCTGCTCTCACCGCCTAACAAAAGATCTTCTTCATCCATCTTCTGCGAAATATACTTAAAACCAACCGGTACTTCAAAGGCTGGTTCACCAAATGAGTAGGCGATACGGTCCAGAATGTGAGTCGTAGTAAGATTGCGCACCACGCCGCCCCGTTCGCCGCGGTACTTCTTCAGATAATAATAAAGCAGCTTCAAGATCTCGTTTGCATCGATATAGTTGCCCAGCTCATCGTAGAGGCCGATTCTGTCAGAGTCGCCGTCGGTGGCAATACCGATATCGTATCGGCCTTCTTTCATGCGGTATTCCATGTCCTGAAGCGTTTCGCGGGACGGTGACGGCACACGCTGACCAAACATGGTGTCGCGGCCTGCATTCATCACGTCGATAGAGCACCTTAAGGATGCAAGGCACATCGCCATAATGTCTTTTGAGACGCCAAACATCGGGTTAAACAGTACTTTAAGATTAAGCTGCTGCACAGCTCGCACATCAATTTGATCCAGAAGCGAGTCGATATATGCGTTCATGTTAGAGTAATATTGAATCTTGCCTTGTTCTAAGAGTTCATGGAATCCAACTTCTGGTGCTTTCAGATCGGGGATAGGTGCAATCAGCTCCTCGAGGCGATCGGTTACCTCTTGGGGAGCGTCTTTGCCTCCCTCGACAATCACTTTAATGCCGTTGTACTGTGATGGGTTGTGTGATGCGGTAATCATGATGCCCATCGCCAGGTTTTCTTGGTCTACCGCGTACATCAGCATCGGAGTGGGTACCACATCTTCGATAAACCATACGGGAATATCTTCATGTGCTAAAATCTCAGCAAAAGCCCGCGAAAATCTTCCAGACAAGAATCGCAGGTCATGTCCAATGACAACAGGTTTATGGGCTTGTCCGATTTCCTTTAAGTACAGCGCAGTTCCCTTGGCCACCCGGCGTACGTTGCTAAACGTAAAATCTTCCGCGATCACTGCACGCCAGCCGCCGGTACCGAATTTTATCATAAAAAGCCATCCTCCCCAGGTAAGGAATCAATATTGACTCATTCGCTTCTTGTCTGAGTGTTTCCTTTCAAGAGAGAAGAGTGTCAGACAAATCCTGGGCGAAAGATGAGCATCTTAATCTGTAAGGAGTTGGAATTAATGCGAGAGGCAAATCGAATTCATGCCCTACCACCTTACCTCTTTGCGCAGATTGAAGAGCGCGTTGCTGAGGCGAAAGTGCGTGGAGTAGATGTAATCAGCCTGGGGATTGGCGACCCTGATCTTCCTACTCCTAGGCGAGTGATCGATGCTTTGGTCCAGGAGGCGTATCGCAGTGAGAATCACCGCTATCCATCGTCAGCCGGTCTTATGGTATACCGTGAAGCGGTTTCTGATTGGTATTTAGCCCGCTTTGGAGTGGAGCTTGATGCGCGAAGCGAAATAACCACCCTGATCGGATCAAAAGAGGGCATTGCTAACTTGTCCTTCTGCTTTCTGGATCAAGGTGACATAGCTTTAGTGCCCGATCCGGGGTATCCAGTATACTCAGCTGGAACCATTTTAGCCGGAGGGCGGATATACAAAATGCCCCTTCTTAAGGAAAATGGGTTCTTGCCCGATTTGTCTTCTATTCCAGAGCAGATCCTTGAAAAGGCGAGAGTCATGTGGCTGAATTACCCTAACAATCCGACCGGCGCAGTAGTAGAAAGAGAATTTCTTGAAGATGCGGTCGATCTGGCTCGGCACTATGATATAATTCTCTGCTATGACGCCGCTTACACAGAAATAACTTTTGACGATTATCGCGCTCCCAGCATTTTGGAGATTGACGGTGCCAAAGAGGTGGCAGTAGAGTTTCATTCTTTATCAAAGACCTATAACATGACAGGGTGGCGGATTGGTTGGCTTGCCGGGAACAGCAAAGCAGTAGGTGCAGTGAGGAGATACAAGACAAACATTGACTCAGGAGTGTTTCAGCCAATTCAGTATGCAGCCATTGCAGCACTGCGGAAGCCGATCGACCCAGATGTCATAGAAACATATAAAGAACGTCGGGACCTTGCTGTCCAGCGTCTACAAGCGCTTGGCTGGGATGTTGATCCCCCTAAAGCAGGCTTTTACCTTTGGGCCGAGGTGCCGCCGACATTTGACTCGTTAGGTTTTGCAGAATACGTCTTTGAAAAGACTGGTGTGGTAATCACTCCGGGGAACGGCTATGGAGATTACGGCGAAGGATATTTTCGCATTTCACTCTGTCTTCCACTCGACCGTTTGGCAGAGGCTTTTGATCGGTGGGAACGCGCTCAAATATGCTATTGATGGGGTTTTTCGGAGGGGCCTATCGGCCTCTCCAAAAACCTTTTTCTTTTTTTGTCCGAACCTATTGACATTCCAAAAATATGCGGTTAGAATACTCTTGTTTAGTGCTCCTAAACCTTTAGTTTAGTGAGAGGAAACAGAGGTATGCTATGAAAATCGGAGAGAAAATCAAAAGATTGCGCATGAAACACAACTTAACACAGGAAGAATTAGCGGATCGCTGCGAGCTGACTAAAGGTTTTATATCACAAGTCGAGCGCGAGCTGACCTCGCCGTCGATTGCGACTTTGGTGGACATCCTGGAGTCCTTGGGTACCAATTTGCGCGACTTCTTTAATGATGACATTGAGGAGAAGATTGTCTTCTCCAAGAAGGAAGTCTTTGTCAAAACAAATGAGGACCTAGGCTCGGAGATTCACTGGATAATTCCCAACGCGCAGAAGAATGTGATGGAGCCTATTATTGTACAGCTCGAACCTGGCGGGAAAACAGCCGCCGAGGATCCCCACGATGGTGAAGAATTTGGTTACGTACTGCGGGGGAGCATTCTGCTCCATATTGGTTCAGAAGAATTTCGGGTGAAATCCGGCGATTCGTTTTACTTTAAACCTTCAGCTTCGCACTACATCTCTAATCCTGGCACAAGCAGAGCAAGGGTGCTCTGGGTAGCCAGTCCACCTAGTTTTTAGTAAGAGAAAGGGGGAGCTCAATGACTGATCAGCAGTTAGTTCACCTTGTAGGAGTATCTAAAGTCTATGACGGAACACCAGCACTAAAAGAAATCGACCTCTATATACGCCGCAATGAGTTCTTGACTCTCCTTGGCCCCAGCGGATGTGGTAAGACAACCACTCTCCGTCTGATCGGTGGCTTTGAACAACCCACGACGGGTAAAATTCTGTTTGAGGGACGGGATATAAGCAATGTTCCTCCCTATAAGAGGCGTGTAAATACTGTCTTTCAGCGGTATGCTTTGTTTTCTCATTTAGACGTATTTGAAAATATCGCCTTTGGTTTGCGTATAAAAAAGATGGACGAAAAAACCATTCGGGCCAAGGTAGGCAAGATGCTGGACTTGGTGAACTTAACCGGCTTTGAAAAGAGGTCAGTTGACTCCCTCAGCGGCGGACAGCAGCAGCGAGTGGCGATTGCTCGAGCTTTGGTGAATGAACCTGAAGTGTTGCTGTTAGATGAGCCGCTGGCCGCCCTTGATCTGAAACTGCGCCGGGAAATGCAGCACGAGCTGAAGAACATGCAGAAACAGTTGGGGATTACTTTTGTATTCGTGACACATGACCAAGAAGAAGCCCTTTCAATGTCAGATACGATTGCCGTTATGAAGGATGGAGAGATCCAGCAGATCGGAACTCCAGAAGATATCTACAACGAACCGCGCAACGCTTTTGTAGCCGGCTTTATCGGTGAAAGCAACATAGTAGATGGCGTAATGCACGAAGACAAGGTTGTAGAGTTCGCAGGTCAGGTATTTGACTGTGTGGATGGTGGCTTTGGGAAGATGGAACCGGTCGATGTTGTCATCCGCCCAGAGGATATCAAGCTGGTGCAGCCAGGAGAAGCTAAGCTTCAGGGCGTGGTTAAATCAGTCACCTTTATTGGAGTGCACTATGAAATGATTGTGGAAGCGGCAGGCATTAAATGGCTTGTGCACAGCACCTTGATGGAGCCTGTCGGTTCTAACGTGGGCATGATTGTTGCCCCTATGGACATCCACATCATGAAGAAGGTGTCGTCCGGATGAATCGCTCAAGGGCTATGCTCCCGTACGTTGTCTGGATGACCATCTTCATCGTGGTGCCGCTTTTTCTGATTGTTTATTATGCCTTTACCCATACAGGATTTAATGGTGCCGAGTTTACACTAGAAAACTTCCGCAGAGTGTTTCAGCCCGTATATATGAAAGTGCTGTGGCGCTCCGTTAAGCTGGCGGTAATCAGCACCGCAGTCTGTTTGCTTGTGGGATATCCGGCGGCCCTGATTATGGCAGGTAATGCTTTCAGCCGAAAAAATACCATAATCATGCTGTTCGTCATTCCCATGTGGATGAACTTCCTGCTGCGTACCTATGCTTGGCTGACGCTTCTCGAGCGCAGTGGGTTTGTAAATCAGCTGCTTGCCAAAATTGGACTGCCGGCTTTGAATATTCTTTATACGGATTCAGCAGTCGTGTTGGGTATGGTGTACAACTTTCTGCCTTTCATGATTTTGCCCATTTACTCTGTATTGAGCAAAATTGATCGAGGGGTCTTAGAAGCTGCGGCCGACTTGGGAGCTAACAAAGTTGTTACCTTTTCCCGTGTAATCCTGCCTCTAAGCCTGCCCGGCGTGATCTCTGGAATCACAATGGTATTTATGCCAGCCCTGACAACTTTTGTGATTTCTCGCCTGCTTGGTGGTGGGCAGTACACTTTGGTGGGGAACCTCATCGAGCAGCAATTCCTTGTAGTTGGTGACTGGGGGTTTGGTTCGGCCATTTCGATGGTGATGATCATTTTGATCCTGATCAGCATGGCCGTTATGTCCTTCTTTGAGGATGGAGAGGAGGGGAGAGCCCTATGGTAAAATTTCTGCAGCGCAGCTACGTTTATCTGATCTTTGCCTTCCTCTATGCGCCCATTGCCGTGCTGATTGCACTCTCTTTTAACGCGGCACGCTCGAGAGGTACATGGGGCGGTTTTACCCTCCAGTGGTACGTGGAGCTCTTTCAAGATCGAGTGATCATGAACTCCTTGTATACGACACTGTTTATCGGTATCACCTCAGCTTTGATCGCGACAATTATTGGGACCGCTGCTGCAATTGGTATTCACAATTCCCGCGGCTGGCAGAAGAAGCTGGTTATGAATCTGACGTACATTCCAGTGCTTAATCCAGAGATCGTAACCGGCATTTCCCTGATGATTCTGTTCGTTTTTGCCAAGCTGCAGTTTGGCTATTTAACTCTTCTTTTGGCGCATATCACTTTCAACATACCTTACGTCATTCTCAGTGTTATGCCCAAGCTTCGACAGCTGGACAAAAATCTTTACGAGGCCGCCCTCGATTTGGGGGCTGAACCCTGGTATGCTTTCTGGAAGGTAATTCTGCCGGAAATCATGCCCGGGGTGATT
This sequence comes from uncultured Peptococcaceae bacterium, assembly GCA_937988745.1. Lineage (GTDB taxonomy): Bacteria > Bacillota > Limnochordia > Darwinibacteriales > Darwinibacteriaceae > JAAYMS01. Next base: position 38,576 of record CALKAR010000251.1, read on the forward strand.
ACGGGTCTCTTACTCGCATTTACCCTGTCCATTGACGATTTTGTGGTGAGCTTCTTTACCACAGGTTCGGGTGTAGCGACCCTTTCCATTACGGTTTACTCTATGGCCAGGAGGGGGATTAACCCCAAACTTAATGCTCTATCAACTATTATGTTCGTTGCGGTTCTGCTTCTGTTACTCGTTGTAAATGTACGGCAGATCCGGGACGAAAAGAAAGCGAGGAACCAGAATGACAAAGAAGAGGCTCTTAGTCTTATTGGGCGGGCTGCTGCTGCTGACATTGATTCTGAGCGGATGCAGCCGTAATAAAGAAACACTGTATGTGTACAACTGGGGCGACTACATGGATGAGTCTGTGATCGCTGAGTTTGAGAAGGAAACAGGGATCAAGGTAGTTTATGACACTTTTGCCACCAACGAGGATATGTACGTCAAGATCAAGTCTGGAGGCAGCTCTTACGACTTGATTTTCCCTTCCGACTACATGATTACTCGGATGCGAGACGAGGGTATGCTTGAGAAGATCAATCTCGCTAACATCCCAAACTTCAAATATATCGATGATCGCTTTAAGGGCCAGGATTATGACCCCAACAATGAATACTCCATCCCTTATATGTGGGGAACTGTAGGAATCCTGTATAACACCACCATGGTGGATGATCCTGTAGACAGTTGGGATATTCTCTGGGATCCGAAATACAGCAAGCAGATTCTAATGCTGGACAGTCAGCGGGATGCCATTGGTATTGCGCTGATCAAAGCAGGGTATTCTCTCAACAGTACAGATCCAACGGAGATTAGCGAGGCTGGTGAACTGCTCAAGCAGCAGAAACCGTTGGTCTTGGCCTACGCTCTTGATGAGATTAAGGACAAAATGGTAGCGGGAGAAGCAGCTCTGGCATTAGTCTGGTCTGGTGAAGCGATTTATGCAATGCAGGAAAACCCAGATCTAGACTACGCCATTCCAAAAGAAGGAACCAACCTCTGGTTTGATGGCATGGCTATTCCTAAGGGAGCCAAGAATAAGGAAGCAGCCGAGAAGTTTATCGACTTCCTCTGCCGCACTGAAATCGCTTTTCGGAATGCAGATTACACAGGGTATGCCACACCACATATTGAAGCCCGCGAGCTCCTAGATCCAGAAATCCGTAACAACAAAGCTGCGTATCCCGATGAGGAAGACTTGGTCAACACCGAGGTGTTTGTCAGCCTAGGGGAAGTCTTGAAAGAATACGACCGTGTTTGGACCGAAGTCAAAGCTCATTAATAACAGCTGCAAAAAGAGCCGGGTCCTCGAATGAGGCACCCGGCTCTACTGTTTCTAGTTTGCTTCTAGAAGTTGTAGGTAAAGGACAGGGTGTAGTAGCCCGGAGGTGTGCTGCGAGTTACGATAGCGTTTTCGTCACTGTTTAGTGTTGCTTTACCATAGCCTAGAGCTAAGCTGCCGCTATCGGAGAACTTGTAAGTTGCCTTTAGATGGACGTTGTGATCCCAGTTTCCTGCAGATGACTTCTTTGACAAACCATACTCACCCAAGAGGGTCAGCTTGGGCAGACCTGTGTAAGTGAGGCGCAGCATATATCCTGGCACCTTCAGATGCTTGCCATTTTCGTGGGTTATGATAGTTGTAAGCTGTCCGTTGAGATCTTCCATTAAAGTGGCTTTGAGATGGGCAATCAGCTTGCTCTCTTCGAGTTTGTCATACTTGCCTGAATCGAAATTCTTAGCCCATTTCTGCTCAAACACTGTGTTCAGCGTTACACCAGAAACGATGTTCCAGTCAGCGTATACTTTGCCGAACCAGTTCTTGTAGGGCTGCTCTTCATTATGGTTGTACCACTGGTTGAAGTAGAACCCACTTGACAGTACATCTTGGATTATGTTGAAGTTACCCTGTATATAGTAGGTGCCGTAGCCATCGTCGTTGTGATCGCTCCGATCGGTCCACAGACCTGTTGGGGCGTGGGTGACACCTGCTTCGAAGTTCTCGTACGCAGCCTTCGCAAACAGGCCTAGGCCATCCTTCTTACCGCCACTGTATGCTGCCTGACCTGTTACCTTTACGTCAAAGGGCAGTGCAGCAGTTACAGCTCCACTTACCACATATGGCTGTACAGTGTCGTTATCTTCAGCCTTGATGAACTCAGTGGCTGCTAGGAGCTGTGCTTCGACTCCTTCTACAAACGGTACAGGCATCTTGATCGAACCGGCTACAAGAGTGCTGTCCCGGTCCTCCAAAGGAGTGGAGAGCAGGGCATGAGTGGAACCTGTTAACACAGGGACTCGCACATCTACGCCTGCTGTCTTATCTTCGTAGTACTTGGCTCCCTTGATGATTCCCATTGGGTCGCCAAGGTCTGCGCCAGTACCGTTCAAAAATATGCGTACATTAGCATTTTCTACTCGTCCTTTAGCTTCCATCAGACCAATCTTAAAGGAATCCTGGTTAACTTTGGCCTCCATGACTGCTGTCCAGTCATCGCTGAGGTCATAGGTTAGCTTAATGTCTGCGCCGTAGCTGATTCCGGTTTCCCAAGAAGTATCTGGTTCAGGCATGGGCAGGAGAACTATATTACGGACATTAAAGTCGCCGCCGCCCTGGAAGACCAAAGCGTTAATCACACCTAAATCGAACTCCACAGTGGTAAGGTCAATGTCAACCGTTACCCAGCCATCATCAGCAGAAATCCACTGGCTCCACAGTTGATTCCATCCCCAGTCTTCGGGCTGGATGATAAACTGAACTGTGTTGCTTTCAGGAACGCTGACTTCAAAGCGGATTGCGGTATAGCCAGTAAGGTCTAGAGCACCGGCTGCACTATTGGTACCCATTTCGACTTGAGTCCACGCAGGGTAGTTTCTGACTTTCATTTCATTGGTGGCAAATTCCAAGACGGTCTTGTCTTCCTTGGCTACCCAGTCGCCTTCTTTAAAGGCGATGGGCGAATCACCAGTGATCTCGACCTTCTCGAGTGTTATGTCCACATAAGCCTTGCCTGAGAGACGCACACGTGCTGAACCATCAGCAGCGGCCGATGCATCTGCCCATGGTGTGGGATAGATGTTGCGCAGAGACCAATCGCCGCCAGCTGTTTGGAAGCACAGTGCATTAATATGGGAAAGATCGTAGCCGGTCAGGTCAACCTCGATCAAGGCCCAGCCATCGCTGGGATCCAGATCTTTGCGATGTACTACCTGCCAAGCCCAGTCTTCCAGCTGGAGAGCAAGCTCGAGAGTTGTTGGTTCCGATACTTGTGCTTCAAACCGGATGCCTGTGTAGCCGGACAGGTCTACAACACCGGTGGTGTTAGCCCCCATCTGAAGCAGTTTCCAGCCAGTATAATCTGTAACATGAACAGTATTGTCTTCAAATGTCAGTTTGCCATCGCCTACTCCCATTGCCCAGTCGCCCGGGCGGAAAGCAATTGGTGAAGAGCCGCTTGGAGTCTTCTCCTGCACCGGAGCACCTTCACCACCCAAGCGGATGTTATCGAAGTAGAGTGAGCCTTCAGGAATACCAACCTCGGTTGGATAGACTAAAATCCCCCAACCCAATAGGTCAGCCAGCGGTGGAGTCATGCTGTGTTCCCAATTGGTTTCTTCGCCTTTCCATGTAGCTTCGGTGAGCGAGAACGTTACGTCAAACTGCTCCCCTGCTGGGACAAGCTGAGTTTCAGACTCGTACCAATTCCAGTTGGGAGATGTCTGCACATAAATTGCTATTTCTACTGGTACATCTAGGGGATTGTAGAAGTCAAACATAAAGGTGTCGTAACCGGTCCAATCTGTCTCGCCTCGCCAGGCTACAAAGCCTTTTCGATCAACAGAGATGGCTCGATGCACCGCACGTGCTGAACGCTCGCCTTGAGAAGCCCAGTCTGTGGTGTGGACAACATACCGGAAAGCCTCTTCTCCGGCAAGCGGCTGCTCAGCTTCGAAGTCCACTAGAGTTCTCCCTTGAGCAGCAGCACAGCCAGCCGATAGCACCAAAGCCAACACCAAGAACAACACGATCCGCTTGATTCGCATGCCTAACCTCCCCTTATTTAATGGTTTAAACAATTTCGCAATATACAAATACAAGACAAACTATACAATTCCTTCCAATTGTCTAAAATATATTAACCTGTTTTTGCTGGAAGTCTAAGGGTTGATTATGAGAAGATTAAGGATGAAAGGAAGTGATCTGCGATGATGCAGGACTGGTTTAAGCAAGCAAAACTCGGCATCTTTATCCATTGGGGAATTTATGCAGTAAAAGGTGTCGGCGAATCGTGGTCTTTTTATCATGGTTCTATCTCGTATGAAGACTATATGGCTCAGTGCGAGGGCTTTACCGCCAAGAACTACGATCCCGAGGCATGGGCTGAGCTCTTCAAGCGAGCAGGAGCTCGCTATGCTGTGCTTACCACAAAACACCACGATGGTGTAGCTCTCTGGGATACGAAGCAGAATGATCTCAGCGTAGTGAAGAAAACTCCAGCAGGCCGTGATTTGATCGCACCTTATGTTGAGGCTCTGCGTAAAAACGATCTGAAAGTAGGTTTGTACTACTCTCATCTGGACTGGTCTCATCCTGATTACGCTACCATTTACAGACCCGATGAGCGAGAAAAGCAGGACATTCTGCAGAAAAACCGCTTTACCCACCCATCTGGCCCCGAAGATCCTGAAGCTTGGGAGCGGTTCCTCCAGTTCCACCGTGCACAGCTTGAAGAGCTGTTGACCAATTTTGGCCCAGTAGATCTATTGTGGTTTGATGGAGACTGGGAACGTTCTTCTGAACAGTGGCGGTTCCCTGAGCTGCGCCGCTGGTTCGATGAGAACTATCCTAATACTATTTTGAACTCCCGCATGTGGGGCTTGGGCGACTATGCTACCCCTGAGCAGGGCATTCCGGTTGTGCCTCCGAAAGGGCCGTGGGAGTACTGTGTTACCATGAACAACTCATGGGGTTATCAGCCGCGGGATACTCAATATAAGTCTCCAGAAATGATTATCTGGATGTTCTGTGAAACAATTGGCCTCGGCGGCAATATGCTCCTTGATATTGGTCCTATGGAAGACGGAACTATCCCTCCGGAAGAGGTGGAACGCTTAGAAAAACTAGGTGAGTTCATCCGCGGAAATGAAGAGGCTATTTACCCAACGACCGCAGGGCTGCCTAGGGGGCATTTCTATGGACCTACTACCCTGTCTCAAGACCGCAGCACTATCTACTTGTTCCAGTTCGGTAAGCCTCAGGGTCCAATTCCTGTTAAAGGTATCCGCAACAAGATTAAGCACATCAGCGTGCTGAAGTCTGGCGCGGAGCTGGAGTACAAGAAGCTTGGTGGCGCTCCTTGGCTCAATATTCCTGGCATCCTATGGATTGATCTTCCTCAGGAACACTGCGAATCGCCAGCTACAGTTATTAAACTCGAGCTCGAGGGAGAGCTTGATCTGTATCGCGAAGAGGGCGCAGTCATTACCGACAACGAGTAAACAGGACATCAAAAAAGGAAGTCTCACCTGGGACTTCCTTTTTTCTTCAGAGAAAGACGCCCTAACGGAAGGGAATCGGGCAGCCGAGAAGAATGATATATAAGTTGTATGGTAAAAACAACATACCATTTAAGCCCAAAATCAGCTTATAAATTTAACTTATTTATCCTGCAGGGCCTTATAAAGTGTATCTAACAGCGTATGTGTTTCATCGCAGCTGTATTCCCAGAACATGATACCCAGCAGGCCAGCTTCTTTCAGATAAGCACACTTGGCCTCCATGGATTCGGAATCATCGTAAGTAATAAATGTTGAGCCATCAAACAACCACGGTGCTTTGGCGACATCGTCCCAGTACCGAACAAAACCGTTTTTGTTGATGTAATTGGCTACCAGGTCAGTATAGACCGGACCATAGCCGCCGTTTGATGGGCTCATTTGATACATCCCGTTGTTCACATTAGGTACATCTTTCCACATGCGGGAGTAGAAGGCGGCGCCAATAACAAGCTTTTCCTTTGGTACTCCAGCTTCAGTGAAAATTCTCACTGTATCCACAACGCTGCTGCGGTTGAGGTCTCCTACTGGAGTGTACAGATTAGAGTGGTGACCGGTTGTATTCTGAAATCCACCCCGCATGTCATAAGTCATGAGCTGCACCCAATCCAGATATTTTTGGGCTTTATCCATTTCGGTACCTTCGACGAAGTACTGGCCAGCACCAGCGGCTATTGTGAGATAGTAGTGACGGCCATCTTTCTGCCCCTGCTCATGCAGAGCACGGCGGAGTTCCTCTAAGAGCAGAGTGAAAGTATACTTGTCCTCTGGACTGGCGTCGATTCCGGCTTGGCCATAAGTGGGGTATTCCCAGTCAATATCGATGCCATCGAGTTTGTGCGCCCGGAGGATTTCTACACTAGATTGCGCAAACTTGCGGCGGCCTTCAGCGGTAGATGCAGCTTTAGAAAAACCGCCTGCACTCCAACCTCCTACTGAAAGGAGAATTTCAAGCTGGGGGTTGTATTCTCGCAGTTTTGGCAGGAAATCTAAGTTCCGAGTATTTTCTACTGTAACAGCATCATCTTTCACGTGACCGAATGCGATGTTTATATGAGTCATTTTCCGAGCATCCTCGGGTGTGACTGTTGGCAGGGCACCGCCCTCCACATAGCCGATGAGAAGATATTTCTTGTCTGACAAAATCAGCACCCTTTCTAGCATAGATTCATGGATTTATTCGGGAGCAAGTTAGTGAATCCTTTTTATTTTATAGGGGAGGTAAGTACATGTCAGCATATCGCAGATGGGGAGTTGTCGAAGAACCTCGGGGAGGTTTCAATCCCCGCCACTACATCGCACAGCGAGCACAAGGACCCCTAAAGCTGGACGGTCGGCTCGATAAAGAGTTCTGGGAACACGCTCCCTGGAGCGAAGACTTCGTTGATATTGAGGGTGATGTTCGTCCAAAACCAGCAAAACGTACTCGGGTCAAAATGCTCTGGGATGATGAGTACCTTTACATCGGTGCGTACTTAGAGGAAGACGAAATCTGGGCTACTCTCACCGAACGCGACTCGGTGATATTCTACGACAATGACTTCGAAGTATTCATTGACCCTGATGGAGACACTCACAATTACTATGAATTTGAAATGAACGCACTCAATACTGTATGGGATCTGCTGCTTCCTAAACCCTATCGTGATGGAGGGCCGCCTATCAATGGGTGGGATATCAGTGGACTGAAGACTGCGGTCCATATCGATGGGGAACTCAACAACCCCAATGCTGACAACAAAGGGTGGAGTCTAGAGATTGCCATGCCTTGGAAGATTTTGCGTGAATGCGCTCCTGAAGGCCGCCCTCCAAAAGTGGGAGATATCTGGCGCATCAACTTCTCAAGGGTTGAGTGGCAGGTCAAGGTAGAAAACGGCAAGTATGTCAAAGTGATCAATCCCGAAACTGGCCGGCCTTATCCAGAAGATAACTGGGTGTGGTCACCACAGGGGATTATTAATATGCATTATCCAGAAATGTGGGGTTTCTTAGTCTTCGCTGATGGTCCTTATGAGTTTACCTTAAGCAAAGATGAACTAATCAAATGGGAATTGCGCCGCCTCTATTACCGCCAGCGGGCGTATTACACGGCTAACGGCAGGTTCACCGATGATTTTTCCTTGCTTAAGGGTGATGATGAGTGGACAATTAAACCCAAGATTGAAATCACCACAAGCTTATTCCAAGCCTCGGTGCTCTCTGAAGATGGTACCTATACCTGGAATATCCGCGAAGACGGGCTGACCTGGAAGGAGGAATTATTGTGAACCCATTTGGACTGAGTGAAGCTAGTCTTAAAGAAATCGAACGCAATTTTCAGCTGAAGCAGGATTTGGCTAAAAACCGCAGCGCTCAGATGTTTGATGTTTTTGCAGACTTAACCGACCCTGAAGAGATTACAGCACTGAAATTCCTCTATGCTTATATGCCTCTCACAGACTTTGCTGATTACAGCGGTGAACTCTTCCTCAGCCATGTGCGCTATGCGTTGAAGGCACGGGAGATTACTCCTTGGGGCAGGAAGGTTTCGGGAAGTCATTTCCTGCATTTCGTACTGCCTTACCGGATTACCAATGAGACCATTGAAGATTACCGTCCCTACTTTATGGAAGAGCTTCTTGAACGTGTTAAGGATCTTTCGATGGCAGATGCTATTTTAGAAGTAAACCACTGGACTCATGAGAAGGCTACATATATAGCCTCGGATCCTAGGACCGCTTCGCCTCTGACCTTGGTCAGAAATGCGAAGGGCCGCTGCGGTGAAGAGTCGGCTCTGCTGGTAACTGCACTGCGCAGCCTCTGCATTCCAGCACGGCAGTGCTACACCCCACGCTGGGCTCACACCGACAGCAACCATGCGTGGGTTGAGGCTTGGGCTGATGGTGAGTGGTACTTCTTAGGTGCTTGCGAGCCAGAACCAAAGCTCAACATGGGATGGTTTTCTGGCCCAGCACGCCGTGCAATGCTGGTTCACACCCGCATTCCAGGCAACATTTACGATGGGCCTGAGTTGAAAGTCCAGGTGCGGGATGACCATACCGAGCTCAACCTATTAAGTAACTACGCTCCGACTCGCGATCTCACAGTCGTTGTCCGGGATGAGCAGGGCGATGTAGTCGAAGGTGCCTCTGTAGATTTTCAGGTCTTCAACTTCGGCATGTTTTCCACCATAGTGCGGCGCATCAGTGATGCACAGGGTGAAGCGCACATTACCACCGGCCACGGCGATCTTATGATTTTTGCTTTCAACGATGAGGGTTGGGGTTATAAGTATGCTCCTGCCGACAGCGGTCCTGTAGTCGAAGTGCGTTTGTCTAAGGAGCAGCCTGAAGAAGCGTTTGAACTGACTATGACACCTCCCCCTGAGCTTCCCGACAAAGAAGTCCAGGTGACCGAAGAAGAGCGGGAGACTAATAACGCACGGCTCAAGTACGAAGACGAAGTGCGTACAGCCTACGAAGCTACTTTCGTTACGGAAGAAGAAGCTCGTAAACTGGCTCAGGAGCTCGGCCTCGACGAAGACGGTACCGTTGATGTGCTCATTAAAGCGCGCGGAAACAGCCATCACATCGCACAATTCCTCAAAGATGCCGCTCCGAAGTATGGCGAGTGGGCACTGCGCATCCTGCAGGTTGTGTCGGCGAAGGACTTAGGCGATACAACTGCTGAGGTACTGACAGACCATCTCGAGTACGGCCTGCTAGAAAGAGGGCGCTTCTCAGATGAGGACTTTGCTGCCTATGTTCTGTGCCCTCGGGTTTCGCTAGAAGTAATGCGTCCGTATCGGGCGTTCTTCCGGTCGGAGTTCAGCTCTGAGATGCAGGCTGAATTCAAAGATAATCCGGCAAAGATAGTCGATTGGATTAAGGAGAACATTGAAGAGGTACAAACCGGCCTGTTCAGAGGATTCCCGACCCCACGCGGCGTTTATGAACTTGGCTTAGCAGATTCTCATGCCCAAGAAATATTGTTTGTGGCATTAGCCCGCAGCTTTGGCATTCCGGCCCGCCTTGATCCAATGGATAGAAAGCCCCAGTATCTCACTGAAGAGGGTTGGGTTGATGCTCGGATTGGCAGCGGCAATGTTGAAACGCAAGCTGGTGAGGAAGGGCAGGCCCAGAATGCAATGGTCCGCTTCCACAGAAGAACTGCTGAAGCAGGCAAGCTCGAGTACTACCGCAACTTCACTGTGTCCAGACTGGAGGGCAATACCTTCCATACACTGCGCTTCCGCGACCTTGACGAAGCTAGCTTTGATGAGAAAGATTTCAGTGATACTCTCCAGGTGAGACCAGGTTACTACTGGCTCACCACAGGCAACAGACTGGCTGATGGATCGGTACTTGTAAGGGTGCAGCCTTTCCATGTTAGGGCAAACGAAACAACTACCGTCGAGCTTGTACTCCGCACGGATGACAAGGAACAAGCAGCATTGGGCCGCATGACAGATGTCTCGTTCCAAGGCTTTGACGGTGAGGATGTTGCAGTCAACGCAGCAGTTTGGGAAGAAGACATGCTGCTAGCTTGGATCGAGCCCGATCGGGAACCAACCAAGCATCTCATTCGTGAACTTGGGGAACTAAAGACTGATTACGAGAAACGTGGCTTGTCAGTTGTCCTTGCAATGGGAGAAGATAAGCTCACCGATTCTTTTGACCCCGATTCTTATACAAATCTGCCCCGCGGAGCGGTGTTCTGCTTAGACAAAGACTACACTGCTCTTCAAAAGGTAGAAAGTGCTTTAGGAAAAGTATTTCCCCGCAGCTATCCGATTGTGCTTGCGGTTAATTCACAAGGCGAGGTTGTTTATTCGTCCACAGGTTATCAGATCGGTACTGGTGTGCAAGTTTTAGAACACCTTAGAAGGGAATGAAGTGCATGTTCTTTACGGTAGAAAAAGCTGATCGATACATCACGGATCTGCGGCCGTATATTTACGAAGACAGAACCAAAATAGAAGACTTCAAACATTGGCCAGAGAATGCAGCAGGTGCACACCTGCCCGAGTTCGACGACAGCCAGTGGAACGATTTTAAGGTCGGCGGCGCATGGGGCGGCCGCGACCAGACACATTGGTTTAGAACTACTGTAACCATTCCAGAGGAATGGCGGGATGCTAAAGTTGCTCTGTATCTTGCAGTAGGTGCTGGCGAGACCGGTGGCCTGCGCGGGGCAGAGTCACTAGCTTACATCAACGGCCTTCCCGTACAGGGGTTGGACGTCAACCACGCAGAAGTGCTGCTCCTGCCAGAGTGGATGGAAGCTGGTGAGTTCCACTTAGCAATTAAGGCCTTCAGCGGCCTGCAGAATGAAACAAGGTGGTTCTACAGGGCAGAACTGGTAAAGATCAATGAAGCCGCGGAAGATTTCTATTTCCGTGCTGCAACAGTTCTAGATACTATCAGAATCCTGCCAGAAAGCGATTATATCCGCACCAGCCTGCTTAATCTTTTGAACGACGCTGTCAATACCACTGATTTCCGTCGTCCTCGTTCTCCTGAATTCTACGCATCGATTGCAAAGGCGAATGAAGAACTGAAGCAGGGCCTGCGGGAGTTGAAGGACGAGTCTGGAAAGCAGCCGGTTATCACTGCTGTCGGTCATTCCCATATTGACCTGGCTTGGTGGTGGCAGATCAAACATACACGGGAAAAGGCAAGCCGCACTTTCTCCACCGTAAACCATCTGATGGAGCAGTATCCGGAGTATCAATTCTTAGCCAGCCAACCCCAGCTTTATGAGTTCATCAAACAGGATTACCCCGAAATCTTTGAACGGGTAAAACAGCGCGTGAAAGAAGGTAAGTGGGAAGTTACAGGTGGCATGTGGGTCGAGCCTGACTGTAACGTTCCCTCCGGTGAATCCTTAGTCCGTCAGTTCCTGATGGGACAGAAGTTCATGGAGGAAGAGTTTGGCGTCCGCTCTACCGTGCTGTGGTTGCCTGACGTGTTCGGTTACTCCTGGGCAATGCCTCAGATTATTAAGAAGAGTGGCCACAAGTACTTTATGACCACCAAGATCAGCTGGAGCCAATATAACCGGCCGACCTATGACACATTTATGTGGCGCGGTATCGACGGTACTGAAGTCTTAACTCACTTCATTACCACCACTGATTCGCCTAAGCCGCGTTTCTACACCTACAACGGTGTACTGAATCCAGCAAGCGCTGTCCGGAGCTGGCAGCATTATCAGCAGAAGGACATCAATGATGAACTGCTCTTGGCCTATGGCTTTGGTGATGGAGGCGGTGGCCCCACCAAGGAAATGATCGAAACAGGTAAGAAGATGCAGGAAATCCCAGGTTTGCCTGAAATCCGCTTCGGCAAAGCCGAGCCGTTCTTCGAACGTCTCGAAGAGAAGGTGAAGGATAATCCGAAGCTGCCTGTAGTCGATGGTGAGCTCTATCTCGAGTATCATCGCGGCACATATACATCCCAGGCCCGCACCAAACGGAACAACCGTCTCAGTGAAATCATGCTTCATGACGTGGAGCTGTTTAACGCTCTAGCAATGAATGAAGTACCGGGTCATGAGTATCCACAGGATGAAATCAACGAGAACTGGAAGACCGTGCTCCGCAACCAGTTCCACGATATCCTGCCTGGCTCGTCTATCGCTGAGGTATACGAAGATGCAGATGCAGAGTATGCTCAGGTGCTTGGTTCTAGCTGGGATCACCTGCAGACAGCTCTCAAAGCTTTAGCCAGCCGTGTCGTTATGGATGGCGAAAAAATCGTTGTCTTTAACTCACTCTCTTGGGACCGCTGCGGCACCGCTATCTTGCCTTGGAGCGATGAGCTGGAGGGTAAGGTCTTCGTCGATGATGAGGGCAAACTCCTTGAGGCTCGCATTGTCGAAACCACTTCTGGCAAGGTTGTGGAGATTGAAGTGCCCAACATCCCGAGCTTTGGATACAAAGCGTTCCGCGTGAAGTCTCAGGATGAAGTACAGGCAGCAGACCAGGTAACACCTGAAAAGACTGTACGCCTTGAAGGCCGGACTATTGAGTCGCCTTACTACCGCATCGTTCTCAACGAAGCGGGACAGATCACTTCCTTGTTTGACAAAGAAGCTGACCGGGAAGTACTGCCTGAGGGCATGGCGGCTAACGTGATCGAGGCTTTCGAAGACAAACCAATGTACTACGATGCTTGGGACATTGACATTTACTATAGAGAAAAACCATACGCTGTACAGCATCCAGTCGAGTGGAAGGTGCTGGAAAACGGACCCAGCCGAGTTGTGATTGCCTTTGAGTGGCCGTTCCTCCAGTCTACAATTAAACAGCAGATGATTGTTTACTCCGATCGCCGTCGAATTGACTTCAAGACAGAGATTGATTGGAACGAACATCAGATTCTGCTCAAGGCTGCTTTCCCAGTGGATGTACGCAGTACAAAGGCAACCTACGAAATTCAGTTTGGTAACGTAGAGCGGCCTACCCACTGGAATACCAGCTGGGATTATGCTAAGTTCGAGACTTGTGCTCAGAAATGGGTCGACTTGTCGCAGCGTGACTACGGTGTCAGTCTCCTCAATGACTGCAAGTATGGTCATGACGTGAAAGACAACATCATGCGTATCACACTGCTCAAGTCTGGTATTGAACCAGATCCAAATGCGGACCACGGGCACCATGAGTTCACTTACAGTCTCCTACCTCACAGCGGTGACTGGTATGAAGCGAATACCACTCAAGAGGCTTATGAGCTGAACTATCCGCTGCGCGCCGTCTATACCCAAAGCCCAGCCGGCTCTCTGCCTGAAGAGCAGAGCTTCATTAAGGTTAAAGGCGAAGGTGTCATTTTGGAGACTGTCAAGAAGAGCGAAAAAGATTCCAGCCTTGTGCTGCGCTTCTACGAGTATGGCAATCGTCGTTCGACTGTAGAAGTCGAACTGGCTGCTGAACTATCTTCTGTTGAGGAATGCAACTTGATGGAAGAAGAGTGTCAGGCAGTGCCCTTCACAGGTAAGACGTTCTCCTTCGATATTGATCCCTATGAGATCAAGACATTCAAGATCAGGTGAGTCAGCAAGTAATTACCTGTTAAAAATGTCGGATTGGAAAAGGGATCTGTAAGGTTTTGTTGAAAACCATAATAGTGGTATGGTAAAAAGCCCAACCATTTGAGGGTTTGGTTCGGCAAAGAGGTGAGTCTTGTTGGCGACTAGAGAAACGGAATTTACTGATCGTAAGATGCTGTATAGACAAACCAAGGATTATATCCTAGACAAGATCCAGCGAGGTTTATACGGTCCGGGGGAACTTATTCCCCCGGAGCGTGAACTTGCTGAGCAGTTGAACATCAGTAGATACACAGTGCGTAGAGCGATCCAAGAGCTGGTATCAGAAGGGATTCTTCATCGGGTTCAAGGCAGTGGTACTTATGTTACTGAATCCACCAATACTGTGCAGCGAAATGACACATTGGGGATTGTGATGCCTTTCTCAGATGCTGAGGTGGAGATGCTTCTTCTCAACGGTATGCAGAAAGCACTGCGCGATACCCGCTTTTCCATGACTATTCGTGGAACTGGTAACAGCGCCGTGCGCGAATGGGACGAAGTTCATCGGCTTAAGGAAGAAGGCGTCAGCGGCCTGATAATCATGCCTAGTGAAGAAGAAGATGGCGGCCGAAGCGCCGTTGCGCTTAAGCGAGAGGGTTTTCCCTTTGTGCTGATCGACCGCAGGGTCCCAGGCTGCGAGACAAACTGCGTTATGTCTGACAACATCCAAGGTGGATATTTGAGTGCGAAATACCTGTACGATTTAGGGCATCGCAAAATCGCGTTTGTAAGACACCAAAGTGACAATACCAGCAGCGCGAAGGACCGCTTTCTTGGCTACCGCAAGGCCTGTCAAGAAAAGGGTCTAGGCGACGGCATCCTCTTTGCCTTTGATTATAGAAATGGTGAGGAGGAACTGCAGCAGTTCCTCCTCTCTGGAGAATACACTGCTTGCATAGCTGTGAATGGCTATGTGGCAGTGGATATTGTAAAAGCATGCCGGTCAGCGAACTTGGTAATCCCGGATGACTTGTCTCTTGTCAGTTTCGATGATCCAAATATTCTGCAGCATCTGGAAGTTTCACTGACCACAGTTATTCAGCACACCGAGATGATAGGGTATCGGGCTGTGCGCTTGCTTATAGAGGAGATCGACAGCCAAGAAAAATATGGCAGGGATTATATTAGAAGTTATACACAGTGCTACTACCCTGTACGCCTGATCGAGCGCGAGTCTTGCCGCAGGCTGGATTAATGGGAATGGAGGTGCAGCATGGGCAGAACCACTAAAATACTATTTGGAACACTGTTGCTGTTGATTTTGCCCTGGGTTGCTTCGGCTTATGCCGCAAACGACTTAACTTTCGCTGATGAGATCGCTAGCTTTGAGGCAGTGATCGATTACGGGACTTATCTAGAATCTTATCTTGCCCAGGGTGCTGACCGCCCCAATCGCCAAGTCTATGTGTTTGGCGACCGTTACTCCCGAACTAATATGGATGTGGAGTTGGTCTATTCTGAGGAATACAACGGCTACGCTGTGTACACCGGCGAGTGGGGTTACATTGAATGGGATGTTTATGTGACAGAGCCAGGCCTGTACAACATTGAACTGGCTTATTATCCCGTTGAGGGCAGAGGTACTGCCATCGAAAGATCAATTGAAATTAATGGCGAGCCTCCATTCGAAGGGGCGAGCTATCTGTCTTTCTCTCGAATTTGGGGAAGTGCGGAAGAAATCCGCATGGACAACCAAGGCAACGAACTGCGTCCTGCACAGAAGGAATACCCCATGTGGCGGACCGTAGTTTTGTCTGATTCTATGGGCAGCTATGCGGAGCCCTACCTGTTCTATTTTGAAGAGGGAAGGAACACAATTCGCTTGATTTCCCGCAAAGAACCAATGCTTATCCATCACCTGCGTCTTTTCCAGGTCGAAGAACCTCCTGCTTATGCGGAACTTGCGGAAGAGTACAAGCAGCTGGGCTACAAGGAAGCCGAAGGAGTCCTTATCAAGCTGCAGGAACGGGATTCAACTTACCGTTCTGAATCGACTTTAGCGCCTACCTTCGACCATGGAGATCCCACTTTAGAACCGTATGATCCAGTTCTCATGCGGCTTAATGCTATCGGCGGTGAAAGCTGGAACCAGAGCGGTCAGTGGGTGCGTTGGGACTTTGAAGTGCCCCAGTCTGGTCTTTATAAGATTGGCATCAAAGCGAAACAGAATTTATACCGCGGTTCATTCAGCAACCGCCGCATCTATATTGACGACAAGGTTCTCTTCAAAGAGATGTCTGCGGTGCGTTTCCCTTACTCTTCTATCTATGACATGTATGTCCTAGGTGGCGATGAAGACCCATACTTGATCTACTTGGAGGAAGGGCCGCACAGTATTACCATGGAAGTCGTTCTCGGCGATATGGTCGATGTAATCCGTACCGTCGAAAAGAGTGTGTACGATCTGAACTCGATTTACCGCCAAATCGTAATGATCACATCGCCAACTCCCGACCCAATGCGTACCTACGAGCTGCCTAAGCGCATTCCAGGACTGCTGGACAGCATGCTGGTTCAGGCGGACATCGTAGAAGAGGTTGCAGATGCTCTAGAAGAGTATACCGGCCAGCGCGGTGGAGCTACTGTAGTGCTGCGAGACCTTTCTCGTCAGCTCCGTACCTTGGTTGATGATCCTGATTCAATTCCACGTCGCTTGTCTGAGTTTAGAGACAACCTTGGTTCGTTGGGAACCTGGCTGTTGGATGTCCGTAAACAGCCATTAATTGTTGATTATCTAGTAATTGCATCACCTGAACAAGAAATGCCCCGTGCATCTGCCACATTTAGTGAGCGGATGGGTCATGAGGTAAGAGCACTTGCCTCTTCTTATACCCATGACTACACGATGGTTGGCGACGTCTACGAAGGTGATGTCGAACCATTGACAGTCTGGATTGGATGGGGCCGTGACCAAGCTCAGATCTTGAAGCGGCTGATCGAAAACGACTTTACGCCTAAGACCGGAATTCCGGTAAACCTTGAATTGGTCAGTATGGGTGTGCTTCTACCTGCAACCTTGGCAGGTAGAGGACCTGACGTGGCCATGGGGGTAAGCACTGCCCAGCCTATGAACTTCGCGTTCCGCGGTGGGGTAGTGGACTTGCGGACGATGCCTGGCTTCGATGAGGTCAAAGAGCGGTTTATGCACAGCGCTATCGTGCCATTTATGTTCCGCGACAGCGTGTATGCTCTTCCAGACCAGCAGTCATTCTTGATGCTGTTCTATCGTGCTGATATTCTGAAAGAATTGGGGCTTGAAATCCCACAAACATGGGATGATGTACTCGATATCATTCCTGTTTTGCAAAAACGGAACATGGACTTCGGCCTGCCGTTCTCGGTGCCGGCTAAAGCAATGAGCTCCTCTATCGGTGACGTCAGTTCGACCATGGGCAGCCTGTCATCAAGCGGTGGAGTGCTGAATCTCTTGATGTTCATGTACCAGAAAGACCAAGAACTGTTCATCGAAGACGGTATTGCTACGAACCTTGATCATGAAGCTGCGGTAGAGGCCTTTACACTGTGGACAGAGCTTTACGAGCTTTACAAACTGCCCCTAGATTACAATGCCTCCAACCGTTTCCGGATGGGTGACATGCCGCTGGTTATTGCAAGTTACGGCTTGTACAACGAGCTGCAGGTGTTTGCTCCTGAGTTGAGAGGTAAGTGGGGCTTTACACTGATACCTGGTACGCTCAAAGAAGATGGTACCATTGACCGCTCTGCTCCTGCAGCAGTCGGTCAGACCGGCAGCATGATCATGGCTACATCTGACAAGATTGAGGAAGGTTGGGAGTTCCTCAAGTGGTGGACCAGCACCGAAACCCAGATTGAGTTCGGACGCCAGATTGAGAGTGTCCTCGGTGTTGCTGGACGTTATGCAACTGCAAACGTAGAAGCTCTAGCGGGTCTGCCTTGGTCAGTGGAAGAGTATCAGAAGCTGATGGCCCAGTGGCAGTGGGTGCGGGGCGTTCCTGAGGTACCTGGCGGCTACATGATCGGCCGTTACCTCGACAACGCTTTCCGTCAGGTTGTTTATAACAACAAACCGGCGCGAGATATCTTAGTTGACTACAACCGTCTGATCAACGAAGAAATCGAACGCAAGCGGATAGAATTTGGCCTACCCACGAAATTCGAAGATCTGCCCGAAGAGTACCGCAAGCTGTACTGGGTTGAGCAGTGAGGGGGGATATAATGGCGTCTATGCCTGAAAGACAAGTGAGCACTCAGGCCGTTTACCGGCCTGAGAGCAAGCTTGGTCAACTATGGAAGCGCATTAAGCAGAATAAAGTTTCTTATTTCTTTGTAGCGCCCTACGGCATTCTATTTTTCACGTTTACCATTCTGCCGGTTGCAGTGGCAATCTACCTGAGCTTTACCCATTACAACATGCTGCAGCCTCCCCGGTGGGTGGGTTGGGAAAACTACCTGCGTCTTCTGCTTGCAGACGATGTTTTCCTGATTGCGGTAAAGAACACGTTTGTATTTGCTGTGATAACGGGGCCGTTGAGCTACCTGGCCAGCTTCGTGTTTGCCTGGTTGATTAACGAGTTAAGACCGCGGATCAGAGCTTTCTTGACTCTGCTCTTATATGCCCCGTCTATTTCCGGAAGTTTGTATCTGATTTGGACTATCATGTTCAGCGGAGACTCTTATGGGTTTATTAACTCTCGTCTCCTTTACCTTGGCATCATTAAGGAGCCTATTCAGTTCCTGACAGACCCACAGTGGATGATGAGTGTTGTAATCATCGTTGTACTGTGGATGAGCTTGGGAACCAGTTTCTTAGCTTTTATCGCGGGTCTGCAGGGTATTGATCCGAGCCTGTATGAAGCAGCCGCGGTTGATGGTATCAGAAATCGCTGGCAGGAGCTGTTCTACATCACCCTGCCTCAGATGAAAGGCTACCTGATGTTCGGTGCCATTATGGCCATTACAAGCTCGTTCGCTGCTGCGGAACAGATCATTCCATTGGTCGGTTTCCCCAGTACAGACTACGCAGGACACACAATCGTGGCACACCTGATCGACTATGGTAACGTCCGTTTTGAAATGGGCATGGCTTCGGCCATTGCGGTAATCTTGTTCTTTACCATGGTCATATCACAAAGACTTGTGCAGCGCCTGCTTGATAAGATCGGGACCTAAGGAGGGACAGTTGTGATCAAACGTTTAAGACAAAGATTCTGGACCACCAAACCAACCCGTTCCTTCGGGGGAGACATGGCCATTCTCCTCTTTATTGGAGCCGCTGCGGCGTTTTCTGCCTTACCCTTGGTGTATGCGATTTCTAACGCTTTCAAGCCGTTAAACGAGCTGTTTCTCTGGCCGCCGCAGTTCTTTGTGCGGAACCCAACCTTGGCCAACTTCTATGACCTGTTAGTTCTAATGTCCAGCTCATGGGTTCCATTCTCCCGTTATTTGGTGAACACGCTTGTCATTACCCTGGGAGGTACAGCTGGCCACGTCATTCTGGCTTCTCTGGCAGCCTATGCTTTGGCCAAACACGACTTTCCAGGCAGCAAGTGGATGTTCTCGGTAGTTGTTTTGTCGCTGATGTTTGCTAAGCAGGTTACAGCTATTCCGAACTACCTCATCACTTCTTATCTCGGTTTAGTTGACACCCATTGGGCTATTATCCTACCTGCTTGGGCCATGAGCTTAGGGTTGTTTTTGATGAAACAGTTCATTGAAGCGATGATCCCCGATGCGCTGCTCGAATCGGCTCGCATCGAGGGCGCCAGCGAATGGACAATTTTCTGGAGAATTGTTATGCCTAACGTCCGGCCAGGTTGGCTGACCTTGATTATTCTTTCGTTCCAAGCTTTATGGGGCGAAACGGGCGGACAGTTTATCTACAGTGAGCAGTTGAAGACGCTCCCTTACGCCCTGAGTCAGATTGTTGCCGGAGGTATTGCCCGTGCTGGTGTAGCCGCAGCAGTGGGTGTAATCATGATGATACTTCCAATTACAGTATTCGTTATTAACCAAAGTAAAGTCATCGAAACAATGGGTGCTTCCGGTATCAAGTAATCGATGGTGATGGGGGGTTTATTGTGAAACAGAATCGGTTGAAAATCCTATGGACTGCTGTACTGGTACTGATTGTCCTAGCACAGCCCGTGGCTTTCGCTCAGGACAGCTATACCTACACCGAAGATAGGGACGCCGCCCCTGGCCCAGCGGTATACCGGAATGTGCTCGAGCTGTTCGGTGAGGATTTAGGAATCGGTGCCTTTAAAGAACCGCAGGACTTGTTTGTCCTCCAGGACAATCTGGTATACGTGGCAGACACTGGCAATAATCGCATTGTTGTTCTTGATGAATATCTGCGGTTGGTGCGCACCATTTCTGCATTTGACAACAACGGTGAAGAAGACGGTTTTGCTTCACCACAGGGCCTATTCGTTGCTGATGATGGCACCCTTTACGTAGCTGATTACGGCAACAATCGGGTAGTGGTACTAGACAGCAATGATCAGCTGATCAGGACCATTGAAAATCCTACTGATCAGGAACTTATTCCAGAAGATTTCCGGTTCCGTCCTAAGAAACTGGTGGCGGATCGGGTTGGCAGGGTGTATGTAATTGCTGAAGGTGTTCTTGAAGGCTTGATGGAGTTTGACGAGCAAGGTGTCTTCAGCGGATTCATTGGTGCACCCCCTGTGAGGCCTAGTCTGTGGGAATATTTCTGGCGCCAGATTATGACTGACGCTCAGAAGGAACGTTCTGTACTGTTTATTCCTACAGAATACAGCAGTGCAGACATTGATGACAAAGGCTTTATTTATACAACTGTAGCGGGTGGAGGTACTGAGCGGTCTGCGATCATCCGCCGCCTTAACCCTGCAGGAGAAGACGTGCTTCGGCGCAACGGGTTCTTCGAACCCATGGGCGACGTAGATTACATTCTCTCCGGTGAGATTCGGGGTGCTACAATCACAGGTCGCTCCAGTTTACAGGACATCGTTGTATGGAAGAACGGAATTTACTCAGTAGTCGATCTGACCAGAGGCCGTGTCTTCACCTACGATGACAACGGCAACATGCTGTTTGCCTTTGGTGCACCTGTCTTTGAGCGGAACGCTTTTAGGACTCCAGCAGCGCTGGACTACCTGCACGATAACCTGCTTGTGCTGGACAGGCGACTTAACATGATCACTATGCTGGAACCAACCGATTACGCACGCGCCATTTTCGGTGCAATTGAAGCTTACCAGCAAGGTGATTACGACGGGTCTGCTGACGTGTGGCGTGAGGTTCTAAAGCAGAACCCCAACCTAGACTTGGCATACAGCGGCATCGGGCGTGCGCTCTTGCGCCAAGGTGAGTATCGCGAGGCCATGGATTATTACAAGTTAGGCAGTGACCGCGAAGGGTATTCCCAGGCCTTAGCTCTGTACCGCCGTGAATGGATCAACGAGAACTTCTCGTACATCATGACCGGTATTGTAGCTGCAGCGATCGTCCTGTACTTGATCGGTCTCGTTAGGAGTCGGCGTCGTGCCCGCATGGGCTATGTCGGTTTGGCTTACACCGTCAGTGAAAACAAGTTTGTCGCATACCTGCAGAAACTCAAGTATGCATTTCACGTCATTGTGCGGCCTGGCGACGGTTTCTGGGATTTGAAACATGAAAAGCGGGGCGATATGTGGTCTGCTACAACTATTCTGGCGCTGGTAATGCTGACATTCATCCTAGCGCGGCAGTACACAGGATTCCCCTTTAATATGAAAGATCCTCGAGAGCTGAATATTTATATGGAAATTGCCAGCGTATTAGTGCCATTCTTCTTGTGGTGCGGAGTAAACCTTGCTCTGACAAGTATCATGGAAGGTAAGGGTTCCTTTAAGGAAATCTACATCACAACAGCTTACGCACTAGTACCGATTATACTCATTCATGCACCACTGATCTTGCTCAGCCGGGTGATCACACTTGATGAAGGCGCGTTCTATTACGTCTTCCAAGTGTTCGCAGTGATTTGGGCAGTATTCTTACTCTTGGTGGGTATGAGTGTAATTCATGATTATGGCTTTGGGAAGAACCTCTTCACAACCGGCTTAACTGTTGTTGGAATTGGTGTCGTAATCTTCTTGGCACTGCTGTTTGTGAACGTCTTAGCCCAACTACTCGGTTTTGTCGATACGATTTGGACCGAAGTAACATTTAGGATTTAAGGGGGTTAGCACGTACGATGAAAAGGCGAAGCTTAATCAGCCTGATCTGCTTGCTACTATTCATTTGTCTTCAGTCTTCAGTCTTGGCAGCTAACCTCCGGGGTTACAGTGTTGTGCAGGAAAACGAATACCTGCGCCTCTACCTCAATGAGGAGACAGCTGAATTTGCTGTACAAGACAAGCAGTCGGAGGAAATCTGGTTCGGCGGTCTGCCTGAAGTACGTCAGGAGACTGTAAAGCGGGGTGCGGCCCGTGATGCGATGCGGGGTATGCTGACCCTCAACTACTACACTCCGTCGCGCGAAGCTCGATCGCTGAACTCTTATGTGGATAGTGTTCTCAACGAAGAATTCACTATTACTCACATCGATCAAGGCGTGCGGTTCGACTTCATCCTCGGTAAACAGTGGGGAGACGATGCTTACTATCCGATCTTCATTAAGAAGGATAAGTTTGATGCTCTACTAGAGAAGATTGAAGATCGGTTTGACCGCCAGATCGTTGAAGAAGCATACACGCTAATTGTGACCGAAGAGCGTGATTATGATCCCTATGCACAAGTTTTTGTATATGGGATGGAACTACCCAATGTTTTGGGCAATCACGAACTGGTGGTTCTCGAGGGTAAAATCCTCGACCGGTATATCGGGAACAACAACACACCTGTAGAACGTTTGAAGCACTACGTGGAGCTTGTCGCTGATACAATTGTGAACCATCGGGTGGATTATGACCGGCGTGCTCTAATTACAGCTGCGGACATGGAGTTTCTTAAGAGTGGGGAACCCATGTATGTGCTGCTGGATGGCACTTACCCTGCCTATTACAAGCCTGAATTAGCTCGCATTTTTGCGGATATCGGCTATACTCCAGCAGACGTAACTGCTGACCATGAGCAGACCGCCATCGATCCACCAAAGCCTAACCCACAGGTTTTCCGGCTGCCGGTGGAAATCAAGTTGGATGGACCGGAGCTCGTTGTTAGAGTCTTGACCAGCGAAATGGTATATCCAATCAATGTGGAAACGCAAGACGGCGAACTGGCTACCTATATGCCCACATCCATTGATGTGCTGCCTCTCTTCGGGGCGGCAGGTCGGAGTTCGGAGGGCTACATCTTTGTGCCCGACCGCAGCGGTGGGTTGATGTATCTCAACAACTCGAAGAAACTGAACCTGCCATCATACTTCGGATCGGTTTATGGTCCTGATCGTTCTACTGCACCACAGCAGGAAAACATTTCAACGGGACCTCTAGTTCGGATGCCAGTCTTTGGCCTGAAGGATGGGGAAAGGGCTTGGTTTGCCATCATCGAGGATGGTCAGGCTTTAGCTAATATTTCTGCCGAACTGGCAGGTAAGACCGACTCTTTTAACAAGGCCTATGCTCGGTTCAATCTGACCCCTCGCACCACGATCATTTTGTATGGGGTTGAGTCGACCTTAGATAACCGGATGGTAGATGCTTACGCAGTGGAACCTTATAAGGGCGACATTTCAATTCGCTACCACTTCTTGACCGGTGATGAAGCAAACTACTCCGGTATGGCAAACAAATATCGCGATTATCTCGTGGAACGGTTGGGTCTCGAGAAGATCAATTCGAACAGCCCTGTACCTCTAATGGTCGAGCTGATCGGTGGATTCCACGATCAGGAGCCCGTGATGGGAGCTCCCCGGGAAGTCATTCGCCCCATGACCACTTATTCTCAGGCTGCTGAGATTGCGCAAGATCTGAAATCCAAGGGAATTGACAGCTTAAGGCTGCGCTACTTGGGTTGGTCTCGCGGCGGAATTGAGCACTACTTCCCTAATAAGCTTAGACTGGAATCGGCCCTTGGCAAGAAGGAAGAGCTGCTTAACCTCGTTAATCTCGACGACGTCGAAGTTTACCTTGATGTGAACTTTATGACAGTGATGCGGGATACGATGTTTGACAGCTTTAGAGCTGGAAAACATGCTGCGCGGTTCCTTAATCGTTCGGCGGCTAAGCTCTTCAAATTCAACCAAGCGACCTTCCAGCAGATCAGTGATGAATACTACTACATCCTCTCACCCCGGCATTTGGGCTGGGTAGTAGATGGATTCTTGAAAGACTTCGCAGATTATCAGGGTGCAAATCTTTCGCTGCGGCAGATGGGACGTGTAGTTTACTCTGACTTCCAAGACCGGGCAGATCGAGCAGTGAATCGGCAAGATGCTTTGCTGTATATCAGGGAACAGCTCGAGCGTTTCGCTTCGGAAGGTATCAGCCTGGTGGTAGAAGGAGGCAACGATACTGTATTCCCTTATGCCGAGCAGATTGTTGAGGCACCGACCGATGAAAGCTTGATGCTAATTATCGACGAGCCAGTGCCGTTTTATCAGATGGTGCTGCATGGCTTGGTTGACTTCTCTGGAAAACCCTATAACCAGGGTGGAATCACCAGAGAGAAGCTCCTGAAGACTTTGGAAACAGGGGAAATTCCCTACTTCCGTTGGAGCCACGCCGACTCTTCGGTCATTAAGGGCAGTGACTTCGCTTACCTCTTAGCAACAACGTACTCTGATACAGTCGATGAAGCACTTGCACTGTTTGAAGAAGCTAAGCCTGTGTTGGAAAAGGTTCGCGGTCAGGCGATTGTGGACCACACTAGGCTGTTGGATGGCGTGTACCGTACCACTTACGAAAATGGTATCGAAGTGATCGTTAACTACACGAATACTGGTATATTTGCCGCAGGACGGTATGTACCGGGTCAAGGTTATGCAGTGTATGAAAGGAGGGCACAGGATTGAAAAGGAAGAGATTAACCCTAACGCAGCAGAGAAGCTTAACGGGCTACCTGTTTACACTGCCTTTCATCATTGGGTTCATCTTGTTTTTTCTCGCTCCGTTTATCCAGTCGGTGATTTTCAGTTTGAATCACCTGCGGATTGTTACAGGCGGGTATGAACTCATCTACAACAATTGGGAAAACTACAAGCATGCGCTCTTTGTGGACACAAACTTCCTGCCCACCTTTACGCAGACACTGCTGAACATGCTGTTGGACGTACCAGCGATCATTTTCTTCAGCTTCTTTGCAGCACTGCTGTTGAATCAGAAGTTTAAGGGCCGGCTCCTGGCCCGCTCCATCTTCTTCTTGCCTGTGATTCTCAGTTCGGGAGTTATTGTTGGACTCGAAGCTGGTGACTACATGGCTAACATGATGAGGGAGACAGCTTCCGCAGCCACCAGTTTCTTGTCCGGACCAGCTCTCACAGAGTTTCTCATGCAGATGAAGATTCCTCGGGAGATGCTGCTGTACGTTATCAACGTAGTGGACCGCATTCCTGAGATCATTCGGGCTTCGGGAATTCAAATTCTCATCTTCCTGGCAGGCCTACAGTCCATCTCTCCATCACTGTATGAAGCAGCCAGGGTGGAAGGGGCTTCAGCATGGCAGACATTTTGGCTGATTACCATTCCTGTCTTGAGCCCTACCATTTTGGCAAACGTGGTCTATTCAATCATTGACTCTTTCTTGGCACCCACCAATGAGCTGGTTAACTACATCAGGGACACAGCCTTTGGAGGAGCTGGTTTCGGTATTGGAACCGCCATGGGGGTCATGTACTTCGCTGCTGTGTCAATCATATTGGCCATAGTGGTGGGTATAATTTCTCGCTATGTGGTTTATCAAGACTAATGGAGGGGGGCAACTAGCATATGGCAATTGTCTCACGGGAACGGCGCCTTGCTCTAAAGCACAAATTAGGCAGCTTTCTGTTCAGCGTCTTTCGCACTGTCCTAATCCTAGGAATTGCTTACATTATCCTATATCCTGTTTTGAGCAAGCTCTCCTCGTCGTTCATGTCTAGGCGTGACTTAATCGACCAAACGGTCAAATATATTCCAAAGCGGCCGACGTTAGATAACTATCGGTTTGCTATGGAAGTAATGAATTTCAGCAAGACCTTCACCAATTCGCTGCTTCTTTCAGTGGTAGTCGCCACTTTGCAGCTCGTATCCAGTACCTTCGTAGGCTACGGATTGGCACGATTCAGGTTCAAGGGTAGGAACCTTGTCTTGGCAGCAGCCATTTTTACATTGATCGTGCCGCCGCAGATGATGATGGTTCCGCTGTACCTCAACTGGCGGTTCTTCAACATCTACGGACTGATTCCAGGTCAGGGGTTCAACCTCTTGAACAGTCCATGGCCATTCATCTTAACAGCGCTTACTGGTACAGGGCTTAGAAACGGCTTGTTTATCCTTGTGATGCGGCAGTTCTTCGCGGGAATGCCTTCAAGCCTTGAAGAAGCAGCCTATGTGGATGGAGCTGGGCCTCTGCGGACCTTTATTCAGATCATGCTTCCCAGTGCTGTCCCATCAATGGTGGTTGTCTTCTTATTCGGTTTCGTTTGGCAGTGGAACGACTCGTTCTTAACGACCTTGTATCTGGACAGCAACTTCCTGCCCGTGGCACTCAGCAATATCACTACGAGACTGGCGCAGTACTTCGGAAAGACTGACCCGCAGTACTTCTCGCTGATCACGAATGCAGGCAGCATGCTCATGATTGCACCACTACTCATCATGTATGCTGTACTGCAGCGCTACTTCGTGGAGAGTATTGAGCGTACTGGTCTGGTTGGCTAAGACTTACAAGAAATATTTGGCGCGGTGTAATTCGCATGCATTGGAAAACACGCTTGTGCAAATTTGGTTACGGTTATTGAAGGAAATCAATGTTTCTTGTCGAAACAAATGCATTGAGAAGTTGTTAGGTGTAATTACCATACCTAAGAGCCGAAAGTGGTACGGAGCTGGGGGTGATGTAAGAAAATTATTTGTTAAGAGGAGTTGTCTGTTGTCGTAGGGGAAACTTGTCGGTTTGTGTCTAAGCAATTAATAAAGGGAGGCTATTCGGGTGAAAAGGTTCCAAGTATTAGCGCTTTTACTCGTAGTTGGCTTGATGTTCACCTCGGTTGCAAGTGCACAAAACATTGATTTTGGTGGCAAGACTGTCACCTTCGTCGGTGGCGTGGATAAGCTTGAGGACCAGCGCAAGAGCGGTCTTGTAGCTCAAGCCGAGGAAATGTTCAACGTTAAGATTGAAGTTCTCACCGTTCCAGCAGATCAGGCAGTTGAAACCATGGTTACCCGCCTCATCAGTGGTGACTCCGAATACGACGTGTGGGCCATTGACAATGGTGACACATTCTATCCACTGATTGCTTCTGACGCTCTGCTGCCTCTGAACGACGTTCTGGGTGATGAATACTACGCAATGCCTCGTAAGTATGCTAACCCTGCCGTAGACGCTTTCTCCATTGGCGACAAAGTCTACGTACTTGGCAGCTTCGAAATCCTGCCAAACGGTGCAACCACCTGGTTCGTATTTAACAAAGACATCATTGAAGCTGAAGGCCTAGCTGATCCATACGAGCTGTACTTCAACGGCGAATGGAACTGGGATAACTTCCGTGAAATGGCTATCGCTGCTACCAAGGACCTTGATGGCGACGGCGAGCCAGATCAATACGGTATGGAAAACCTCTACACCTGGGCTTACCTCGTAGCATCCAACGGTGTAAACTTCTTCGTGCCTAATGAAGAAGGCAGACTGATTTACAACTGGAACGACGAAGGTGTTCTCCAGGCTATCGAGTTTGGCCGTCAACTCAACTACATCGACAAGGTTAACACCACTTCTGGTGGATTCACAGAAGGCCGGACCCTCTTTGCATTCCAAGCAACCTGGCAGCTCGACGGTCTTCTGACTGCAGACGTCAACTGGGGTCTCCTGCCATTCCCGAAGGGTCCATCTGCTAAGAACCACTCCATGTACACAGGCTTCATCGGCGGCCTTGGTCTGCCTATGAACTCTGCTCAGCCAAAGGAAATGGCAGCTCTGCTTGACTTCCTGTTTGCTCCTGCAAACTGGGAGACCTATGCTGAAGACCGCTACGCAGAACTGGTTAACACCTACTGCCCAGACATTCAGTCTGCTCGGATCTTCACCGAGTTCCTGCCTATCTATGGCTCTGAAGGCGAAATCCTGAACTACCCACTCACTGCTGAAGAAGTATGGAACGCCTACTCTTCCGCAATGGATGGCGAACGCACTCCTGCAGAGGCTATGAACTCTGTAGTGCAAGTAGGTCAATCCTATGTCGACGACCTCTTGGGCTTCACAAAATAATATAGAGTAGAGTCTTCACACAATATAAACTGGCCCCTCCTCATCGAGGGGCCAGTTTAGGCTTAAACATAATTTTAGGAGGAATGGATTAGGTGGATACTACACCGCGCTACAAGGATCCAAACTTGTCTATTGAAGAAAGAGTAGCTGACCTTCTCAGCCGGATGACTCTTGAAGAGAAAGTTCGGCAGATGGACATGTACATAGGAAGGAACTTCCTCAAACAACCTTTGAAAAACCCTCATCTAGTTACAGATGAAGATGAAATAGATTGGGATGTTGTCGAAGAAACCATTGGTGA
Source organism: uncultured Peptococcaceae bacterium (assembly GCA_937988745.1). Lineage (GTDB taxonomy): Bacteria > Bacillota > Limnochordia > Darwinibacteriales > Darwinibacteriaceae > JAAYMS01. The sequence goes on from CALKAR010000251.1 coordinate 66,843, forward strand.
TCTTGGCCTTGGTTCCATCCACGACCTCTATGCAACGCCCAAGATCAACAATCAGCTGCAGAAATACGTCATGGAGCGCACCCGCTTGGGTATTCCGATTTTGTTTAGTGAAGAGGGACTCCATGGCCTAGCGCGCCCTGGCTGCACTATTTTCCCGCAGAGCATTACCATGGCTTCTACTTGGAATCCAGAGATTGTTGAAGAGGTAGGTCAAGCTCTCGCGGCCGAAACTCGTTCCTTTAACATCCATGAGATTTTTGGGCCTGTAATCGATCTGGCTCGTGATCCACGCTGGGGACGGATGGAGGAGACCTACGGTGAAGACACCTATCTCTCCAGCCGGATGGCTGTGGCCATGGTTAAGGGAATGCAGGGCGATGACCTGACATCGGAAACGAGCATTGTGGCAGAACCAAAGCACTTTGCTGGATACGGTATACCGACTGGAGGCTTGAACTGCGCTCCTGCTCTAATTGGCAAGCGTGATCTTTACACCAACCATCTGCCAATCTTCGAGGCAGCCATTAAGGAAGGCGGCGCCTTGAACGTAATGTGCTCGTACAACTCAATTGATGGTATTCCGACTTCTGGTGATTACGAGCTGCTCACTGAGGTACTGCGGCATAAATGGGGCATGAAAGGCTTTGTCCGGGCAGACCTTGGAGCGATGGGCAATCTTTATCACTGGCATCGCGTATGCCCGAGTCGTGAAGAGGCTATCAAGCAGTCGATCGAGGCTGGCCTGGACATGCAGTATTATGACTATCCCCATGACTTCTTCCAGAATGCACTGATCGAAATGGTGCAGAGTGGCGAGATGAAGATGGAAACTATCGATCAGGCGGTCAGCCGTATTCTGCGGGTTAAGTTCATGCTTGGCTTATTCGAGCGTCCATACGTTGAGGATGAGAATAAGTGGAAGAACGTCGTGCGCTGCCCTGAGCATCTAGAAGTGGCTCTAGAAGCGGCCCGCCAAGGCCTGGTACTGCTTAAGAACGATGGCGGCCTTCTGCCCTTGGATAAGAACATTTCCTCGATTGCTGTTATCGGCCCGAGTGCTGATACACCACGTTTAGGCGGCTATTCCTCCAGCCCATACGGCTTTGAGCCTGTCACAGTATTAGAGGGCATTAAGCGGCTTGTTTCTGAAGATACTGTGGTGCGCCACGTCGTTGGTGTTGAAATTGCAGGTGTAGACCTGAAGGCAATTCCAAACCACTGGCTCAAGACCCCTGAAGGAGAGCCTGGACTCTTCGGTCAGTACTTCGATAACCCCAACTTTGAAGGTGAGCCTCTCGAGCGGATTGATCGTCAGATTGACTTTAACTGGATTGCCACCAAGCCCTTCCATCAGCTTGGCAACACACACTACACCGTTCGCTGGACCGGTAAATTGGTACCCACTGAGAACCGGACTGGAGTCCTCGGTATTGCAACCTACGACAGCATGCGCGTCTGGATCGACGGTGAGCTGATTATTGATGGATGGGGCGACGGTAAGCGGGGCGGCGCTGAAGTCGAATTCAACTTTGAAGCGGGCCGCGAGTATGACCTGAAGGTTGAATACTGCAAGGATGGTGGCGGTGCGCAAGTGCTGCTCGGTTGGAGTCAGCCTATCGATGAGATCGCGGAAGCGGTGGAGGTTGCCCGTCAGTCCGATGTGGCTGTGGTCTGCTTAGGTGATTCGAACGAGACTTGCGGTGAAGGTGTAGACCGGGTTGAGCTCGGACTTCCTGGTAGACAGCTCGAACTCCTACAAGCTGTTTACGAAACAGGTACACCTGTGGTGCTGGTGCTCCAAAACGGCCGTGCCATGACTCTGAACTGGGAAGCAGAACACATTCCTGCTATCATCGAAGCTTGGTATGGCGGTGAACAGGGTGGCCTGGCGATTGCTGAGGCTATCTTTGGCGACATCAACCCCGGCGGACGTCTACCTGTTTCCTTCCCGAAATCCGTTGGTCAGCTGCCCGTATATTACAATCGTCAGCCTGGTGGACGCATTACTTATGTAGAAATGGATTGGGAACCTTTGTTCCCCTTCGGTTACGGACTAAGCTACACCGAGTTCCGCTACAGCAACCTACAGGTATCGCCAACCGAGGTCGGAAGCAACTATCCTGTTAAGGTATGCGTCGATGTAACTAACATCGGAGATCGGACAGGCGACGAAGTAGTACAGCTCTACATTCGCGATCTATGGAGCTCAGTTGTGCGTCCTCATAAAGAGCTGAAGCGGTTTAAGAGAATAACCATTAATCCTGGTGAGACTAAGACTGTTACCTTTGAGCTTTACGCTGATGACTTTAAACTGTTTAACAGAGAGTATCAGTGGGTGGTCGAACCAGGTGAGTTTGATATCATGGTCGGACCTCATGCCAATGCTTTAGACCTGCGTGCTCGAATTGAAATTACGGAGGGGGTTGTAATCGATGGCTGATAACAACGTAGTACAACAGGGAGTACACAACTATAGTCAAGAAGAGCGGTATGTCCGCCCAGAGGAACCAATTCTCCAGGAACAGCTGGAATGGTTTCAGGATCAAAAGCTGGGGCTGATGATCCACTGGGGGCCATATTCACAGTTAGGCCTTGTAGAATCGTGGGCATTGAGCGATGCGGACGCTGAATGGTCCCGAGTCGGCTACGACTGGGAAAAAGACCCTGAAGAGTTCAAGCGTCAGTACTTCAACCTCAACAAGACATTTAACCCCCTGCGCTTTGAACCTGATAAGTGGGCTGAGTTGGCTGCTGACTCTGGGTTTAAGTACCTGATTTTCACAACCAAGCATCACGATGGTTTCTGCATGTGGGATACCAAGCAGACAGATTACAAAATTACAGGACCAGATTGCCCTTTCCATATGCACAAGTATGCTGATATCACCCGGCATGTGTTCGATGCTTTCCGGGATAGGGGACTTGCCATCGCTGCCTATTTCTCCAAGGCGGACTGGCATACTCCATATTACTGGGCGCCTGGACATGAGAGATCAAACCCAACTTGGCGTGGACCCTCTTACAAACCGGCAGAGTATCCTTGGCTGTGGGAGAAGTTCGTTGACTTTACTCACAAACAGATCATGGAACTGATGACCGAATATGGCCGTATTGATATTCTCTGGCTTGACGCTGGGTGGGTGTGCCCGCAAGCCGGTCAGGATATCCGCTTGGGTGAAGTCGTTGAAAAAGCACGTCAGCACCAGCCTTGGCTCTTGGCAGTAGACCGCACGGTCGGAGGGCCCTATGAGAACTACGTTACCCCAGAGCAGACTATTCCGGAACGTCCTC
>CALKAR010000252.1 GCA_937988745.1 uncultured Peptococcaceae bacterium
CCTCCTTTCTAAGGAGCTTGTTGATTGTTTTCTGTTGTTTAGTTTTGAAGGTTCAAAAAAAGATCCCGGAGGAGTTCCTCCGGGATTTTTGCTGTATTGAAGTTCGGTTAGCGAAGACGGGACCTAAAGAGATTTTTGATGCGCTCTACTGCAGATTGGAATCCACCAGCATTGATCACATAGAAAACTCCCGCACCACCCAAAACGAAAGCAAGCAGTCCGAGTGTGCTGCGTGAGGCAGCTTTAGAGCCCTCGGTTTTTCCCTCATCAGCACTGCTGGCTTCGGCAGTTCCATAAAAATAGAGATCCACTACTTCTGCAAACAATCTTATGCCCCGTTCGGCCGCTTCACGGCTGTTTGTATGCGCTCCAGCTTCTACTAACATAGCCAGAGGAGACAGATCCTGGTTGTAATTACCCCGGCCGAAGAAAATTCCTTTGACCAGGCCTGGATACATTTGATCTGCGAGGGCTTTCATTGACTGCGCAAATTCACGGTTGACTCCAAGGTTCTGATTCTGGCGTCCTACAACAAACTGCACACTGGTTACCCATTCGTCTTTGACTTGGAGGGCATAGGCATCTCGAGGGGCCGCATCCCGGTGGATATCGAAGATCGCATCAGGATTCTTGGCCAGCAGTTCCAGAGCAGTTTCCCGCGAGCGGCGGTATGCACCTCGGTCGTGGGGAAGATGGAGATTTTCGGAATGGTTCACTTCAACGCCTCGCTGGCGCAGACTATCAGCAAACGCTGAACCTACCTTGTGGATACCACCCTCACCGTAGATGCTGTCTGTGCCATCTGTAGGCACGTAACTTTCGGCATTGTGGGTATGATAGACACCGATCAACCCCCGAGGATCGGTTTCGATGTTACCAGCTAAGATCAAGCCCGCCGACTGGAGGAGCTCCGCGTACGGCACAACCCGCAGTTCTACCTTTTCTACTAATTCAGCACGAGCAATCCGCTGTTCGTTATCTACTTCGACGATTCGGTACAGCTCATTTTCGCTCGTTAAGTACTCATCGCCTTCAGCCAAGACACGTCCCGTCTCAAGTATTATATTCCCTTCTTCATCTAACATTTGAAAATACTCTCCTACAGCCAGCCATTCATCGAGATCGTCTTGCTCGTCTGCGATAGCTGGTAGGGACGCGATTATTAGGACAAGCATGAGGGCCAGCCAGCTTCGCACTTTGCTTCGATTATTCACGGTCATCACTCCCACTGGACGGGATCATGTCCCTATGCAGGCGTTCCCTGATTTCCCCGATAATTTCAGCGATTCCTACCGCAATTAGTGGATTTAACGCAATTGCAGCCAGAAGACCGCCTCCACCAATCTCAAACGTCTCGGCAGTTCCTAAGCGGTTCAGTTCAATGATATTGGCTATGTCAACGAAAAGGATCCCTAATATTGCTCCACAAAAAGCGCTGCGCCTGGAGCGACCTAATATGTAGGCTGTGAGGCCGGCAGCAATACCACTGATAAACAAAGGATCGATGGTGAACCAGCTGGATTCAGGATCAACGGGAAGGAGTTTGTCACTTAACCAAATGATGGCTCCTGTGATCACGCCAACCAGCAGGCCCCGGAGGGCTTCCTGGGGGCTTGTAGTGGTCAAGAGATAGATGACTATACCTAATAAGATAAGAGCTCCGAGATGGACCTTAAAACCGGGGAAAAACGCCAGTTCTGGCAGAAAATGAGCTGCTACCATCGCTAGAAGCAGGATAATGGCAGTTGCGGTGCTGAGCCGCATGCGTTCTAACACTCGTTCTCCTAATCCTAGAGCGATTAAAACCGTGACTATCCCTAGAAGAGCAATGCTGACGGTAGGTGTTATCATGGCTGTCCTCCTTCGGTGGTGCGTTATTAGTGTACAGAAAAAGCCCCTATTCTATGCAGAATAGGGGCGGTGGTCGCGACAGCTCAAGAGCGAGTCGGGAAGGTTATCAGCCCGGCAGCGATAATCGCCTTCACGAGAATTGCTACGAAGGGGCCAGCAATAATTCCCCAGGCGCCGAAAAATACAATTCCACCATATAGGGCGAGCAACATCATCAGCGGGTGAATTCCTACCGAGTCACCCATAATCTTGGGCTCAACAAGCTGATGGACAGCAAAAATGATGAAATATAAGATTGTAAGATAGACCGCCATATCGAGGTCTCCACCGAGTGCGCTTACAGCAATCCACGGAGTGAACAAAACCCCAGGTCCAATAATTGGGATTGTATCCAGTATACCTACAACCAGTGCCAGGAGGACCCAGTAACGTGTACCAATGATAAAGAATCCGATACCGCTCACTAAGACGGCAACAATCAGTATCAAGATTCTTCCTTTGAGGTAGCCGACCAGGTCGACTGCCACACGCTCCCGTGCGTGACTAACTTGGTCCCGCCACTTAAGCGGTACGAGACGCAGCATAGTATCCACAAGCAAGTCCTTATCTCTGGCCACAAAATACGTAGAAACAAGCGAAATAAGGCTCACTAAGAGGAATGTAGGTAGACTAGCAAAGGTAGATAATACTCTATTTATTAAGTCCCGAGTCCCTGTCTCTAAGGTCTCCAAGAAGCCCTCGACACTGCGTTGTATATTCAAACTGATGACTGGTGGAATATGTTCGTTAAGCTGGTTGAAGTGTTCCAGCAGATCGTCCGTGAGCTCGGTGATCGCCCGGGCGTAGGATGGCAGAAGATTAGTGAGTTCAATTAATTCAGATACCATCCGGCTAATAGAAAAGAAGAGCAGAGCAAAAGTAGCTGATCCTACCGCAAGCAAAGTAAGGCCTACTGCCAGACCGCGCGGGAGGCGGAGCCTATCGACTAGATAACCTATTACCGGGTCCAACAGGGCGGCTAGAATAATCCCTATTATAAACGGGACAAAGGTCGTAACTAGCTGTCGTGAAAAGAAAACGAGAAATAAAATGATGCCCACACTCAAAAAAACGCGCTTAGGGGTGAACAGCTCTCGTAAAGTCACGCAAAGTCCCTCCCTTCAGCTAATTCTCTGCATAACTAGTATAATATGGCTGCATACTATTTGCAAAGCAGGCGCCGTTAATATAAAATAGAGCTACCAAAAAGGGGGAAATTATGGTGCAGTATTCTGGTCAAGAGTTAAAGCGTACCTTGGCCGTCTCACTGTCTATCTACTTGCTATACTTCGCACTTTTTAATGCGGTTTTAGTGGGTGTAGGCGCCGAAACAACTACCAGCGAGGTTGCCGAAGCTCCTCCCGCTTTAGATAACTTAGTAGCGGAGCTTCCAGAAGAGGAAGAAAACGAAGTCGAACCTGATTTTAGTGGACAAGCTCCCATTCCAGAAATGGATCAAAGCACTTTCGGAAGATATCAGGTTCAACGGGGGGACAGCCTCTACGTAATAGCCCGCATGTATGGCATGACGGTGGACGAGCTTAAGGCTCTTAACGGATTGAAATCGGAAGTGATTCGTCCAGGACAAATTCTGACGGTATCGTACGGTAATGTTCGCGATTATCCAGTTGGGGTCAGACTTTCTGATCAAGAGGTGAAGTGGCTCGCGCAGATGATCTATGCGGAAGCCCGTGGCGAGCCTTACCTTGGGCAGGTAGCGGTTGGTGCAGTCATTCTAAATAGACTCAAAAGTCCGCAGTTCCCCAATACTCTCTACGGCGTGCTGTTCCAGCGCAATGCTTTCCAACCGGTAAAGAATGGTGCTTTTTTCAATGAACCGGATGAGAAGGCATATCGGGCAGCATACGAAGCCTTAATGGGTCATGACCCAACCAATGGTGCACTTTACTTCTTTAATCCGAGACAATCTAACGACAAGTTTATGCACAGCCGCCCGGCAACTGTCACGATTGGAAGACATCGATTTATGAATTGAGACTGGTGATATTCACCAGTCTCTTTTTCGATAGTCTATACTATTTTTTCCCCACGATTGCAGCTGTATCCCGAGCAATCATGACCTCTTCATCAGTAGGTATTACAAATACTTTGACTGCAGAATCGCTGGTGGAAATCTCAAGGTCTTGTCCACGTTGTTGATTTAGCTCGTCATCTATTATTATACCAAGATAGCTCAGGTTCTGGCAGATCTTTGAACGTAAAGCTGGCGTGTTTTCACCAATGCCTGCAGTGAAGACAATTGCATCGATTCCACCCATGGCGGCAATATAAGCTCCGATGTATTTCCGGATGCGGTATTCGTACATATCAAAGGCCAGTTTCGACAGTCTGTCATCTTCGCTGATGCCTTTTTCGATATCACGCATGTCGCTCGCACCGGCAATGCCGTACAGACCGGAATGCTTGTTGAGCAGCGAGTCTACTTCATGAAGCGATAGATCGTATGTCTTCATTAAGTAGAAAATAGCACCTGGGTCAATGTCACCACTGCGAGTGCCCATCATCAGACCCTCAAGCGGTGTGAAACCCATACTTGTATCCACTGATTGGCCGCCGCTGACAGCAGCGATGCTGGCGCCGTTCCCCAGGTGGCACGATACGATTTTGAGCTCTTTGATGTCTCGCTCCATCATCGCAGCTACCCGCTCAGTCACATACTGATGGCTGGTACCGTGGAACCCGTAGCGGCGTACCTTATGCTTTTGGTACAGGTTAAAGGGGATCGCATACAGAAACGCATGAGGTGGCATCGTAGAGTGAAAAGCCGTGTCAAACACTGCAACCTGTGGTGTTTGTGGCATAAGTTTTTCAGCAGCGCGAATTCCCATTACGTTGGCCGGGTTGTGCAGAGGTGCAAGCTCTGCAAGTGAATCCAGAATTTCCTTAGTTTCTTCATTAATCAGAACAGATTCGGAGAAAGATTCTCCACCATGCACTACACGGTGCCCCACAGCATCGATGGCTTCGAGACTGTCAATGCACCCATGTTCTGGGTGGATAAGCAGTTTCAGTGTTTCAGAGATAGCCACCGTATGTTCGAGAATGGGCATTGTCTTGGAGACCTTCTCCTTGCCGGTGGATTGATGGGTGATCGTAGCGTTCTCTTGGCCAACGCGTTCTACCCGGCCCTCGGCGAGAACCTGTTCTCCTTCCATATCATAAAGTTTATATTTAACTGAGGAAGAACCACAGTTAAGTACAAAGATCTTCATCCTTTAATCCTCCTGTTTAGCCTCAGTGTTGTATCTGAAGAAGCCGAGATTTGTCTTTACTCCAAGGCGCTTTTCTCTAACGTATCTGCGCAGCAATGGGCAGGGTGCAAACCGATCACCATAGGCCTTGTGCATCTGTTCCATCCAGTTGAGGACGAGGTCGAGGCCAAGTCGATCAGCCATTTCAAAGGGGCCTTGCGACATACCCCAGCTTTCTTTGATAATCGTCTCCACAGCTTCAGCATCGCCTACACCTTCATCGAGCATATAGGCTGCTTCATTGATGAGCGACAAGAGGGCCCGCGGATTTACTAAGCCCACACTTTCATTGATCTCTATTACTTCTTTACCGAGTCGTTCTGCGAAATTCTTCACGACTGCAACCGCGGAATCAGCGGTCTTGTGACTCCGTGTCAGTTCTGCCACGGGCACTTCTGGTACTGGAGGAATGAAGTGCAGTCCGACCAGAGATTCGCTCCGAGTAATGCTGCGAGCTAGATCAGACACTTTCAGTGTAGAACTGGTAGTGATGAACACCACATTCGGCTGACACAGCTGATCTGCGGTACGCAGCAGTTCTTGTTTCGTATAGAAATGGTCTATAGTGGCATCTATCAGAAGATCCACGCTGCTCAGCTCTTTAAGGTCAAGAGTAAATGTTATGCGACTCAAGATGACCCGTTTTTCTGCTTCTGTAATTGCCCAGCGGGCTAATTTACGATCTAGGCTGTTTTCAATCTTCCGCAGTGCGTCTTGTCCACCTGCGCCGTGTGAAAACAGTACTACATCATAACCTTTGCTGGCTGCGTTCTCGGCAATACCGCGGCCTAAACGGCCAGCACCGAGCACAGCGACTCTGCGTATGTCCATTTTAGTACCTCCCATATTGTCACTACGGTAACAATTGCTATTTCGTAAAACGCCCGTCGTTTCCCTGCCTCAGAGGGGATCTTTTCTGTTGCTATTTGAAGGGGTTGTGATAAAATAACCTACAACATATAGGATAATCTGGAAGGAAAGGAAAGGACGGGAACGATGGATTTTAACGAGAAGTTTGGCCGTGAAGGCCTGACTTTTGACGATGTATTACTGCTTCCTGCTCCATCAGAAGTACTGCCTTCTGATGTAGTTTTAACTACCCGCTTTACTAGAGGCGTGCAGCTTAATATTCCGCTGGTGAGTGCGGGTATGGATACCGTTACAGAATCCCGCATGGCTATCGCGATGGCGAGAGAAGGCGGCATTGGTGTGATTCACAAGAACATGTCCATTGAACAACAAGCTTCGGAAGTGGACAAGGTTAAGCGTTCTGAGGCAGGCGTTATTGTGGATCCGATTTTTCTTTCACCAAATCATTCCATTCAAGAAGCCCTCAATTTGATGGCACACTACCGTATCTCGGGTGTACCGATTGTTGACGAAAACCAGCGGTTAGTAGGGATTCTTACAAATCGAGATTTGGTTTTTGAAGAAGATTTCGACCAGCCTATCGGCAATGTAATGACTAAAGAAAACTTGATCACTGCGCCTGTAGGCACTACTCTGCAGGAAGCGCAGCAGATTCTGCACAAACACCGCATTGAGAAATTGCCTCTAGTGGACGAGGAAAATGTGCTCAAAGGGCTCATCACCATCAAGGACATTAAAAAGGCACGAGAGTTTCCGCTGGCTGCCAAGGATGGTCAGGGAAGGCTTCGGTCAGCGGCGGCCATCGGTGTTGGACCAGATCGGTTTGACCGCAGTGCTGCTTTGGTCGATGCTGGTGTTGACGTACTTGTGGTCGATACAGCCCATGGTCATTCGCGAGGTGTACTGAAAGCTGTAGAAGAGCTCAAGGAACGCTTCGGCGACAAAGTTGAAATTGTCGGCGGAAATGTGGCCACTGCAGAAGCCACTCGTGACCTAATTAAGGCTGGTGCTGATGGTGTGAAAGTGGGTATTGGACCGGGTTCTATCTGTACGACTCGAGTTGTTGCTGGTGTAGGCGTGCCCCAGCTCACAGCAATTTGGGACTGTGTTCAGGCAGCGGCTGAGTTCGATGTTCCTATTATTGCCGATGGCGGTGTACGCTACTCTGGTGATATTGTCAAAGCACTGGCAGCGGGAGGAAGCTCTGTCATGTTAGGCAGCTTGCTCGCTGGCACCGATGAAAGTCCTGGTGAAACAGAGATTTATCAAGGCCGGAGTTACAAAGTGTACCGCGGTATGGGATCCATTGGTGCAATGAAAGCAGGCAGCAAGGATCGCTATTTCCAGAGCGATGCTAATAAGCTGGTCCCCGAGGGTATTGAAGGACGGGTACCCTATAAGGGACCTGTGTCGGAAACGATTTTCCAACTGATCGGTGGATTGCGCTCAGGTATGGGCTACTGCGGAGCGAAAGATATTCCGACCTTGTATGCCACCAGTCGTTTTATCCGCATAACGGGTGCTGGCGCTCGAGAAAGCCATCCTCACAATGTGCAGATCACTAAGGAGGCCCCGAACTACTCGGTATAATAGGACCTGGATCCTATGGCAAACTTCCTATCCCTGACGTACAACTAATAGTAGGTAAAGGGAGGGAAGCGCATGCCATATTACGACACTCGATTTTTGAGAGCCGCTTTACGGGGCGAATGCTATAAGTACTGGTGGCCTATGCTGATTGAAACACAGCATAAGGTTCAGGGAGTACCGTTGGATTGGGAATACTAAGAATGGGGCGCGAGGGAGCGCTCCTTTTTTTGGAGGAAAAAATGCAGAAAACAAGAACGCGCTGGATAGTCGGGGGATTTGCAGGATGGTTTGGGATAGCTGTCATCAGTATTTGGCTGCCTACAGATCAACCTAAAGCATATCTGACTCTAATTGCCCTGCAGCAGGCGATTTTTCTGATCTGCGGAATTATGGGTGCCGATTGGACACAGTTTGCCCGTCCGTCGGGCCGTTCCATACTGCAGGGCGTTGTTTTAGGATTTGGATTGTATCTAACCAATATCCTCTCAGGCACCTTTGTGGTCCATTTACTAGAATTATTTGGAGCTCATCGTGCACTGCGGTTGGCGCTTGAGGAAAGGTCAGTCATGGAAGCTGTGCTCCAGAGCGGTTCATCAACAGTAGTGCTGCTTGTTTTTCTATCTGTAGTCTTTGCTGCTCCGATCGCTGAAGAGATCTTTTTCCGCGGTGCCCTTCAGGGTCGTCTAGCGGCCTTGCTGGGAACGAAAGCAGCACTTATACTTACCGCACTAGTTTTTGCAGCACTGCATTTGTATATTATCCAATTTTTCCCTGTCATGTTGGCAGGTCTTTACTTAGGATTCATTGTTGATCGAACTAAGGATTTATCAAAAGCCGTTGTCGCACATTCAGCAGCGAACTGCCTTACATTCCTAGCTGTGCTTGCTGCCTTATAACCTGTGGAACTGCCCTACATCGACGACAAACACTACGGCACCGCCAGCTTCTACTTCAATCGGTATGTGCATGGCTGTGGGAAGCTCAGAAGCAGCTTGAGGTAAGAGTTTTTTCCGTCGTGGACATGTCGCGCGAATGATATCCAACACTTCGTCAACACGGGAGTTATCTACACCAACTAGAAGAGTGGTGTTGCCGTGCAGGAGAAAACCACCAGTACTAGCAAGTTTGGTAGCCTGCACGCCAGCTTCGACCAGCTTTTCAATTAGGACTGGAGCATCACTGTCTTCGACAACAGCTATTATGAGCTTCATATTAGGCCTCCCTTCTTGTTTATCTCTTAATACTTTGACAAGAGAGGTGAATTTCCTTTTCGAGGAGCCCTTGGTAGATTTCGATCAGTGCCTCAGCCATGTTGTCTATACTGAAGTGTCTGCGAGCATATGTAAAGCTGAAATGCATAAGCTCTGGAAAGTTGCGGTTGGAAAGTGCCGATATTTCGCTGGCGAGGTTATCGACCGATGGAGGACGCCTGCTGCTGCGGCCGCTAAAATTCGTTTTTCTCAGCTGGGAGACATTCTCAGGGATGACAGGTCCGTCGAGGTAATCGCCAAGGACAAATCCAACGCATCCCGCTGCCATCCCTTCTCTTATGGACCGTCCTGTACCAACTACCATGCGCGCGGTACTCAACAGTGGATAAGGGTCTTGTACCCAGCCAACCGAGCGCGCCATGGGATGCCGCCAATTGCCAGCAATGGTAACTTGCCATCCGTCATTAACGAGCATCTCGATCAGCGTATGATACCCAGCGGCTCGTTTTGATGTACTGCGAGTCAGAAAAACAGCATGTTTTGGGCGCCATTCAAGTTTTAGGTTGTGCGGGATGGATACACCGTTTTCCACGACGTGTACCTTTTCTTCCGAAAAAGGAAGCTGGGCGGCCATCTCTTGGCTGATGGCCACCACAGCATCTGCCCTCTGAAGTTGTCCTAGGGGCTCAAAGTCGAGATAGTGGCATGTGGCGGCGATGGGAATTTTGAGTTCGCTGCTCAGCTGGAGGCCTGCCTCAAGGGTGTGGGCAGAGTGGTTGTGAATTAGATCAAATTGCATTTGCCGCAGTGTTTCAAGCAGCGCTAGAGGCTGATGAGTGCGGCTGAAAGGAATATTTTTTTTGTTCAGCCACAGAGCATAACCTGGGTGATCGAGCCTGCTAGCAATTAGAAAGACTGAATGCCCTTTTTTCTGCAGAGCATGGCTCAGTTCGAAAGCATGTGTAGTTTGGCCATTCAAGTAGAATCGCGTCATCATCAGGACATGCACGGCAAGACCTCCCGCTGAGGTTGTCTCTCTTGGAACCTAGACCAAATCCAGCAGCTCAGTGCTGGATCTGGGCTTTAGGTCATGTGTTGTTCCTGGTCGGCTGCGGTGGAAATGGCGGCCAGAAAGCTCCAGATTCGGCCAGTTCAAACCATTCTGGGCAGCCGAGTGGGGATACTTGTTCGCACTCGGGTGGCTCAGGGCAGAAGCGGCCCAGAACTTCGAGCTGGACGAGGGCAATGGCTTTGACCACCAGATAGACACCAACGTCACATTCGATTACTGTTCCACCTTCAACGGCTCTGCAGTTCAGGCACCGGAGTAGGGGCAGAATCACGATGTTCATACCGGGTACGGCACCTTCCAGATTAATGCCGCGGCGGCGGAACTGCGCGGTCTGCTGAATAAACTGAGACATGCCATTTCCGTCATATTCAACGTTGAGTACGAAGGTTACGGTGATGTCGACCTCACCGTTAGCCACAACGATTCCTTCTGCCACAATATCGGTTATGCTGCAGTCGACGATGTTGACGGCAAGCGGGAATGTGGGCGGGATGGGAATGCGATAAGTGGGACAGTCAATAATGGCGCATTCATTATAGACTTTATTGACATAGATGCATTCCCTTTGAAAATCTGGCTCATAGCCTCCAAAGTTGGGCATCAATACTCCTCCTTTCTCTAGACACATAGTATGCTCGAGGAATATGTCGGTGCATTTGTACATAGGAAAAATGTCTATCGTCCTCCATTACCGCATAGCTTGTAACGGGGGTGTTCGGCATGCGGGTCATATTAGACAGTGATCATGCAGTTTCGGTGGAGTTGGAATCTGGAAAGCTGTGGGTTAACCTGACTGATCAGAAAAAAGCAGTGCTCTTAGAAAATGCCCAGCAGTTTTCGGTGACTAAGGCAGGCAAAGAGATACACATCACATCCTTGGACGACAGCGGGCAAATGTGGCATTTTTGGGGAAAGGATACTTACACGACTGATAAACTGTCAGATGGCGATGGACGTGTTAAAGGAAGCCTCTTGGCAGCAGACGGCTCTGGGAATGTTCATCTTATCTACTTAACCGAACCAGTAAAAGGTCAAGGGGCGTCGCTAAAGCATCGTGTCTTCAGCAAAAAGTGGTCTAATCCGATGCTGGTATCTACTCATGTGCTTCCTGATAATTGGGGATATACTTTGAGCTGGGATTCAGAAGGGTTCCTCCATCTGGCTTACTTAAGCTATGGAGATGGACATCTTATGTATCGAGTCTTCGATGCTGAGAAAAATCACTGGAGTGGTGCGGTTCCGTTAGTGGCTAGACCGTCTTTGAAACCACAATTCTTCCCAGGGAGATCATTGGTTCTAGCTTGGATTATCGAGGAAGAAACAGGCCAGGTTCAGCTGATGCAGAAGAACCAACAATGGTCGCGTATTCAGACTATATCTCAGGGACCGGAACACTGTTCAGGAGTGGGTTTTGGTAAAGCAGATAGTAATGAGTATATTGTCTGGAGGCAGGGGGAAAAGCTGTGGCGGATGCCTTTAGGCACAGACAATGCACAGCCGGAGTCAGTGGATATGACTGCCTACAGCTTCTTGCTGAGAGTCATTGAGGGAGAAAATGGGGCGGTAATGGTTCCATTTTATACCTGGACATCTGCAGAATCTGAGGAGCCCGAACCGGCTTTGCAAACTGAGGTAGCGCCGGAAGAGTCAGTACCAGCGGAGCCAAAATCTGTAGAACCCAGTCCTGAGGAGCAGCAGCGAGAGGTAGAAAGGCAGCTCCAGTCGGCATTTATCGAGCAAGCTTTCAAGCTTCAGATGGAATGGGAGAGTCTGCGCAGTGACTACACCAACGTGCGGGAAGAACTGAGACGGTTGGAGGACAAAATGGAGGTACATCGACTGGCGTTAACCGAACGTTTGGAGGCTATTCCTCGTCCGAAGGTGGAACCATTGATGCAGCGTGTGGAACGTTTGGAAATCCGTCTGACCAAATACGAGCGGGAACTGCAGAGTTGGCAGAACGGCTTTGAGTCTAGGATTTCCCGGTTGGAGCAGGCAAGTCTTGCATTGAATCGCAGAGTAGGAAACTTAGAGAATCCCGAACCAGAAAAACGCAGAAGTCTGTGGAAACGTCTTTGGTGGCGTTAGTACACGAGAACCTCCTGCCACAAATTGGTTTTGGTAATGCTCTTTGAGCGCTGTTATAATAGCTAAGGATTAATACTATGTCCTTAGCTTTTTTAGTTAGGAGGTTTATTACGTGAAGCGTATTACTTGTTTAATGATTGTTCTATTGCTTGCCATGCCTATCAGCACTCAAGCCAGTGCATGGAATTGGTGGAGCCAGAGTCAAAGTCAAACCCAAACGCCAAGCACTCCTTCCATACCATCGCAGCCAACATCGCCGACTCAACCATCTCAGCCACCCTACTATTGGTGGCAGCCGACTCTGCCATCACAGCCGAGTCAGCCAACTTGGCCAAATGAGCCGACACAGCCTGTAAATCCAGGTCAACCCGTAGAACCTGTAGAGCCAAGCAAGCCGATTGAACCAAGCCAGCCGACAAATCCTGTAGGCAATCGAGTTCCGTTTCCCAGCTTGGCGCTTTCCAGCGATGAGCAGCGGCTGATCAATTTGGTTAATGAAGAACGGGTAAAGGCAGGCCTTAATCCCCTGCAGGTTGATATGGACTTAGTCCGGGTGGCCAAGACCAAGAGCCACGATATGGCAGAAAATAACTATTTCAGCCATGTTTCTCCGACTCTAGGCACCGTATATACAATGCTAGACCGAGAGGGAATTTCTTATTCCCGAGCTGGTGAGAACATTGCCCGTGCAGCGAGCGTTACCAGAGCTCACGAACTCTTTATGAACAGCTCTGGCCACCGGGCTAACATTCTCCATTCTGGTTACACTCATATCGGTGTTGGCATTGTCAAATATGGGACAAGCTATCGAGTAACTCAGGTATTCATCAAACGATAACTACAACCAGTAGACGATGGCTGCTTGAACGAGGCCGATAATGAACCCTAGAACGCCTCCTGCAAGTTCAATGTACCGCAGTTCGGTATGAGCGACTTGGAGGATCAGAGCCTCTAAGCCGCTTATGTCGTAACTGTTGATTTTCTCTTCTACCAGTTTGCCTAGAAGCCCTTTGGCCTGCAGGTCAGCCGCAAGGTCTCGACCCAAGCGTGCGAAGAGGCCCTCAACTTCTCTAGTAACTACATCTAACAGGAAATTGTCGAAAACCCCTCGAGCTGGTTGATACAGAAAGCGCGGTAGGAAGCGTTCTAATTTAGATTCAATATTGCTGCAGATGAGATGCGCCAAACGTTGGTGCATCTCTTTTGTATTTATGGCATTCATGAGCGAATCGATGGGCAGCAGCTCATTGTTGATGATTTCACCAATACTACGGGCGATTTCCTTTTTGCGCTTGGGCAGAGCTCCGTAGATCTGCAGATTTAGTAATGGAATGCGGATCGGCTTCGGCGGCCAAAACAGCATCTTTATAGCTAGGACATTAGTTCCCCAACCAATTAGGGCAGAAATCACCGGCATGGCAAGCAGTTTCAGCATAATCGTTCTCCTTCGTGCTGCCCAGCCGCCCATAGTGAAGGAATCAGCTACCCTGTGGCAGAATTTACATTCAAGGGGGTGGCGGCATGGCTTTTTGGCGTTTTTTGACTTGGCTTTTTGTGATCTTTGCTCTGCTTTTTGAAACCCGCGCTGCCTATGGTCTTGCCGCGGTGGCACTTGTGCTCTTTTATCTTTTCCCCCACCTACAGCGACGTGCGGTACAAAATCTGGTTGTGGAACGTCCTGAAGGCGTACAGCGCCTTTTTTCTGGTGATGAAGCGGTGCTGCGCTTAATCGTCCGCAATGACAGTTCTTTGCCCTTGGCATGGGTTTCTGGTGTCGAAAACTTACCAGTAGGCTTAGGAGGCCGCGTCCATAAATGGGTCGTTTCCTTATCGCCTCGGGAACAGGCGCTTATTGAGTGCCCCATCTACGGCCGTACGCGAGGCATATATGATGTGGGGCCGATACAGGTCTTGGGGGGAGACCTCTTTGGCTTGGCCACCTATAAGAAACAAGCAGAGCTGTATCAGACCGTCGTTGTCTATCCCGCACGGTTATCCCTCGCAGACTTGAATCTTCCATCTAATCTTTCTTTAGGAAGCATTCGCGCTCAGCAGAACATTCATCCTGATCCTTCTAGACTGGCTGGTGTAAGGCCTTATCGTCCCGGCGATCCGCTTAGGTCTGTACATTGGAAGGCAACGGGACGGGTTGGATCCCTCCAAGTTAAGCAGTTTGAGCATACTGTCAATCTCAACGTAATGATCTGCGTGAATCTAGATGAACCAGACTATGATGTGCATTCTTTCTTCGTTCAGCAGGAACTCGCCATAGACACGGCCGCTGCTGTAGCGGGTTACCTAGACCAAAAACGTGAGGCAGTAGGGCTGGCTGCCGTCGCCCTTCACAGGAAATGGCGGGCTGGTTCTGCGGGTCAAGGTGATGTTTTTCAGGAAGAACTAGGTACTCTCCACATCCCGCCGGGGCAGGGACAGCTGATGGAAATCCTAACTGCTCTTGCGGGCGCAGCCTGTCAGCCTGAAAGAGCTTATCTTGGTCTTGTTGACCAAGTGGGCAGAAGTCTCAGCAGCGGTTCTGTTCTGGTGCTCATTGTACCCCGTGATACGCCTGAAATTGTCGAAGAGGCGTTTGCCTTAGCTCGTCTAGGTATGTATCTCACAATTATTGTGGTGGGCGGAACTGTAGAACATAAGTCTCTTCTCGGAAACGAACGGGGCAGTGTCAGAATCTTCCATGCCGTACGCGATGATTCCCGTCTCTGGATGAATCAAGCGGTCAGCAGGTAAGGAGGGGTACTGTTGGTATTCGCCTGTGCGTTATTCTCTTGGGCTGTAGGCAGTCTGCTTGGTCAATACATCTCCCTGTTCTATGCAAATTGGAGCTTTCCTCTTTGGCTCTATGGACTGCTTCTTCTGTTTGCTGTGGAGAGCGTGTATTACTCCGCCTATGTGCTTTCTCCCCGGACACCGGTTTCGTGGCGTTTATTAGAGCTAGGCTTGATGTGGCTGTGTACTACGATTATTCTCCGGGTTAGGATGAGTTTTCCATACCCATGGTGGGCGTTCTGGCGGGCTGTTTCGGATTTGGAGTTTCTTATTCCATTCGGTCTAACCGTTTTTGTCTGGAGCATGGCTGGTGGATTTGGACAGCAAATTGCCAAAATGGCGCGCATCGCAGATGAACTGGGTGATCAAGCTGCCAGTACGATCAGCTGGGAGTTTGAGTCTCTTGTCATGAAGTCGGAGAACGCAAGCATTCCGTTAGAATACTTTTTGCGCCGCTGGGTTGGCTTTGCGCTGCTCTTTGCCTGTTTCGCAGTAGCCGCACGCCGCACTGGTGTCGGAGTAGGAGCGGCAGCGAGTCCCATCTTATTAGGCGGGTTGTACACTTTTATACTAGGGACTGGCCTTTTTATTCAGGGTAGTGCCTATCTTTATCGCCTCACCACGATTTGGGAGCAGATCAAATTAGAATATCCCAAGCTGCTCGCACCAAATTGGATGCGTAGCTTGTTGATTATATGTCTTGCTTTCATAGTAATGGTGAATGTTATTCCCGTAGATTTCTCGCCTCTAACCTATGATGATTTAGTTCGGATCATTTCCAGTATATTCAGGCGCCTAACCGCTGATCCACCGGAGCTGCTGGGGCCTCCTGACGAAGACCTCAGCGCGCCCGAATCTGGTGGAGCACCTTCGATGTCTTGGCAGCAGCTAGCGGATGAAGAACCTCCGCTTTGGGCAGGAATAATAGCTATTTTGTATATCGTAGTGTTTTTTGGTGGGATTGTGCTGGCAGCCGGTGTTTTTCTGGGCTTTCTTATTGTCACTTTTGCCCAAAGTGAACTGGAACGGCTGCGAGGACTGCCGAAAGCCGCAGCCAAGTTTTACTCTGCGGTGCGAGAGGCTGTTCTGCAGTTGTATGGCTTTCTGGCTCGAGGATTTCGCAGAGTAAAGGAATACGCGGGTGCTAAGATAAGCTTACCCAAGAAGGCCTCTGTGAGGCCTGAAAGTTTCCACAATAGGTCTCCTGGAAGGATAGATCCCCTTGCCCAGGATATTCGCAGCGCGTATCGGCAGCTGGTCAGACAGTCATCCAATCTCGGTATGCTGGTGAAGCCAGGAAAGACACCTCGTGAATTTGGCCAGCAGCTGCAGAAGGCTCTTCCGGAGCAGGAATCGGATATTGCTCAATTTATCGAGACCTATCATTTGGCCCGCTACAGTCATCACAGTCTCGATGACAGAATAACAACTCGAGCTCTGACCGCGGCAGAGCGCATTCTATCATCCCTGCAGAGAATAGTAAGGGGGAAGGATATTGACAGAACCACGAATTAACTCTATCACTCAATTTGGGCAGACTGTAACAGAGAACATCAGTAGGGTTATCGTTGGTAAGAAATCAGAGATTAAGCTTATCTTGACGGCCCTTCTCAGCGAGGGGCATATCCTCCTCGAGGATGTGCCAGGCGTAGGTAAGACGATGCTGGCCCGCGCTCTCGCTAGATCGATTGGGGGAGAGTTCAGCAGAATCCAGTGCACACCAGACTTGCTTCCGTCTGATATTACTGGAGTTTCAGTCTTTGATCAAAAGGCTGGGAATTTTGTTTTCCACCCAGGGCCAATCATGGCTCAGATTGTGTTGGTCGATGAAATTAATCGTGCAACACCACGTACTCAGGCTAGCCTCTTAGAAGCCATGGGAGAAGCTCAATTGACTGTCGATGGTACTACATACGAGCTTGGTCCCCCCTTTCTCGTAATAGCGACCCAGAATCCGATTGAGTACGAAGGAACCTTCCCACTGCCTGAGGCCCAGCTGGATCGTTTTTTCATGCGGATCAGCCTGGGTTATCCCTCGCTGGATGAAGAAAAGGAAATCCTGCGCCGGCTGCAGACAGAAAAACCTTTGGCTAATCTGGCACCATGCAGCAGTCCACAGGAAGTAATCCGAATGCAGCAATTGGTCCGGGACGTTTTCGTAGAAGAGTCAATCCGCGATTACATTACCCGGCTGACACATGCGACTCGCAGCCATCGCAGTGTGAGGCTTGGTGCTAGTCCGAGAGGATCCTTAGCTCTGATGAGAGCTAGTCAAACATGGGCAGCTCTTGAAGGGCGTGACTATGTCATTCCCGATGATGTAAAGTCCACGGCGGCCAGCATCCTAGCGCACCGCTTAATCCTATCTCCAGAAAGCGAAATGCGAGGATTGACTGGGACAGCTGTCATTAATGAACTGCTCAACCAGGTACCGGTGAAAGCGGAGCCAGAAATGACTTAAGCTGATTGGGAAAGGCAGGAAAGTTCTCTTAAATATGGAATAATACCGTGGGACCAATTGTTAAATAAAGGAGGCAGTTGCTGTGAAAGAATTCTTCCCTGAAGTCACCAAGATTCAATATGAAGGGGAAAAGTCAAAGAATCCGCTGGCATTTCGATACTACAACCCCGATGAAGTTGTTGGCGATAAGACCATGGAGGAACACCTGCGGTTTTCCATGGCCTATTGGCACACCATGACCGGTGGCGGACAGGACATGTTCGGTGTTGATACCGCTATCCGTCCTTGGAATAATGTGAAAGACCCGATGGAAGTAGCCCGGATGCGTGCTTATGCCGCGTTCGAATTCATGGAAAAGATGCAGATTCCTTATTTCTGCTTCCATGACGTCGATTTGGCACCTGAAGGTGAGACACTTCAGGAAACCTTCCGCAACATTGATGAGATTGTAGCTATTATTAAGGACCTTATGGCTCAAACAGGCAAGAAGCTGCTCTGGGGTACTGCCAACCTGTTTGGTCATCCTCGGTTTATGCATGGTGCCGCAACGTCGCCTAATGCTGATGTTTTTGCTTACTCGGCAGCTCGGGTAAAGCGGGCCCTCGAGATCACTAAGGAACTCGGCGGCGAGAACTATGTCTTTTGGGGTGGAAGAGAAGGCTACGAAACCCTGTTAAACACCGATATGAAATTAGAGCTGGATAACCTAGCTCGCTTCCTGCATATGGCCGTTGAGTATGCGCAAGAGATCGGTTTTAAAGGGCAATTCCTGATTGAGCCTAAGCCAAAAGAGCCCACCAAGCATCAGTATGACTTTGATACTCAGTCCGTACTGGCATTCCTCAAGACTTATGACCTTGATAAATATTTCAAGGTGAACATTGAGGCTAACCATGCAACCTTAGCTGGTCACACCTTCCAGCATGAGTTGCGTTATGCTCGGATCAATGGTATCTTGGGCAGCGTTGATGCTAACCAAGGCGACGAATTGCTCGGCTGGGATACAGACCAGTTCCCAACCAATATTTATGTGACTACATTGGCCATGTACGAAATCCTGTTGAACGGTGGCTTAGCTCCCGGTGGGCTTAACTTTGATGCGAAGCCTAGACGGGGCTCACATGAACCAATCGACCTTTTCTACAGTCACATTGCGGGTATGGATGCCTTTGCGCGCGGCTTGAAAGTAGCCCATAAGCTGATTGAATCCGGCGAATTGGAGAACTTCATTGCTGAGCGCTATCAGAGCTACACCACTGGTATTGGTAAGAAGATTGTCGATGGAGAAGTTGGCTTTAAAGAACTTACCGAATATGCGCTCCAGAACAATCCGATTGTTCTCAGCTCCGGTCGCCAAGAGATGCTCGAGAACATCATCAACCGTTACTTATTTGAATAATCGAAAGTGGTATAGGACTTGGCCCAGCTTGGTGAGCTGGGCCTTTTTGACATTGTGTTTCGGATATTATAAAATGGTGAAGAGAATAATTGAGGGGGGAGGGAAAGAAGCTCTAGTAACGCGAATTGGCACAATTTTTTCTTAAGTTGAGTGTGCCTCAATTCACAATTAACGAACTATGCTTCAGACTATATGAATAAGCAGTTGTATCTTGGAATTGCTGAAGATAATGGAGTTTCTATGGCAATTTTAGGCGATGGAAAAGGAAATGTTCTAGGACGCCGGCTTGGTAGATCTTTTGACTATCAGCGGCTTGGGAAGGAACAAGCTCGAGCTAATCTTTACTCCTTGGTCCATTCGATGCATGATTTCCGCGGCTCTCTTCGCCTTCATACCGTATCCTTGGCAGTCCCGTTGCGAGCTGCTTATCAGGCAGAAGAATTCTTCGGCCTAGTACATAGTGTAGTTGATACTTCCTTTATACGGCTTTACAGCTTTTCAGAAGCTGCAATGTGCGGTATGCGGGGCAAGAAGCCAGAGATTCTGCTGTTGACTGACAACAAAGGGTCGCTTCTCTTCCGACGCGATGGGCGCCATTTTACCAAGCCCATGCCTGGAGGCGGTGCGATGGACGTTGTCAAGAAAGCTCTCAACTATGTGGAGCTGTACCCATCTGAGTTTGGTGTGTCTGAATTGCAGGAGTGTTTAACTGAGTGGTGGGTGGATCCCTGTAAAAGCAGGGCTGGTTACATCGTAACGGAAATTGAGCGTTTGGCCGATACAGGTAATTTGCCCGCACTAAAGATTATGAGTCATGCCGCTCACAGCATGATTAAGGCAACGGCTGCGGCCATCGAAGTTCTGGACAGACAAAATCCCCTGATTGGATTGTGCGGCAGTGTAGCTCTAGGAAGCCGCAGTGTACAGAGAAAATTCTGCAATGTTATTCGGTGGCTCTTCCCAAAATCACGAATAGAAGCAGCGGCTCATGCTCCAGCAAAAGGAGCTTACCTTTCAAGTCTCGTTCCACAAGTAGAAGAGCGGAAAAATCACAAGCAGGTTTTCTCTACAGTATAGGAGAATCAGTTCTAAAAACAACAAGGAAAGGTAGGCCGCGATGTCTGACGTTATTAAAGTTACAATATGGAATGAATATCGGCATGAGTTAGAAAATGATGCGGTAGCTGAGATTTATCCTGATGGAATTCATAATACTATTGCAGAGTTTTTAGGGAAAGAAAAAGATATTCAAGTTAGAACTGCTACCTTACGGGAACCAGAGCATGGTTTGACAGAAGATGTTTTAAATGAAACCGACGTACTTATCTGGTGGGGTCACATGGCCCACGGTGACGTGGCTGATCATGTGGTGGAACGTGTTTACAATCGTGTTCTTGCCGGAATGGGCTTAATTGCTCTTCATTCGGCCCATCATTCGAAGATCTTCCGCAAGTTGATGGGGACATCATGTGATCTGCGCTGGCGGGACGATGGGGAAAAGGCCCGGGTTTGGGTTGTCGAGCAGGGGCACCCGATTGCTCAGGGCTTAGGAGATTATTTTGAGATCCCTCAAGAAGAGATGTATGGAGAGCGTTTTGATGTTCCTGCACCTGATGAGTTGGTGTTTCTCACTTGGTTCAAAGGTGGCGAGGTGTTCCGGAGTGGATGCTGTTATCAGCGAGGACGTGGACGCATCTTCTACTTCCAACCGGGTCATGAAACCTTTCCGGTGTATCATCAGCCTGAAGTTCAGCTGGTTATCCGGAACGCAGTGCGTTGGGCAAGACCAACATTTACAGAACAGCGTCCTGTATTGATGCACAGTAAAGAACCTTTAGAACCGATTAATTAGGCGGTCCAGTGTCGCCTTCCTGTATCAGATGGGCATGCAACATGCGTTTCTGGGAATTATACTACCAGAGTGTACAGCGAAGGAGGGCGATTATGTCGACAACCATCATGCAGCAGCCGCTTACGCAGACTCAGCTTCGTGAAGCAATCCTCGATTTTGCTCAGAAGCGGGATACAGGATATTTGGGTACAACAGGCCCAGATGGGGTACGGGTTAGCCCTGTGCGCTATTTCGTGGACAACGATTTGAATGTGTACATTCATTCAAAGGGCGGGCAGAAGTTCACGAATCTACAGTACAATCCACAGGTATGTCTGCTTGTGTCGACCCCATTTCATGATAATTTCCACAAGGTTCAAGGCGTACAGCTCTTCGGAACGGCACAGATTGCCGAACCGGGATCGCAGTTATACGCAACTGCGGAAGAATTATGTCCTTGGCAGCATCCCGATGATACCCGCCTGATTTACATTCGCGTCGAGCGAGCTGTTTATGTCGATCGAGTTACAGATCAGATTAAACAAGAATGGGTCCGTTGACAGCGGGCGCACCTTAGTTGGTGCGCCTATTTTTGAACTCAGGGAGGAGTGTCTTCTGTGAAACGGATGCTGGTTCTTTTATGTATTTTCCTTCTAAGTACGGGGAAGATACAGTCTCATGCAGTGAACCCATATTGGGAGCGTATCAGGTCAGGCCTACCCAATCAGATCATTGTGCTGCATGATCTCTATGAGTATCAAGGTGAGGTCGTTCATGTTCGAACCCAAATTCCGCGCATCTGGGGCATGACGGACGCCGATGTTCAGGCGAGGATTAACGAGGAACTCGCCCGACGAGTGGAGCAGTTTGCCGCTGAACTTATTTCCTTAGCGCAAGAAGCCTATTCTGAATTCGGTGAAGAGATGCTGCGGCCTTTCTTTCTACCATATGAAGGGATAGTAGAATATCACGTTAGGTTCAACCGGGGCGGTCTGCTGAGCCTTGTGATTAACTTCTATCAGTTCACAGGCGGTGCCCACGGTATGACGCATCTCGAGACGATCAACCTTGATCTCACAACAGGCAGACTGCTGGCCTTCAACGATTTATTTCCTGATGCTGATGCGCTGGAAAAACTAGTTCAGATTATAAATGACCGCATTGCAGAAGATCCTTATTGGTTTTTTATCGATGAGTTTGATGTCTCTATGTTTGCTGAAGACCAGTCGTTTTACTTCAAAGACGATCATATAGTCGTTGTTTTTGGTTTGTATGAAATAGCACCCTATGCGGCAGGAATACAGGAATTTGCTCTCCCTGTGTGGTAGATTGGTACCGAAGTAAGGACAGCCAAGTAATTGGCTGTTTTTTTTTGCGATTGACATGAAGGGGCATACTGTATATATTAAAGATATACAGTATA
Organism: uncultured Peptococcaceae bacterium; assembly: GCA_937988745.1. Lineage (GTDB taxonomy): Bacteria > Bacillota > Limnochordia > Darwinibacteriales > Darwinibacteriaceae > JAAYMS01. Next base: position 21,892 of record CALKAR010000252.1, read on the forward strand.
TACAGAAGTAACACCATGGACGGTAGAATGGAGAGAGCTATGCGGATTATAATTTCCAACGCATCTTCCGACCCGATTTATAGGCAGATTGCTGATCAGATCAGAGATGCGGTTCTCCGGGGTGAGCTAGTAGAAGGGGCGCCGCTGCCATCAATTCGTGGACTCGCCAAGGAACTCCAGGTCAGTGTGATCACTACCAATAGAGCTTATGAAGAACTAGAGAAGGAAGGTTTAATCACATCAATTCCTGGCAAAGGATCATTTGTTGCAGTTCATAATCAGGAATTGCTCAGGGAAAAACGCCTTCATCTATTGGAAGAAAAGCTGACGGACGCTATTGAAGAGGCGAAGCTGATGGGGATTTCTAAGGCGGAACTTATCGGTATTATCGAGCTGCTTTATGAAGGAGAGGAGTAGTATGGACAAAGCTCTGCAGTTAACTAATGTATCAAAGCATTATCCTGGTTTCAGCTTATCGAATGTGTCATTCGAACTGAAGCGGGGCTACGTGATGGGGCTGATTGGTCCGAATGGAGCTGGCAAGAGTACTTTGATCAAGCTCATTATGAACTTAGTTAAGCGGGACGGGGGAACTATTGAGGTCTTTGGCCTAGACAACCAAGCGCACGAGCTTGAAATCAAGGAGAGAGTCGGCTTTGTCTACGATACCATACCCTTTTACGGCATGCTGACCATTAGCGAGATGAAATCACTTATTGCTCCGTTTTATCAGAAGTGGAATGAGAATTTGTTCCGCAAATATCTCACCGAGTTTGGTCTCAATTCGGACCAAAAGATTGACAGCTTGTCCCGGGGAATGCAGACCAAGTTCCAGCTTGCGGTTGCGCTTTCTCATGATGCCGAATTGATCATCATGGATGAACCAACGTCAGGGCTGGATCCAGTTTTCCGGAGCGAACTCTTGGACATTCTTTATGACATTATTCAAGATGACGAAAAGACGATTCTGTTTTCTACCCATATCACGACTGATTTGGAGAAGATTGCGGACTACATCACGTTTATCAATGATGGTCAGCTGGTCTTTTCAAAGCCCAAGGATGAAGTCTTAGAGCGCTATGCGATAGTCAAAGGCGGCCTTGATCTGCTGGGCAGCGGTCTGGAAAGGAATTTTTTGGGACTGCGCCGCGGCCAGACTGGATTTTCTGCTCTGACAGATGATTCAGAAGGGCTGATGCGCAAGTTCGGGCAGCAGCTTGTGGTGGAAAAAGCATCTTTGGAAGACATTATGGTATATATGGTTAGGGGTGAGCGCGGTGTCTAAGATCTTGCATCTAGTTCGTCGAGAATTATTGGTGCAGAAGGGGCAGAGGACCGCTGTTATTCCAGTATTGCTAGGTGCTTCAGCAGCCGTGATGCTGCCGAACTCACCTGCGTTTGCAGTGGCGACAGTGATAATGGCCGTCTACTTTATGGCCGTTTATGTGAATGCCTATGACTTTAAATACAACGCTGAACTGGGGTATCGCAGCCTGCCAGTACGCCGCTCTACGCTTGTTGTCAGCCGCTATGTTACCGTTTTGGTTTTGACTGCTGCAGTGTTAGCTATTAGTGTTTTAGTATCACTTATTCTGAACCGTACAGGGTTGTTAAGCGTTTCTTATGGATGGACTGGGCCACTCCTGTGCCTTTCTCTTTTTGGAAGCATGCTTTACTTCGCTTTGTTCTTCCCTCTGTATTTTCAGCTGGGATATATGAAGTCACGCTGGGCCAACTACTTCGCGATGCTGATAGTGTACGCGCTCCTCGGTACCCTACAGGAGTTCTTGCCCGCAGCTGAGGAACCTACTGCGCTGGTGATGACTGAGATGCTGAAGAGCCCCATGCTGCTGGTGGGGCTCCTCGGAGGAATAACTGTGTTTACTTTGTCGATGGCTGTTTCTATAAAGATCTACAGCAAAAAAGAGGTTTCCATATCTAGCTGACAGTTTCTTGCCGGCGGGTAATTCGGTTTAAGCGGTATTCTAAGTCGGGGACTTTGGCAGGGCGTGTCCGCAGCGCAATCGCGAGGGCGCGTTTAGTGATTCGCCCTGCTTCTTTAAAGTCTTTGCGCCGATGTTCGTAATGCTTGGCGAGCTCTTCGTGAGCCATCAGATCATCTTCAGCGAGAACGAGCAGCCTCTGCCAGAGCTGGGCAGCTTCTTCATATTCCCGACGTCGCTTGTGCAAGAGGGCAGCAGTGCGCAGAATACGGATCTGCTGCTCTTTCTGATCTGCCAGCGACCAGGCCTTTTCCAAGAAATTCAGGGCGGTGGTAAGTTTGCCGTTTTTGGCATAGACTTGTCCCAAAGCTTCAGCTACCCAAGGACAACTGCAATCGGGGGGCCGCACCTCTCCCAAGTCATTTATTATTTCCAAAAGCACTGCCATTGAGACAAGATCCAGAACGTTATGCTCGAGAATGTCTTTGAGGAGACTGCCATCACCGGTGCGCAGAAACAGGAAGAAACGCTGCGGTATCTCATAACCTGGGATGTCACCATGGCGTGTCAGTCCTAAGATATTGCGTTCTAAGCTTTCGAGACTGCAGCTGGTTAGTTTGTCGCGCCAAAGACGTCTGGCCAGATGCAGCAGGTCCACTTGGCAGTGTTCATTTATGCCCTGGAAGTCCAGGCGGGAAATTGCAAAGCGTGTTCTTAGGAGAGGGATGTCAAAGGTCTTTCCATTAAAAGAGACAATTGCATCGGCAGTCTGCAGTTCTTGGTCTACCGCATATAAGAGTGCTAACTCTTCATTGTAATCTCGCATTAGAAACTGCTTGACCAAGAATCCGCCTGTGGTAAACCGGCCTGTCCCAACCAAGAAAGCGTAAGTGCCTGTTCCGCCCGCAAGACCTGTCGTCTCTGTATCTAGGAACAGAGTACGTTCCGCAGTCAAAGCGGGGATATCGCCTACTCCAAGTATTTTCAAACCCTCGGAGGATAACTCCCTTTCTACCGCACTGATATTGTAGTTACCCCAGGGTTCTCCGATCACGAAATGCTTCTCCACAACGTAGCACGGTCCGTAAGGGGTTTCCAATTCCTGGCCGTGCAGAAATGGATCAAGATTAGGGACTCGAGGTCGGGTCGGAGCTTGTTTAGGTGTTTCTTTGGGCAGAAATCTGCGGAGAGTACTCTTGAGATCCATCGCCCATGACCTCCTTGAGAAGCCTCAGCACGTGCTGCTTGCCGCCGGCACCGATTTCGTCGGCGGGCCCTACACACGAGGGACAGCCCGCTGGACATGTGCATCTGCCGACCAGTGTGTAGGCCCTTTCTATCAGACGCTGGTGTCCAGCAAAGAGCTGTTCGCTGAATCCAACTCCTCCAGGGTATTTGTCGTAAATATAGATTGTTGGCTCACCGGTAAAGGGTGAGCGGATCTGCGCCGTTACTCCCAGGTCGCCCGGTTCGCACATCAGTTCTAGAGAGGCGATGTTGCCGAGCACATGGGCTGCCCCTATCAGCGCGCTCTGCAGTGCATCCTTTTCCATCCCCATGGATTCAACTCGCGTGCTGGGGATGCTGAACCAATAAGCGGTTGTGTGCATTTCCTGTTCTGGGAGAGATATCTCGCCCCACCCAATGTTTTCATGTGTGTGAAACTTAATTTTCTTATACATATGAGTCTTGGCGGTTACCATGACTTCGCCCCAGCTGCGGTTGACGTTTGGTTGAGTATCTTGCGCGGTCACATCGAGCACCTTCAGCTCTACGGCTAAGTTAGCATCGGTGAAATAGTCGGTTTTAACTTGGCGCGCATAGGCTTTCTGCCGTTCCCAGTCGAGTTCATCAATGTGATAAGTCTTGCTTTCGTGTATATAAATCGCACCTTCGTGAATCAGCATCGGAGCACTGAAGCGGTCCACTTCTCCTATTACCGTAGTTTTACCATCGGTTGTATCAATAATGGCGAAGTTGTCAGCCGAAGCACTGCGCAGGGAAATATCTACAGCTGGATAGTTTTCACTCATCCAGTACCAGCGTCCCTCCACTTCGCGGAGTACCATCTCTTCAGTTAGATATTCTAAGATGTCAATGGGGTCGATATCGCCGAACATCTCTCCGAACCGGAAGGGCAGCTCAAAGGCTGCACATTTTATGTGTGAAACCAGGATGTATAAATTGTTAGGATTGATGCGGGCGTACTCGGCACCCTTTTCCATGAAGTATTCAGGGTTCTGCACCATAAACTGATTAAGCGGGCTCGAATTAGCAACCATAACGGCCAGCGATTCCTGCGTGCTGCGGCCGGCGCGGCCGATCTGCTGCCATGTGCTGGCAATAGTGCCTGGGTACCCAGTGAGGACCACTGCCTGAAGAGTACCAATGTCAATCCCCAGCTCCAGCGCATTGGTGCTGACTACACCTAATACTTTGCCATCCCGCAGATCTCGCTCGATTTGACGCCGCTGAGTCGGGAGATATCCACCGCGGTAACCGCGAATCTTTTCGACCATGTCGCCCAACTTGTGGAAGGACTGGCGCAGATAAGTGACGAGAACCTCCGTATTAAGGCGGCTGCGCGTAAATATAATGGTAGGAATCTGAGCGGCAATCAGTTTATGGGCGATCTTTTCAGCTTCGAGAAGAGCACTGCGGCGGATTCCCAGCGGTTGGTTAATCACTGGTGGATTATAAAAGATGACTTCCTTTGGACCACGGGGTGCGCCATTGTCATCGATTACAGTCACGGGGCGCCCGATTAGAGCGCTCCCGTGTTCTTGTGGATTAGCAATCGTTGCTGATGTGCAGATAAATTGTGGACGAGAACCGTAGAATTCACAGATGCGATGCAGGCGTCGGAGTACATTGGCCACATGGGAACCAAAGACTCCCCGATAGGTATGGAGTTCGTCGATGACTACAAATTCAAGGTTCTCAAAGAGCCGCATCCATTTGGTGTGATGAGGTAGGATACCTGCATGGAGCATGTCAGGATTGGTAACAACTATGCTTCCTGCAGAGCGGATGGCCTTGCGGGCATCGCCTGGTGTATCGCCATCGTACGTATAGGTCTTAATGCGGCCGCCCAACTCATCACTCCACTCCATTAGCTCAGCCACTTGATCTTGGGCTAGGGCCTTGGTAGGGAAGAGGTACAGTGCCCGTGCTTCTTCATTCTTAAGCAGTGCCTGCATGACTGGCAGGTTGTAGCAGAGGGTCTTTCCAGAGGCGGTGGGTGTTACCACCACGATGTCCTTCCCCTCGTGAACTGCCTGAAGTGCTTGGGCCTGATGGCTGTACAGCTGTGCGATTCCTCTACTGCGCAGCAGTTCCCGCAGATCCTCAGGCAGGAAATCTGGGATAGGCTCATATTTTCCAGGCGCAGCAGGAATCGTATGTCGGAAAGTAATGTTATCCCGAAAACGTGGATCATGCTCAAGTTTTTCCAGAATTCTGCTGATACTCAAGCAGTTCACCTACCCTTCTGCTGTGATCATAACGAACACCCGTTTGCTTGTCAACGGCGGTGGGCAATCTCTTCGAGAATTCGATCAATAAAGGGTTCTAACTCCATACTGCCCAGGCCACCTTCTCGGCGGTGCCGCACACTAATGGTTCCAGCCTTTGCTTCTCTCTGTCCTACAATAATCATATAGGGAATCTGTTGAAGCTGAGCAGCTCGAATGCGTTTACCCATCGATTCATCTCTCAAGTCGGTTTCGACCCGAATCCCTCTTTCAAGCAGAGTCCGTGCCACTTCTTGGGAATAGCCATGCTGGCTTTCACCTATAGGGATAATCATTACCTGTATAGGTGCCAGCCAGGTGGGGAAGGCCCCTGCATAGTGTTCGGTAAGAATGGCTATGAATCTCTCAATGCTTCCGAAAATAACTCGATGAAGCATTACTGGACGCTGACGCTGTCCGTCTTCGTCGATATAAGTTAGGTCAAAGCGTTCTGGCATGGCGAAGTCGAGCTGAATCGTTCCGCACTGCCAGGTCCGTCCCAGGCTGTCCTCAAGATGGAAATCGATCTTAGGTCCATAAAAAGCACCGTCGCCTTCATTAATGACATACGGCAGGTTCTTGTTCTCTAAGGCCTCCCGGAGAGCTTCGGTAGCCTGCTCCCACATGGCATCATCGCCAATGGCGTTCTCTGGTTTGGTGGAGAGCTCCACATGATAGGGGAAACCAAAGACATCGGTGTACACCATGTCAATCAGGTCAATTACGCCTTCAATTTCAGCTTGAATTTGGCTGGGCAGCATGAAGATATGGGCGTCATCTTGGGTAAAGCACCGCACACGCATCAAGCCATGCAGCGTACCTGACAGCTCATGACGGTGTACCAACCCTAGCTCCCCTACCCGTAGGGGAAGTTCGCGATAAGAATGAAGTTTGCGTTTATAGAGCAGCATTCCTCCTGGGCAGTTCATGGGTTTTATGGCAAAACGTTCCTCGTCGATGTCGGTAAAGTACATGTTTTCGCGGTAGTTGTCATAGTGCCCTGATCTGTGCCACAGGTCTTCATGAAGCATGATGGGAGTCTTAACCTCTTGGTAGCCCCGTTTGATGTGCTCTTCTCGCCAGAAGTCTTCCAGCGCATTTCGGAGCACCATACCCTTGGGATGGAAGAAAGGAAAACCAGGCCCTTCTTCTTGAATGCTGAACAGATCAAGCTCTCGGCCGAGCTTTCGATGATCCCGAGCAGCCGCTTCTTCTAGAAGCTTGAGATGTTCCTCAAGCTCTTCAGCAGTATTGAAAGCAGTACCATAGATACGCTGCAGCATGGGTTGCGACGAATCTCCACGCCAATATGCGCCAGCTACTGACTGCAGCTTGAAGTGCTTGACCAGTGCGGTGTTGTCGACGTGAGGCCCCTGACAGAGATCGACGAATTCGCCTTGGCGGTAAATAGAGACCTCTTCCGGCAGTTCCTCCAAGAGTTCTAGTTTATAAGTCTGATTTAGTTTCCTGAATAGTTCCTGCGCTTCGGTGTTGCTCAGATCTTCCCTTACCAGGGGATATTCTGCCTGCACGATCTTTTGCATCTCGTGTTCGATTGTAATCAGGTCTTCCTCGGTAAGACGATGTTCCATATCGAAGTCATAATAAAACCCGTTCTTGATGGCAGGGCCGATTGCCAGCTTGGCATCAGGCCAGAGGCGCAGAACAGCTTGAGCCATCACGTGGGCGGCAGTATGCCTCAAGGTGTCTAGTGGATACATGCATAACAGCTCCCTTCTAAATACTCGTATATATAAAAAATCCCGCCCCAATGATGGGACGGGATTACCGTGGTTCCACCCAAATTGACTGCCATATCGACAGTCCACTCTTCTGCAGATAACGGTTGCACCGGCTCCGCTTACTCTGAAATTTCAGCGGGCAACTCCCAGGTGGTTTTCGCCACACTTTCCTGAGGGAAGCTTTCAGCCGGTGACTCCCCCTCTCTGTCAGACAGTTTGTGACTACTCTTCCTGATCATCGTCTTTAATACTAATACATGTTGCTTTAAGCTTACCGTCCTTTTGATGTCCTGTCAAGAGCTGCATATTTTATCGAGAAACGATAAATCTTTATTGACAATCGATAAATCACCTTCGTATAATAGAGAAGGACAATGATACTGCAGGGAGGGACCTGGGTGTGCGCTATCTAGGCAAGAAATCTGTTTCTCAAGTGGTGTCAAAGTGGCTGAGTGTATTGTGGTATGGCAGTATGGCAGCTGCTGTGCTGATTGTGTTAGGAGCTGCTGTTGCAAACCGCAGACTAGAGGGCTTGGGGCTATCGATACGCGGCGGACTGAAGATCAGTTTTGCTCCTGAATACGTTGGGCCGGACTTCAATTACAAGCAATACTGGCGGTTAGTCTTTTCGGCTGTTCTTATTTCGGTACCATTGTACATGACCGTCATTTTTCAGCTGCGTGCCCTTTTTAAGGAGTTTGTGCGCAATCGTCCCTTCAATCATGAGAACGCTCGCCGAATTCGCATCGTAGGTTGGTGCGTCATGGCTACTTGGTTGGTAGAGACTGTCATAGGTGCTGTTTTAGGCTGGACCATCGTCAATAATGTACAAGTACCAGGAGTAGAGTTGTCCACAAATATGTTCCCTAGGCTGACTGGTCTGTTCTTAGGATTGATTATTCTTGTACTGAGCGAGGTCTTAGCTGAAGCAGCTCGGCTTAAGGAAGAACAGGATCTTACGATCTAGAAAGGAACAGCTATGGGTATTCGTGTTCGTTTGGATCAGATAATGCTGGAGCGGGGGATGAGTCTTACCGAATTAGCTAAGCGTATAGATATAACCATGGCAAACCTATCGATCCTGAAAAACAACAAAGCCAAGGCTATACGGTTTTCTACTCTTGAACGACTTTGTGAGGTCTTAGACTGCCAGCCTGGTGATATTCTAGAATACGTGAAGCACGAGGAACCGGACTAGCTGTGTCAAAGCTAATCTCTTGTGGAATGATAGGTCGTAGGGTATTCTTATAAGTATAGGCGGAATCTGGAGGTTGTAAAATGGCAATTATTGAGCTAACAGACGTACGGAAAGTCTATACACTCGGTAAGACTGAGGTACATGCCCTGAAAGGGGTCAGTTTCGAGATTGCATCTGGTGAGTTTGCTTCACTAATTGGTCCTTCCGGATCTGGGAAGTCAACCATCCTAAATTTAATCGGCTGTATTGATCAACCCACAAGCGGAGTTGTGCGAATTAACGGAACTGCTACGAATGGTATGAATGATCGGGAGTTAACCACCCTGCGCCATCAGACTCTAGGGTTTATTTTCCAATCGTTCAACCTCATTCCAGTATTGAATGTATATGAAAATATTGAGTTTCCACTCTTGTTGGGCAAGACGTCTGTTCCAAAGGCAGAAGTGCATGACTGGATTACTTATCTTGTAGAGCAGGTGGGCCTGCAGGATCATATCAAGCACCGTCCTAATGAGCTCTCAGGAGGCCAGAGACAGCGGGTGGCGATTGCGCGTGCGCTTGTGACGCGGCCGTCCATTGTGCTGGCTGACGAACCAACAGCCAATCTTGACTCTAAGACTGGGCAGACCATCCTCGAATTAATGAAAAAGATGAATGAAGAACTCAATACTACCTTTATTTTCTCTACCCATGATTCTACCATTGTGGGATTGACAGACCATATTATCCGCCTGTTAGACGGTGAGATTGTGGAGGAAACCTTCCAGGGTAAGGCGGCTGCGACGGAGGCGAGGTCATGAGTATTCTCCTGCGCATTGCCTGGCGCAATCTGCGCAAACAGCGGACTAAGACCTTAATTGTGGGACTGATAATGGTTGTAGGAATAGTAGTCTTAGTGGTCGGCAATTCCCTAATGGACAGCGCTACTGCAGGAATTGAGAAGTCTTATACCCGCAACTATACCGGCCACCTTATGATCACTGGCAGTCACAACGGGCGGTTGACCTTGTTTGGATTTCAGGATTTAAGCGCCATGGAGCGGTCGGTACCGCACATTCCTGACTACCAGGAAGTCCTGGAATATGTGCGCTCACTGCCTTATGTAGAAAGCGTTAATCCGCAGATTACCACTGCTGCTCTCCTTACTTTGGATGATGAACCGGTAGGCGTCACCCAGCTCTTTGGTATCGATCCTGTGCAGTATCAACAGATGTTTCCCGATAACGTGGAATTAATCGCTGGTGATTTCTTCCGGCCAGGTGAGCAAGGTGTAGTCCTAAACGCCACCATCGTAGATAGAATGGAACGGCGTCAGGGGATCACCCTCAAGCCTGGAGACAAAATTGTTCTTACCGGTGTCAGTGCACAGACTGGTATGCGTATCCGGGAAGTACCCATTGCGGGAATCTTCCGATTTGTACATTCAAATCCGCAGCTTGATATGGTGTCCTTCCTTGACCCAGCCAATGCCCGGGATTTGTCCGGCCTGGTTGTAGGTCATACAGATGTTGCCGATCTGACTGAACAGGAGCAGGCTTTTTTGGGAGAGCTGGACATCGACAGTATTTTTGACAGCTTAGACAGCCTATTTGTCGAAACAGCGGATGAATCAGGCTTCAGTTTGGAAGATCTGTTTGGCGATCCCGTAGAAATTGAAGAGCCTGAGGTATTTGAAGAATATGAGGCTGTCTACGAGGAAGATCTTGGTGCTTGGCATTTTCTCTTAGTGCGCCTTACTGATGAGCGACAAGTTGCCCGTGCTGAGGCCGATCTCGCAGCCTTTTTCAAGGAACGGGATATTCCGGCCCAAACAAGCAATTGGCTGCAGGCTGCCGGTGCCACAGCTGAGTTGGGATATGGTATCAAGAACATCTTTAACGGCATCGTGGCAGTAATTGCGGTTGTGGCTGTCATCATTATTATGAACACCCTGGTGATCTCCGTCACCGAACGCACATCCGAGATCGGAACCATGCGGGCAATTGGTGCGCAGAAGAGTTTTGTTTGGAAGATGATCCTAAGCGAAACAATGCTTTTGACGGGTCTGTCGGGAGCAATTGGGATCGCTTTGGGTGGCATTATTTTAGCTGTCCTGAATGTGATAGGTATCGAAGCTACCAACATGTTCTTTGAAATATTATTTGGAGGCAAAGTGCTGAAGCCTCAGCTGTCGCTGTCTTCTGTGGTGCTGGCATTGGGAGTTGTGGTTGTAGTAGGCGTTGTAGCCAGTTCGTATCCGGCTTCGATCGTTATGCGGATGGAGCCTGTCAAGGCAATGCAGAGTGAGTGAGGTGCAGTTAGATGCTGAGTGTAGTTCTGAAGATATCAGCTCGCAATGTGTGGAGACAGAAGAAGCGCAGTTTTCTGCTAGCAGGAGCTATCGCGTTCAGCATGTTTGTGATCACGATAGTCAATGGGCTGACTGGAGGCGTAGTGGAGAACATCCGTGTCAATTTTTCCCACGCTCTAGGTGGTCACATATTTATCTCTGGCAGCGAGTATCGTGATCAAGGGGTTGTGTATTTGATTGCTGATGAACAAGCGCTTCTGGACAGCTTAGCACATTACGAAACATCAATTGAATCCATAACTAGGCGGTCGCAAGCCATGCCGAGTCTAATCTTTGGATCGCGTCAGGCTCTGCAGCTGGTCTACGGAGTGGATTTTTCAGAAGAAGAGAAGTTACTGAACAGTCTAGTGGTGACCCAAGGTTCTCTAGACAACATTACCGACGAGCAGACCATTATTCTGCCTCGTTCGGTAGCTGAACGCTTGGGAGTCGAAGCAGGCGAGACCATATTGATGCGCCTAGAAACTATCACCGGTCAGAGGAACGTAGGTGAAGTCGTTGTTGCCGCCTTGATTGAAGATCAAGAGCGCTACGGAATCTCGGCGGCATATGTGAACCGCAGCTACCTAAATTCTCTGCTCGGCTTGAGCCCAGAAGAGTATCAAGCTCTAAACATCTTTTTGACTAATATGGACGATGCCGATGAAGTGGGTAGAGGATTCAGAGCGGCTCTCGGAGTGCCTGAACCCGTTAGGCTTGCGGATGTACGAGAAATGGATGACGAAGAGGCTGTTAGGGAACTTTTTGGGATGGTAAGGATTGAAGAGATCGAACCTTGGGAAGGGATTAAGTATCAGGTAACCACCATCAATCAGATCATGGAACCAGTGGAAGCGGCGGTCAGCGTGCTGCGCACAATTGGTTTAGCGATTTTCACGATCCTTTTGGTGATTACCGCAGTCGGGATCACCAATACTTTCCGTATGATTCTTATAGAACGCACTAAGGAAATCGGTACAATGCGGGCCTTCGGCATGCAGCGAGGCATGGTGCGGAATGTATTTTTAGTGGAGGCACTGCTTCTCAGTGCCGGTGGTGCGCTAGCGGGCTTAGTTCTCTATGGATTGACTTCTCTTATCTTAGGGCAAATCAGCTGGGATACAATGCCAGCAATGCAGTTTTTCCTCGATCAGGGCCGTATTACATTCGACACCACCTTTGGAGAAGTTGGGCTAAATACCTGCTTAATTTTGGCCATGAGTTTGCTTGCGGCCTATTTCCCTGCAAAGGCCGCTGCGAAACTCTCGCCTGTGAAGGCCATGGGCAGCAATCTATAGGAGGGTTGGTTATGCAGAAGTATACGTTTATACTTGCATTGCTGATTATACTGGGCTGCTTTGCAGTCCCGGTGTTGGCAAAAGATTTAAGCTTAATTGAAGAAGTGCTGCAGAAGGTTGACGAGCAGTCATACTTTCCAGATACAGATGTAACTGCCGTTATGAGCATGATTATTGAGGATCCTGAGGAAGGTCTGGAAAAAATCGTCGTTCGCTATTTTCGGCGGGACGACGGAGAACGTTTTCTGCTCCTAATTGAGGAACCTCAAACGCAGAAGGGCCAGGGTTATCTGCTTGAAGGAGATAACTTGTGGTTCTATGATCCGTCCAGCCGCAAGTTTATGCACACTTCGCTAAAGGAAAGCTTCCAAGGCACAGATGCCCGGAATGCAGACTTTAGCCAGCTGACTTATTCTTCTTCCTATAAAGTGGTGGACTATGAGGAAGGAAAGCTAGGTAATTTCCCTGTTTATATTGTCGACCTTGAGGCGGTCGACGATCGGGTTCCATATCCCTATGCTAAGCTGTGGATCACTAAGGAAGGGAATTTAGTATTAAGGACTCAGGAGTTCAGCTTGAACAAACGTCTCATGCGTTCTGGACTGTTTCCCAGCTATGCAAGGGTAGGGAATGGGGTGCTTCCCACTCAGATGATCTTCATTGACGAATTGGTGGAAGGTAAGAAAACCCAGATTACTCTGTCGGAAATATCCACTGCTAAGCTTCCGGACAACGTATTCACCAGGGCCTTTTTAGAACGGGCGAGCCGCTAGGAGGTTAAGCATGAAACGGATTTACCTATTATGTATATTGTTACTCGTGTTCAGTACCACGGCGGTGTCTGCGTTTGAACTTGACCTGGACGAGCTTTTTGGAGGAGATCTGCTGCAGGATCTAGAGGAGAGTACTGAAGAATTGTCTCCGGCAGAACTGGTGCTGGTGGGGAAAGGAATTGAGGTAGGCGGCTCGTACAGTTTGGGAACCGAATTCAGCCGCATGAAGACTCCTGCTACTTTAAAAACGCCGTTCTTGCCTATCGAGGGCGAGATCACCGCTAATATCTTAGATGTTCGACTGACGGGTGATCTTTTTGGTGACCTTCGACCCGATCCTAAGTGGAGGGTCTTTTTGAAGACTAAGTACGCGGGTACGCTGAATCACAGTGCTGTAGACATGTCCTTTTCGACATCAGGTGCACCAGAGGTATCCGAGCGGAGCAGCTCTGATTCATTCGATTTATCACTGCATGAGTTTTTCTTAGATTACACGCTCTTGGATAGGGTTTACCTGCGCTTGGGTAAGCAGGTGATTGGCTGGGGCTACTTGTTTGATCCCTTAGGGCAAGTGAAATCTGATGGATTGAATATGGACAGTCCTGACACCAGCTCATATTTCAGCCAAGACAGCAGCAGTTTGTGGCAGGGAAGGCCGGGCGTCTTGGCGTTACGGTTAAGCTACCCGATCCAGAGCAACAATCTGTATCTTCATGTTGTCATGGACGAAAGGGATGAAGATTATCAGGTAGTGGTTGTGCCCAAAGTCGATTATGTCCTCGGAAAAACCGATTTCAGCGCTGCACTTGCGTATAGAGGTGACCGTCCGCTGCAGCTCATGGGGTCTTTCTCTACATCGGTTGGAGAAGTCAGCATCGTTGGCGAGTCTGTGATCACTCTAGGCCATGAGGAGGGCATTTCTCCTTGGCAGAGTCAAATCGGTGCTGTGTACAGTCACAGCGATGCTGATGGCTTGTTCAATTTCACTTCCGCAGTCTTCCATCGTTACAACGAAGACCATTCGTTGGGCATTACTGTGGGGTGGAATGATATCCTGAAGTCCAAGTTCTCGGCGACAGGTACGTGGATAGGGACTCCATCGAAAGATTCTGGGATGCTCGCTCTCAGTCTTCAGCTGCCTAGCTTGGAGTTTATCAAACCAGAGTTTGGCGTGAACTATATCTACGGCAAACAGGAACTGGACTATTCTGATATCCCATTTCCCATCGAACTCGACGGAACTACACGGGTATACTTCGCTGTAACGTTGGGCAGCGGTTCATTCTAAAGAGCAAAAACGCCTGCAGATATGGTTAGAACGTCTGCAGGCGTTGATTATTTATGATTGTTCGGTCAGCGATATGCTGATGTCAAAATTACCGATCATTGTCCCCAGTGAGAGCACAATTGCTTGGGGAGTAGCCATAGACAGTGAACGACCACTGCCGACAAGGATTTGGGGAGGCACAATATTACATCTGTAGTTCTGCTGTGAGAGGCGGGTCAGCGCATTGCCGCTGATAATATTCGCCAGTTCACCCATGGCAGAAGTTACAAAAGCATCGAGCTCTTCCATCTCCATACCAGACATTATCTTGACCATTTCTAAGGCCATCTCTTTAGGGAAACTGTAGAGGAGCGATCCTGTTAGGTCGCCGGTCACTCCGATTACCACGTTTGCTTCACGAAAAGGAACTAGTTCTTCTGTTACCTGCAAGCCTGACCGGCTCGTTTCGAGATCCAGCATGATTCGAAACACATCTTGTGTTGCCAGATAAAAGGCATTTATGTATTCAGCTCTCATGGCCGCCTCCTTGACTGCGCAGAAACTCCCCAATTTTTTGGTCTTCGCCGGCCACGTGCATGATCAGCCAGGTCATCAAGCGGCCGCCTAGTTCCTGCATCAGTTCTTGCGTGTATCCTTCCTGCGCTACACGATTCGCATAGCTTTGGATTACTCCACGAAACTGGGAGTGGATAGCTCGATGTCTTTCCAACTCAGGATACCCAATTTCTTCCTGGAAGCGTTCCTCATCGTTAAAGTGAATAACGACGTATTCCTGCATAAAGCCTAGAGTCTCTTTGACCTCCTCCACCTTTTCATCCCAAGGCTTGGGAGACTGCACTACACTGATGAAGTTAGAAACCCTTTTAAATAATTCTTGATGTTGGGTGTCGATGAGGACCGCGCCCACCCGGTATTTTTCTTTCCACATCATGGTAATCGCCTCCTACATAGGAGTCACATTTCTCGCTTTCGAAGGGCTTTTCCTGCTGATAAAACCAATTTGATATGTGATATAATGAACAAAAAACAGGGAGTTGATGTTGTGTTCAGTAAGCTGATCGTCTTTGGGGCAGTTCTTACATTAGTGCATGGCATGGGTCTCGGTCAGGTTTGGGCTGCTGAGAATCCTAATCCGATCGTCAACATCGATATGGGTGACCTGGGGGCAATTGAGATCGAGCTCTACCCCGATGTGGCACCAAATACCGTTCGCAACTTCATTTATCTTGTAAAGCAGGGCTTTTACGATGGACTGACCTTTCATCGGGTTATTCCTGGTTTCATGATCCAAGGAGGAGATCCAAAAGGAACTGGAACAGGTGGGCCGGGCTACAGCATCAAGGGGGAATTCTCGCGCAATGGTTTCTTGAATGACCTCAAACATGAGCGGGGCGTGATCTCCATGGCAAGGACTAACGACCCTAATTCGGCCGGTTCTCAGTTTTTCATTATGGTAGATAGTGCTCCACATCTGGATGGCTCCTATGCTGCTTTTGGAAAGGTGATCAGCGGCATGGATGTGGTGGACAAGATCGTTGCTGCTCCTCGAGGGTTTAGTGACCGACCGCTGCAGCCGCAGAAGATGGTAAAAGTGACAGTGGAGACCTTTGGAGTCGAATACCCAGAACCTGAGATGATTAACTAAAGGAGAAGCGGTTGTCTTCGCTGAGAAAGACAACCGCTTGTTTTTTACACATTGAATTTTGAAATTAGCTGAGCCATTTGCTCCGACATTTGCGTGACAGCGTTTGCACTTTCGGCTAGGCTGTGCATGCTTTGTGCCTGCTGTTCAGCCGTTGCCAAGAGCTCGTGCATCCCCCGTTCTAAGGTTTGTGTTGCTTCAGCAACATTGAGGATTAGCGCTGTTGTCACATCAATTTGGGCAGCGATTTCCTCAAATTGCTTATCTAGCGCGGAGAAAGCGGCTGTTGTATCGGAGATTTCTTCGTTACTCCTTGCGGCAGCGGCAGCTGCCTGTTCAGTGCCGTGGGTGAGCTCTTGAATGTTTTCTTGAATGCTGCCGGCGGAGTGCTGTGTCTGCTCGGCGAGCTGGCGAACTTCCTCGGCGACTACCGCAAAGCTGCGTCCGTTTTCACCTGCCCGTGCTGCTTCAATTGCAGCGTTGAGGGCGAGAAGGTTGGTTTGTTCCGCTACATCCGCAATGATCTCTACAACTTCTTTAATCTGACGAGCTCTATTCTCCAAGAGGGTCATGACTCGGCTCATCTCTTCAGCGGCCTCGACTGCTTCGGTCATCTCATTCTTTGTTTTTTCGAGCTCGGTTTTGCCATCGTGAGCTAAGCCGCGGACTTGGTCGCTGTTGGTCGCCATTTCTTGCGTTATCGAGCTGATCTGCTTTGTGCTCTCGGTTAGAATGGATAGAGCCTGTACGGTTTGGGTAATGGCCGCCGAGTTTTCCTGGCTTGTGGCAGACAGCTGTTGGCTCGCAGTGCTTGATGATGCCACTACCTCTTCGATGGCAGCGATCATCTGTCTGAGACTCTGCCGCATCGAATCGAACGCATCGGCTAACTGTCCTAGCTCATCACTGCGGTTCTGCTTGGTTTCTACCGTAAGGTCACCAGAAGCAATGAGATTAGCAGCTTGTGCGAGCTGAATTATTGGTCTAGTTACCCCTCTGGCGCCAAAGTAGCTCAAAATGCCCACAATGACGGTAATACCTAACAGAATGAGCACTGCCTGTATCCATACAGCTCGGACCGATGCAAATGCAGCTGCTGAGTCGGTCTCTACAACTAAACCTAAGAGAGAGCTTCCAAAGGGTATTATCCTGATGCTTCCTAATACTCTCCGACCTTCGAAGTTGGTGTACTCTTCGGACAGTACATTATCGCTTAGCTTGGCTGCTGTGACCAACTCTAGAACGGAGCCAGATATGGTTGAATTAATTTCTCGAGGTCCTGAAGAGCTCTCAATATGGCTGTAAAGCCGTCCTGTTTCATCCACTAAGTAAGCAGTGCGATCCACTTGTGCACTTTCACAGTCGAGCATGGCGTTAATCCGTTCTTGGCTGACTCCTAGGCCCAGAATACCGCTGACAATGGACTCATCAGCCATACTCGGGATGGGGTAGAGCACATAGGAAAAGTGCTGGTCATGCTCGGGTGAATAGATCCATGGGGACCAACTGACTTCTCCAGAAGCAAAAGCATCAGTGATGAAATCATACACTCCCTCTGCCAGAGTCCCTTGTTCGCTGTAGATGACTTCACCCTTGACTGCGACGATAATATCGTCGATTTCAAAGTCACTTTCGGTCTTCAAGCGGTCAAGGGCTTGCACGAGAGAAGTATGGGTATTGCGCCAGGTCATCGAATCGGGGTCTGCTGATTCTAAAATCGGGACTGTCCAGAACATACCTCGGCGTTCATCCGTCGCGAACTGTCTTGCCGTGCCGACAGCCTGTTCTTGAAATGCGAGGAGGTTAGCGCTGATGGTTGTCACTGTTTCCTCACTGCCGCGAATAACTTCACTTCGTTTATGGTTCAGCAGCTGATGCATAAACAAAACACTCAGAATACTAGCTGGTACGATCCCTACGATAATAAACAAAACTACTAGTTTAGTCTGCAGAGAGCGTTCTCGCAATGACTTCCCTCCGTTCTCAACACAGTGTCTATTCAAGACTCATCAGTACACTGTGGTTGGGACTGATTTGGGCTAGGCCACGACCGCGGTTTTGGGCATAAAACTCAGCAATTTCTTCGTCAACTTGCTCTGGTACAAACTTTTCGCTGCGGTCCCAGCGTTCGCCGATATCGGGAACGGACCGGAAGAGCATGCGGGTATAAGGATGAACAGGATTATGATAGACTTCTCTGGTTACGCCTTGTTCTACAAGCTTCCCGCGGTGCATGATCAGGGTATAATCGCTGATGTAGTATCCAAGAGCTAGGTCGTGAGTGATAAACAGAACTGACATGCCATTTTTCTTACAGATATCCACCAGCAGGTTGAGGACTCCCATTCGCGTAGATGCGTCGAGCATACTGATCAGCTCGTCAGCAACCAGTACTTCAACATCCAACAGGAGTGCTCGGGCAATCAGCAAGCGCTGTAGTTGACCACCACTCAGCTGATGGGGGAATTGCTGGAGAACTCGATCGGGATTCAGATTTACTGCCTGCAGAACTTCGCGAGTTCTAGCTTCGCGATCCTTTACTTCAGGCAAGAATACGTCGTAAACCATGTCAAAGGCCCTATCGACTCGGAAAAGCGGATTAAAAGACGAGAAAGGATCTTGGAAGACTCCCTGCACCCGGCGATAGTATTCTTTTCGTGCCGCCTTGCCGCGGATGGTAGTAACATCCTGCCCCTTATAGTACAGCTTGCCCGATGTGGGGCGGAGAAGCTTGAGAATCATGCGTCCGATGGTGGTCTTACCACTTCCGCTTTCTCCAATTAGTGACAAAATAGTACCGGGATACATCTTAAATGACACGTTATCGACAGCTGTTGTCTGCTCCCGAAAGAAGACTCCGCTGCTGAACACTTTTGTCAAATTTTCTGCGGAGATGACGGGTTGAACTCTTGTATCAGCCAACGCTTTCACTTCCAATCTCGGTATAATGCCAGCAGGCAATGCTGTGCTCAGGATTGATGTTTTCTGTGACGGGGGTCTGCTCACACTTGTCTGTCCTAAACGGGCATCTGAACCGGAAGCGGCAGCCAGGCCCAATATTGAGCAGTTCAGGCGGAGTGCCTTTAATGCCCTCTAGCTTCTGCTCACTGATCTGGACTCCTACTCTCGGCAGAGAATCGATCAGTGCTTTGGTGTATGGATGCCGTGGTCTGTGGACGATTTCATCAATTGGACCCATTTCGACAATGTGGCCGCCATACATGATCATAAGTCTGTCAGCAATTTGATATAGAATTGCAAGGTCATGAGTAATGAACATGGCAGAACCAATGATTCCTTGGTCTCTCAGTTCTACCAAGAGGCTCGCTGCAAACCTTTGTGAACTTACGTCGAGCGCGGATGTAATTTCGTCGGCAATCACAAGTTCAGGGTTAAGGATCGTGGAAATCACCATGATAACCCGCTGTTTCATGCCGCCAGACAATTCGATAGGGTACTTGTCGAGTACTGCAGGATCAAGGTTTACAAAGCGCAGCCGTTCTTCGACCCTTTCGAAGAACTTCTTATCTGCGGGGATTCCGTGTTCCCGCACGATATCAGACACGAAGGTGCGGATTTTCTTAGTAGGGCTCAAAGCATCGAGAGCATACTGAGGGATAATTGATATATCCCGCAGACGTCTCTTTCGGAAGGCTTCCTTGCTCATGGCCATAATGTCTTGACCCAGAAAGATAGCCTTGCCATCTATGTGCTGCAGCGGGGGCTTGCGCAGCATGAGTGTATGCGCAAGGGTGCTTTTTCCGCAGCCCGACTCACCGGCTATACCTAAGATTTCGCCTCGGCGTACCTGAAAAGAAACGCCATCAAGGGCCTTTACATCACCTTTGAGAATGCGGTAGTAGGCCCGCAGTTCTTGAACATCTAGAATTACTTCTGCTGCCATTCTTACATCTCCCTCAAACGCGGATTGAACACTTCATCAAGGCCCGTATTAATAAAGTACAGCGAGACGATGAGCATCGTCAGAATTAGGCCTGGAATAATAGTCCACCACCACATACCTAGATGCAGGGCATTCCAGTTGACTGCGTTCTGCAGGACGAGCCCTAAGGAGATTCCTCGAGTTGGGCCTAAACCTAAGAACTCTAATCCTACAGACGACAAAATGGTGCCATTAAACTGCAGAATGTACACCATAAAGACATAGGAAAACATGTTAGCCGCAATATCCTCCCGCAATATGCGGAATGTGGGTGCAGCCGAGATGCGCGACAGATTGACAAACTCCTGGCTCTTTAACGAAAGAGTCTGCGAGCGCACAGCCCGAGCTGTCCAAGGCCATGCAGTAGCTGCCACAATCAACGATTGGGTTACAATGCCACGATATGGCAGATAGGCTGATAAAATAATCAGGAGTGCCAGCGAAGGAATAACCATGAAGATGTTTGTCAGAGCCATCAAACCCTCGTCTGCTGCTTGACCGCTGAAGTAGCCAGAAACGAATCCCACTACCAGACCGATGGCTGAAGCGATCGTTCCTGCTATAAACCCAACGAGCAGAGTGGAACGCAGACCATAAACTACTTGCGTAAAGACGTCACGGCCCATGATGGTTGTACCAAACCAGTGCTGCTTGGAGGGCGGTTGATAGCCCATCCCGGCGAATTCCTCATAGTCATAGGGAGTTATCATGGGGCCAACAATGGAGAGAACTACAATGGATAAGAAGATTATCACACCCAAGATAACCTTCTTGTTTGATACAGCGAAGTAGAGGTTTTCGTGCTTTTTCCAGAAGTCTTTCATTGCCATAATTAAACCTCCCCTGAATAGGAATGGCGTACCCGGGGGTCAATCAACATGTAAATAATATCAATTGCGAAGTTAGCTAAGAGAACCATGATGATCAAGAATAAGAAGCAGCCTTGAATCAAAAAGTAGTCATTCTGCTTGATAGCTTGAACCATAAGGTAACCAAGCCCAGGATATGAAAACACCATTTGAGTGAGGACTGCACCTGAGACGATGGTTCCCAAGCTGATGGCAAGACCAGTGACTTGTGGCAGAATACCGTTACGGTAGCCATAATTGAGAATTAGGCGGTCGGATGCGCCTAATGATTCCATGTATTTAGCGTAGTTGGTATGGGTTTCGTAAATAATCATATTGCGCATACCAATGGCCCATCCACCTAGCTGTACCAAGAAGAGAGAAAGGAACGGCATGAACCAGTGCATGAAGAAGTCCCAAATAAACGCTAGATTCCAGCCCGGTGTCATGGTTGCACTGTACGCATGGCTGGTTGGGAAGATACCTAACACGATGCCTAAAACGTAAGAAACAACCAAAGCGAACCAGAAATAAGGTGATGAAGTGAGGAAATAGAAAATAGGCATTAAGAAGTTGTCAGCCTTCTTCTTAACACCAGAAAAGGCTCCGAGTTTATTACCTATTATCCAGCTCAAGATTATGGCTGGCAGTAGAATAATAACGTCATAAATGATGGCTTCACGAATAATATCCAGAACAGGTTTAGGATACTGGCTGATGCTGATACCTAAGTCCCCAGCGAACAGTGAACGCCAAAATCCGAAGTACTGCTGGATGAGTGGTTGGTCGAGTCCGAATGTTTGTACGAAGAAGCTTTCTAAGATCTCGCGGCCACCTTCAAGTACAACAAAGCGCGACAAGAGCATGCTGATTGGATCCCCTGGTGCAAAACGCGGTACAGCCCAGTTTAGGGTTACCGCAAACAGAAATGTAATGAAGTAAATGATGGCTTTCTTTCCAAGATAGCGTCCCATGGTTACCTCTTTTCTCCTTGCGAATTGCAGATTTCCAACGGTTATGAGATCCCCGGCTGAGATTAACCCAGCCGGGGAAAGCTACTGCCTCTTGTTAACCGGTCTTATTGAGCAGGCTCCAGGTTGATGAGCATCTCAATGGTACCGAACTGCCAGTTGCCTGCCCAGGAGCATGGATATCCTACTGGGTTGTTCTCGGTTGGCCAGTTGGTCCAGTACTGGGATGTCATCTGGGCCCACATGCCGTTCAACCAGAGTGGGATAGAGGGCATTTCCTCAAGGAGGATCTGCTGAATCTCAGAAGCCACTGCTAAGGACTCTTCGCTCATTGGTGGCAGCTGGTTGAACTTGAAGATCAGGTCAAACAGGTATTGGTTCTCATAGCGGCCGTAGTTACCTTCGGTAACGTGGCTGCGATGGATGTTGTGGTTCGCTACCCAGTTCCAGTAGGTGTAAGGTGAACCAGAGATACCAGAACCGAAGTTGTTAATGCACATGTCAAAGTCGCCTGTTTGGATCCGCTGATCGTATACCGAGGAATCTGGGAATGCTGGGTTTGCATTGATTCCGATTGCACGGAAGTGTTCGGAGATGATCCGGATCGACTCCATCCAGTCAGTCCAACCGGAAGGTACGATAATGTCGAACTTGATTGGAGTGCCGTCTGGCATATCTCTCCAGCCATCGCCATCTGCGTCTACGTAGCCAGCTTCATCGAGCAGTTGAGCTGCCAGCGCTGGGTCGTAGTGGAAGCCGTACTTCTCAGCTACTTCAGCATCTCTGTAGTCGGTCCAACCGCCGAACAGACCAGTAGAGTCTGCTACAGGTACCATGAACTCGAATACGCGCTCTACGATGACTTCTGGATCAATTGCAAAGGCCAATGCTCTGCGGAACTTAGCGTCATCGAGAGGCTGGCGCTGGGAGTTGAGAACCAGCATTGCAACGTTAGCAGAGAGCATGTAAGGAGCTTCATCATACCAGGTTGTCAGGCCAAAGGTATCTTTAATAGCAGGTACACCTGGGATGAAGTAGTTGCTCAGGTCGAGTGTTCTCTGCATCAGCATGCCGAGAGCAACGTTGTTCTCGTAAATAATCATGTCAACGATTTCTTTTGGCTTAGGTTGACCGAATACGTCATTGCCCCACCAGTTATCGTCGCGCACCCATACGTTACGGTCGGCACCGGCCAGAAGCTTCTTGTAGGGGCCGCTTCCTACTGGATCATCGTTGGTGATGACCATCAGGTCTTCGCCAGGAACGTCTTTCCAGATGTGCTTAGGAATAATGGGCCGAGAATAGAGCTCAACCTGCCACTCTTGGTAGCTGGGGTTTTCAAAGATGAACTGCACTGTGTCGAGAGACAGAGCTTTTACCTCTTTGAGGGTCCGCCAGATTGGAGTGTAGGTCAGGTTGTTGTCCCGTGCCAGTTCGTAGGTAAATACTACGTCGACAGCGGTGAGGGGCTCTCCATCAGACCAGTGAATGCCAGGACGGAGTTTAATTTCATAAACGTCGTCCGAGATCCACTTGCCCTCTTCAGCGAGCCATGGCTTGTGCTCGTTTGTGAGCGGATTGTAAGCAAAGAGTGTTTCATAAACCAGACCTACTATTCCGTTGGCACTATTGGGATAGAGTGGGTTCCAGCTGGTAGCTGCACTCCAAGTCCCGCCGCCAACGATGAGTGTTTCATGCCGTTCTGCCGCGAATGCAGGCGTCAGGCACAAAACGAGCGACAATACGACCAACAACGCAACAAACCTCGTCTTCACACAACACCTCTCCTTTTATGTTATTTTTATATCTTCAATTCCATTACTGGAATTGAGACCTTCGCAAACTCCTTATATTTAAGCGGTTAAGTGAATTATGGGTCTGAAATGAAAAATTAGAGTTGAGAAAGAGAAAGGATTTTGTGTTATAATTTCTTTCTAGTTTCGGAAAATCCTTCCTGAGTGCTAAACTTGATGTAAAATTGTGACGAAGGGTGCAAGAGAAGGAAAACCATTCACTTTGAAGAATAGGTCTAGTGGACTTTAACTAAGGCAGCATCGTTCTGGTGCGGCTCTAAGCGATTAAATGGAGGGATATTAGTATGTCACAGATTAAAATCGTCGGCGAACCCCTGCCGAACATTCCTTGGCAGGATCGTCCTGAAGGCTGCAGCGATGTGTTGTGGCGCTATGAACATAATCCTGTAATTCCTCGGGACCTCATTCCCTGTTCGAACAGCATCTTCAACAGCGCTGTAGTTCCTTATAACGGCGAATTCCGGGGAGTTTTCCGTGTAGACCACAAAGATCGGGAGATGCGCATTCACTCCGGTAAGAGTAAAGACGGCTTAAACTGGGAAATCGAACACGAGCCAATCAAGTTTGTTTGCGATGATCCGGAGATTGGCAATTTCCTCTATGGCTACGACCCCCGTGTCGTTAAGATTGACGACCGTTATTGGGTTACATGGTGCAACGGATACCACGGCCCTACAATCGGAGTAGGGTATACCTATGACTTCAAGACTTTCTATCAAATGGAAAACGCATTCTTGCCTTACAACCGCAATGGTGTGTTGTTCCCCAGAAAGATCAACGGCAACTATGCGATGCTGAGCCGCCCGAGCGACCAAGGACATACTCCCTTTGGCGACATCTTCTACAGTGAAAGCCCTGATATGGTTTACTGGGGCAAGCATCGCCATGTAATGTCGCCCACAGGTGGTTGGCAGTCGACTAAAATCGGTGCAGGCCCAATTCCTATCGAAACAAGCGAAGGTTGGCTGCTGATTTACCACGGCGTGCTTACATCCTGCAATGGTTTCGTTTACCACGTAGGTGCAGCCCTGCTTGATCTAGATGAACCTTGGAAGGTCATTGCTCGGACACGTCCATACATTCTGTCTCCACAGACGCTGTACGAATGCGTAGGCGATGTTCCGAATGTTACATTCCCATGCGCTGCATTAGTGGACAGTGAGACCGGCCGGTTGGCTATGTACTACGGTGGTGCTGACACCGTAACAGCAGTGGCCTTTGGTTATGTACAGGAACTTGTTGAGTTTACAAAGGAAAACTCGCTTTAATATAGGAAGAGAATAGTGACTTTCGAGGTATGGGGTGATAGTATTGCGGGTCACAATCAGTGACGTCGCCGCCAGAGCCAAGGTCTCTACGGCAACTGTCAGTTATGTGATCAACGGCTCAAATCGTGTGTCTGAAGAAACTCGAGCTCGTGTGCTGCAGGCAGTGAAAGAATTAGGTTACCAGCCTAATGCTTTAGCTCGCGGCTTGGTGATGGGACAGACGCGTAATATTGGGCTAATTATCCCCCATACCGCCGAATATGTTTTCTCTGATCCCTATTTTTCTGAACTGTTGAAGGGGATCGCTACGGTCGTAACGCGGGAGGAGTATTTTCTGCTCCTGTCGCTCTTGACAGAGGCGGATTTTCGTCGGGTAGTGGCGGCCTTGATCAATCAAAGGCGTGTTGATGGGATAATTATGGTATGTACGCCGCGAGACAGTGAAGAGGTGGCGCGGCTGCAGGCGTCTAAGATTCCCTTCACTCTGATTGGTACCTGTTACTTACCTGAGGTAGCTTCTATTGATGTAGATAATGAAGAAGGCTCCTACACAGCAGCTAAACACATACTAGAACTAGGGCATACCAAGATAGGTTATATTGCTGGTGATATGCGCTACGACAGTGCAGTACAGCGCTACCGCGGTTTTCAGCGGGCCATGGCAGAAGCTGGATGCCCGATTGTTGATGTGTATACAGGCGATTTTACGCAGATATCTGGAATGCTTGGAGCCCGTCAGTTGTTGAGCAGCAATCCGGAAATTACAGCTTTGGTCTGCGCCAGTGATCTCATGGCCCTTGGTGCCGTTAATGCGGCTAGAGAAATGGGCTATACTATCCCTGAGCAGTTGTCTGTAGTTGGATTTGACGATATCCCTCTGTCGCGGGAGAGTGAACCAAAACTGACCACCATCCGTCAGCCTATTTCTCGGTTAGGCTGCCTTGCAGCAGAACAGCTTCTGGCAATGATTCAAGGTTCAAAGCCCAAGCGAAGCAGGCAAAAGATGGTACTCAAGACCGAGTTAGTAGTACGAAATTCAACAGCGAAACCACGCACAACAGTCAGTCCATAAGGACTGGCTTTTTTTGCCCAAAAATAATTTGGGGTATTGCAGAACAATTGTGTACGGTATATAATAATCTAAAATTAGGTATCCCTAAAATGGAGGCGGCGACATGACACCAAACAAAGAAGACTATTTGAAGGCGCTTTACAAGCTCGGAGGAGCAGAGGAGCTCGTGGGAAATAAGGAAATCGCAGTACACCTTAATGTGGCACCAGCTTCGGTTTCTGAAATGCTCGGAAAACTAAGTCGAGAAGAACTGATTGAATACGTACCTTACAAAGGTTCTCGCCTGACCAACAAGGGATTACAGATTGCACTGGCCTTAGTGCGTGGACACAGGCTTTGGGAAGTATTTCTTATCCGTCATTTGGGCTATTCGTGGAGCGAAGCTCATGAAGATGCGGAGCTCTTAGAACATATTACGCCTCCACGTTTGGCAATGCGCTTGGACCGATTCCTAAACTACCCTGCCAGCTGTCCACATGGATACGCAATTCCTGATGCTGATGGAAACATTGATCTGCGACCGATGCGCAGGCTGAGTGAGATTGCACCCGGCGATTCTGGGCGAATCGGAATGGTTGAAGAAGAACCGGAGCTCTTAGACTATTTGGAAAACTTGGGGCTTAAAATTGGCAGTACCTTTACAGTCAAATCCATTGGGGCCTATGAAGGACCTTTCACGTTGAACCTGGATGGAAAGGAGATTCAGGTAAGTTACAAAGCTGCTTGCCAGATCCATGTGGAAGCAGATTCAAAGTAAGACTATGTAAGGAGGTCTTGATGTGATGTACAGAATCGTTCGCTGGCTGCTCGCTTCGTTGGCACTAGTAATGCTCACAGTGCCGTTAGTGAGTCTTGCTGCGGCCGACAGCAGTATCATCAATGTGGTTGCTACAACTACAATGCTTGCCGACCTTACTCGCACTATCGGAGGAGATAAGGTGGATGTGCATGGGCTGATGGGTCCAGGGATTGACCCACATTTATATCAGGCGAGCGCTGGTGATGTGATACGCATGCATCGAGCTGAAGTAGTCGTTTACAACGGAATTCATCTGGAGGGCAAAATGGCCCACATCTTTGCGAATCTAGGCCGACTAGGTGTGCATGTGATCAGTGTCGAGAAGAGTATTCCAGAAGAGCAGCTTCTTCTAACCGAAGATGGTGTGTATGATCCACACGTTTGGTTCGACGTGTCACTGTGGAAGAAAGTAGCGCAAGCAGTGGCGGCTGGATTAACCGAAGTCAGACCTGAGTATGGGCCCTATTTTCAAACTAACTTGAATAGTTATTTGCAGGAGCTGGATGCTGCTGACAGCTACATCCGCTCCCGAGTAGAAGAGCTTCCGGTAGAAAAGCGAGTCTTAGTCACTGCTCACGATGCTTTCAGTTACTTTGGCGAGGCTTACGGTTTCGAAGTTCACGGCCTGCAGGGTATCTCGACCGATGCGGAAGCGGGGACTGGCGACATAAGTGCCTTGGCTGATTTCATTGTGGAACGGGAAATTAGAGCCATCTTTGTAGAATCCTCGGTACCGCCGCGGACTGTTGAAGCCCTGCAGGCAGCAGTCAGAGCTCGGGGATTTGATACAGCTATAGGAGGAGAGCTGTACTCCGATTCACTCGGAGGGGAAGGGTCGGGAGCAGAGACCTATATCCTCACTGTAAGAGCCAACATTGATACTATCGTGGACGCCTTGAAGTGAGGGAAGGAGACATTGAAATGGCTGCTGTTAAGCGAAAAAATGCTGTTGAAATTCACGATCTAACGGTGGCGTATCACGCTAAGCCTGTATTGTGGGATGTGGATCTTAATATTCCAAAAGGTGTTTTGATGGCAATTGTCGGACCGAATGGTGCTGGGAAGACTACCTTAATTAAGGCTGCTCTAGGTCTGCTTAAGCCGGTTTCTGGTACGGTGCGGTTTATTGAGGAGATGGCAAGTATCGGTTATGTTCCCCAGAGTGGCAGCGTGGACTGGGATTTCCCTGCAACTGCTTTAGATGTTGTATTGATGGGAACTTACGGCAAGCTGGGCTGGCTGCGGAGACCGGGTAAGGCGGAGGTTGAACTAGCTCGAAGGACCTTGGAGAAGGTTGGCATGGAGCAGTACGCTGACCGCCAAATCAGCCAGCTGTCAGGTGGCCAGCAGCAGAGGGTATTCCTAGCCAGAGCATTGATTCAAGATGCAGACATCTATTTCCTGGACGAACCGTTTAAAGGAGTAGATGCCCAGACCGAAAAGGCTATTGTTCTGCTGCTGCAGGAACTCAAGGAACAGGGTAAAAGCGTGATTGTGGTCCATCACGATTTGCAGACCGTAGAAGAGTATTTCGATTGGGTGACTCTTCTCAATCTACAGGTAATTGCGAGTGGACCGGTGAAGGAAGTGTTTAACGACGAGAATCTCAGACGAACCTATCGGAGCAGTGGCACTCTTTTTAGGAAGGCGATGTAAATGAATACGCTGCTTGCTCTATTCGGAGACTACACCTTTCGGACAGTTGCTTTAGGTTCAGCCCTGCTCGGCATTACCAGTGGGGTTCTGGGAAGTTTTGCGGTGCTGAAGAAAGAGAGTCTCTTAGGGGACGGGATTTCCCATGCAGCGCTGCCCGGAGTTGTGCTGGTATTCCTCGTGTTTGGCCGGCGTGAGACTGAGGTACTGCTCTTGGGAGCACTGCTGTCAGGCCTAACAGCAGCATTCTTGATCACCATCGTCGTGAGGTATACTCGCATCAAATTCGATGCAGCCCTAGCTCTGGTCATGTCAGTATTCTTTGGATTAGGATTGATGCTTCTCTCCCATGTACAAAAGATTCCTAACTCAAACCAAGCAGGTCTACAGCGGTTCATTTTCGGGCAGGCATCTACCTTGATGCAGAGGGATTTGGTTGTAATGGCTGTAGGTGGTGCGGTTCTGCTGGCTTTAGTGGCCCTCTTTTGGAAAGAGTTCAAGCTCTTTACTTTCGATTCGGAATATGCGCAGACTTTAGGTTACTCTCCAAGAGTAATCAACTTCCTGCTTTCCTTAATGATTGTCATTGCGATAATCATTGGTCTGCAGATGGTGGGTGTAATCTTGATGAGTGCGATGCTGATTGCGCCTGCCGTAGCTGCTCGGCAGTGGACGAATAACCTATCTGTTATGGTGGTTCTAGCTGCTGTTTTTGGTGCGGTAAGTGGAGTTGCTGGCACAACAGCCAGCTCGCTGCAGGCCAAACTGCCAACTGGGCCAGCCATCGTGGTATGTGCCAGTATAATAGTGGTTTTCAGCATCCTGTTTGCACCCCAACGGGGAATACTGCGTCGGCTCTACCGGCTGCACAAGAATCGCCGAAAACTCGCTTCCGAAGGAGGTACAGGATATGGAGCCGCACATTGAGATTCAACTGATTGCAGTTCTAATGGCGATCGCTTGTGCTTTACCCGGCGTGTTCCTGGTTCTGCGGCACATGTCTATGATGACCGATGCCATCACACACACTATTTTGCTTGGAATAGTGCTGGCGTTCTTTGCGGTGCACGATCTTTCATCTCCTTTCTTGATCGTAGGTGCAGCTTTGATGGGCGTTATTACCGTTTGGTTGACCGAACTTCTCCGAGGAACAAGGCTTGTGGCGGAGGATGCAGCGATCGGCATTGTGTTTCCACTGCTGTTTTCGATTGCTATTATTCTCATAACACGCCACGCTGGTTCAGTACACCTTGATACCGATGCGGTGCTCTTAGGAGAACTAGCCTTTGCACCCTTTGATCGACTGATCATCGGGGGCATAGACCTGGGTGCTAAAGCCATCTATACTTCAGGGACACTTCTTCTGATCAACGCCGCAGTGCTTACCCTCTTTTTCAAAGAATTCAAAGTGGCCACTTTTGATCCGGTGTTAGCCGCGGTAATGGGGTTTACACCAGCTATGCTGCACTACGGGCTCATGACACTAGTATCCTTGACGGCGGTAGGTGCCTTCCAGGTGGCTGGTTCCATCTTGGTCGTTGCGTTTATGATTGGGCCACCGGCGGCAGCCTATCTACTCACTGATGACTTGAAACAAATGCTGCTCTTGAGTGGTGTGATCGGGGCGTTGAATGGTGTGTTGGGGTATCAACTGGCGGCTCTCCTCGATGTATCAATCGCCGGCGGTATGGCAGTCATGACCGGCACCACATTTCTGCTGGTATTGGTCTTCGCTCCGCAGCGAGGCCTGGTGCGAATTATCCTGCAGAGACGCCGGCAGAAGATTGAGTTCGCCAAAATGACGTTGATGCTCCACCTTCTCAATCACGAGGGGAGCGTAAGCGAACAGGAGGAGGCTGGTTTGGACACCCTGCAGAGGGAGCTCAATTGGCCGCAGCCCTTTACAGATAATATCCTGAACCGTCTGATACAAGACAACTGCATCGAGCTTCAGGAAAACATGGTTAAATTAACAGATAAAGGACGTGTCGAAAGCATTCGAAATTACCAAGCGTTGTTTCGTTGATATTCAGCGAAGAGACGAAAGGGACTGCTGAGATCGGCAGTCCCTCGTTTTTTCAGATCCAAAGCTTTAACAGCCCAATGAACATAATCAGAAAGCCTGGAATACTGTGCAGCTTGCTGTCATGAACTTGACTATGTGCTATCTTAGAGCCGCGGCTTAAACCCAGGGACACCAAGAGGAAGCTGACCAACGCAACGGCCGTACTTGTTCCCAACAAAGGAAGCTCGAGAATGGCTGCTCCAATACCAGCTGCAAGGGAATCAAAAGCTAAGGTGATTCCCAGCAATACCGATTCTTCAAGCGACAGCCTCTGGTCATTATTCAAGTCTGCGCGCAGTGGTTCGCGGAACACTTGAATAATGAGTCCTAGTCCGGGTATGCGCACATTGATGATCTGGCTCTTTTCCGTTGGGCTGTTCGCCCTCCATAAGGTATAGGCGCCTAGTACGATCAGGAGCAGGCCGCCCAGGAGATTGCCGGCCGAGGCGGGAAGCCATTGTCGAAGCGTCTCTCCAAGCAGCATTGCTGAGGCAAACACTGCACCAGAAATTAGGCTAAGCAGGGCTCTTGCCCTGATGGGTATCTTGACTTGAGCCATTCCATAAGAAATACCGATAGCTAACGAGTCAAAACTGACAGCAGCTGCTAAGAAAAAGACTTGAATCCAGATCAAGTCTCTACCCTCCCTCCCATACACACCATGATACGGTGGTCGTTGGACTAGTGTGAGGTGGAAGGAAGGAAAATTGAATTATCCTTGTTTAGTATAGTGCGACACTATGTCTAAAACGCCTTCTACCATAGGATAGGGCGAAACATATTCGGCAATTGCCTTCACATTAGGAGTGCAGTTTGCCGGTGCAGCCGCGTGGCCTGCAGCTTGGAGGATCTGCAGATCATTGTCTGCATCTCCGATGGATACAGTTTCAGAAATATCCGCGCCGACCGTTTCTGCCCAGAACGCCAACCCTTGGGCTTTGGTGACGCCTCTTGGAATTACCTCAATAGACCGTCCCGAAAACTGGATCTCAACAGGTGCTCCCGCGAGTGCGTCTTCTAGTTTGGGTATAAGTTTATCAAAGATACTAGAATCGGTGGAGTTGACGCTGAACATTACATCTTTACCTAACTCAATGATGGCTTCGGTACCAGCGATCAGTTCCTCAATGGTGCGCCGGATTTGAGGCCTTTCTTTCATAAATTCCTGGGGTATATCAGGATGGATCAGCCCTTTTTTAGTCATGGGATCAAATAGGAGTGATCCATTTTCGCAGATTAAGGGAGCAGTTATTGTTAACTGCCGGGCGAGAGCTTCCATGAATGTGGCAGGGCGCCCCGAGCAGAGAGTGAAAACAAATTCACGCCGGCTGATCTTTTCAGCAAGGGCAGCCAGTGAAGTAAAATCCCACTGATGTCCTCGTGGTGGGACGAGGCAGCCGTCTACATCGCAGATAATATGTCTCTCCATGCAGTTCTCTCCTTCCGTATTGTCTGCTTAATTGTATCTAAATCGCAAAGAGGCTGTCAACTAGTAGGACTTTTGATCGGTAGAGCGAAATAATTTGCAGGGAAATATGGGAAACGGAGGGTTAAGATGGATAATTTTGTGTTTACAAATGAGACTAAAATCATCTTTGGTCGTGGAACAGAAGAACAGGTCGGTGTAGAGACTGCTGCATGGGGTAAAAAGGTGCTGCTTCACTACGGTGGCGGCCACATTGTTCGCACTGGTCTGAAAGCCAAGGTAGAGAAATCTCTACAGGAAGCAGGAGTGGAATATATTGAACTGGGTGGCGCTCAGCCTAATCCACGAGTATCACTGGTACGGGAAGGCATCGAGCTGATCCGCAAGCACGGTATCGAATTTATTCTAGCGGTCGGAGGCGGAAGTGCAATTGATTCTGCGAAAGCGATGGCTCTCGGCGCACTTTACGATGGCGATGTATGGGATTTCTATATCGGAAAAGCTGAGCCAAAGAAAGCTATGCCTGTGGGTGTAGTACTGACCATTCCTGCCGCTGGCAGCGAAGCAAGCCCAAGCTCGGTAATTACTAATGAAGATGGCTGGCTGAAACGTTCTGTAGACAATGTCATTCTGCGGCCCCGCTTTGCCATCATGAATCCGGAGCTAACTTATACTCTGCCGCCGTATCAGACAGCCTGTGGCGTAGCTGATATGATGGCCCATATCATGGAACGCTACTTCACCAATACGCGTGAAGTTGATCTGACTGACCAGCTTTGCGAAGGCGCGCTGAGGAGTATCATAAAATATGGGCCGCGTGCCTTAGAAGAACCGGAAAACTACGAAGTGCGGGCCAACATCATGTGGGCAGGCACCATCGCCCACAATGATTTGTTGGGAACAGGTCGAGTAGGGGACTGGGCTTCACACACCATCGAACACGAAATCAGCGGTATCTATGACTTAGCACACGGAGCAGGTTTGGCCATTGTGTTCCCGGCCTGGATGAAGTATGT
This sequence comes from uncultured Peptococcaceae bacterium, assembly GCA_937988745.1. Lineage (GTDB taxonomy): Bacteria > Bacillota > Limnochordia > Darwinibacteriales > Darwinibacteriaceae > JAAYMS01. The sequence continues at coordinate 54,492 of CALKAR010000252.1, forward strand.
GTATAAACATGATGTGCAGCGCTTCGTGCAGTTTGCTGCTCGGGTATGGGGTGTTGATCCAGATTATCATAACCCCGAAAGAACAGCATTGGATGGGATCAGACGTCTCGAGGAGTTTTTCAAGCGTATGGGGCTGCCTGTCAGGTTATCTGATGCGGATATTCCTGGAGATCGGATCGCAGAAATGGCTGCCAAATGCACAAACAACGATGCACATACGGTGGGCAACTTCGTAAAATTGACTCAGGAGGATGTTCTGAACATCTACAAACTCTGTCTCTAGTTGTAACAGAGCCCAGGCTCATTTTCACAGCCTGGGCTATTTTTTATCTCTTCGGGATAATGTCTTCCAAGCCGGGGATTACTTGTTTGAACTGTTCCAGTAAACCCTCTAGCTGCTCCGGCTCTGCTTCCCGTACTTTTTCCATGATCTTGGGCATCGCTGCCATCACCTGGTTTAGGTCCCCTTTTTTGCCTCCTTGTTCACCCAGGATTGACATCAGTCCTGGATAGGATGCGATCAGCCCAGGCAGGAGTTTCATCAGGGCGTCAAGAGATTGGTTTGACCCCTTGCTACCAGCCATACACTACACCTCCTTCAATTTCATATGGCAAGAAGAGGAGATGGGGCAGCTACCCCATCTCCGGTTCGCTAGGCAAGGAGAATAACAGCTAGCACCACAATCAGAATCAACGCGACGAATACGATGAAGGTTTCCTGGTTATCGTTCACGGTTTGCTACCTCCTCGCAGCGGGAAGTTGAGAGCCTGCTCACTCTCAATTCCAAAGTATGCGGCAACCCGCAGAGTGCCTTAACACTAGTCTCCTATTTTGCACAGTTGGGGAGCTGTGGCCTAAGTTACTTAAACGCCCAGACTAAGCTTGGCTAGTCTGGGCAAGTATCTAGGCGAGCGCCGCGAAGATAACTAATGTTACTAGGAACAGGATAAAGATCACCATTAAGGGATCTAATTGGCAGCAGCGATGTGGCCTACCCACTCACAACCCCTCCTTATTTCGGTAATACCTCTTCTAGGCCCGGGAATACCTCGGTGAAGCTTTCAAACAGTTGTTCGAGCTGCTCTGGTTCGGCATCCTTAATTCTATCCAATATGGCTGGTAGTGCTGTGAGAAACTGATTAACTTTGTTCAGATCCGGTCCATCCTCTCCCAATAGAGACATAATCGCCGGATAAGCAGCAATCAAGCTCGGCAGAAGTTTGAGAAGTGTATCAAATATTTGGTTATTACCGCTGTTCTTAGCAGACAACACTCTCCACCTCCTTTGTTCCTATGATATTAGTCTTAGTCCGAATAGCTATTAGGAACGCGTTCCCGATTTTATGCTGAGTCATATAATAGAAAAAAGAGATGGGGGGAATACCCCATCTCTGGTCCGTTAGGCAAGGAGAATCACTGCCAGCACCACGATCAGAACGAGCGCTACAAAGACAATGAAGGTTTCCTGGTTGCTGTTCAAGGACTGCACCTCCTCGGAGCGATTGTGGAGAGCCTGCTCACTCTCACTGTAAACTATGCTTCTTGCCAGGGAGGTGCTTATTACCTCTGTCCTATTTTCTCTTAGTAAGGAGTTGAGTCCCGTGAGCCTAATTGGCTTGCTCCTCGATAAGCGACAGCGGATTCCATATTATGCAACGCTGTCACGTAAGTATGGTTTCCGCATGATGGTGTTTGGAGCAGAAGATATTCAATGGGAGACAGGTAAGGTGCAGGGACTCTTGCTCACCCGGGGACAGTGGTATGAACGAACGCTTCGGCTTCCAGATGCGGTTTACAACCGGTGTTACCCTGAGAATACACCAGTCATACAACGTTTGGAGGTACACGGAAGGCAAATATTTAACAGCACAACTCTATTTGACAAATGGGATGTCTATGAGATTCTTCAAGATTCAGAAATTCTGCGTCCTTTTCTGCCGGCCACATACAAGCTTGTCTTTGACGACCTTCTAGACTTGTTAGAACAGGGGACCTGGGTAATTAAGCCTCGTAAGGGACAGTCGGGACGCGGAGTATATCGACTTGAACTTCAGGGGGATTTCGTATTCGTTACAGGGGATCTGAATTTTCCACTTCCTATTCCGACTAAGGCGGCCGCGGCATCCGCTGCAGTACTCACGAATAGTGAACCGTATATTGTCCAAGCGTACGTACCGGGCTTCACCTCCAAGGAAGGGCTCTTTGATGTACGTTTGGTGGTGCAGAAGGATAAGCGCAGAAAATGGGCCATTACTGGCGAAATAAGCCGCGTGGCGGCGACAAGTGGTTTTATTACCAATCAATACAAAGCTCTAATACATCCGCGGGAGATTCTTCGCACTTTAGGAGATAGGGCTGCAGCCGTTTACGAAGATATGCGCCGAGCTGCTTTACTCTCAGCAGAAGTCCTAGATGGGCCTCTCGGTCATCTCGGCGAACTTTGCGCTGATTTCATAGTAGATGAAGACGGGCAGTTGTGGCTCATAGAAGTGAACGGTAAACCAGACAAGAGCCTCTTTTTCGAGTTCGATGATGAAGACATGCTGGAGCGGGTTTACCTAACGCCCTTGATGTATGCAAGAACGCTCGCCCTTGAACGGCTAATATTGAAAGGAAGTCGCCGTCCTATTAGGGAATATATGCCTAAACCGACATCAAAGGAGGACCACCGTGGAACCCATTAGATTGGATGATTTTACCAATTATGCGTTTTTGTCAGGGCTCGAGTATAACAACACAGGGACTCTCGCCTGCTTTGTGGCTCACAAAGCTGACATAGAAGATAATAATTACCGTTCTGTTCTATGGATCTACGACGAATCTCAGGATAGGTTTTACCAGCTTACTGCTTTGGGTGAGGAACGCAGTTTTATGTGGTTGGAAGATGGAGAGCATGTACTCTTTGCCGCTAAACGGAGCAAGAAAGATAAAGAAGCTGCTGAGAAGGGCCGGGATGAAACCGTCTTTTTTAAGATTAACGTGCGCGGCGGGGAGGCTCAGGAGGCTTTTCGGATTCCTCTAAAGGTCCAGGAGCTGCATGAATTGAAGGATGGCAGGTTCTTGGTGTTGGGGACCGTTAACCTGGGCAGAGCCTCCGATGAGGAAAAAGAAAAAGATTGGGAGATCCTCGAGGAAATTCCCTATTGGGCAAATGGAGGCGGCTTTACCAGCTTGAACCGGACCCATGTCTTTTTATTCGATCCGGATACCGGACAGTTGGACGACCTCACGCCTGGATCTTTCGATGGTGCAAGCGCTGCTCTCAATGAGGAAAAGACTAAGGCAGTCATAATTGGCAGAGAATATCGGGGGAAAGCGCCGCAGACTAGTTCGCTTTATATTCTTGATTTAGCCAGCAGCTCCCTTGAGAGGGTGCCCGAATCTGCGCCTTTTGCCTATGTGAGTGCCCATTTCATCAATGAAAATACTGTGCTGGTAGCCGGAACGGATATGCAGACCTATGGACTAAATGAAAACGAAAAGTTTTACACCGTAGATTTGCTGAATGGTGAACGGCGGCTCCTCACTCCTGATTGGGACCGGAGTCTGTGGAACTCTGTAGGCTCTGATTGCCGCTACGGGCGCTCCAAATCAATGCGCTGGCATGAAGGGTTCCTCTATTTTGTGTCGACGGATGGAGCCCACTCATATCTTTACCGGATCAATCCCGAGGGCCAGGTTGAAAGATTGACCCACGAGCCTGGTTCAGTTGACGGATATGCTTTACACGGAGCGAAAATTTTAATTATTGGGATGCGCGGATTAAAGCTGCAGGAGATTTATAGGGTGGAAAATGGTTCTGAAACACAAATCAGCACCTTTAATGAATGGGTAACGCAGGAACGTATTCTGTCAGAATTGGAACCCCTTGCGGTGGAAACTGCACCAGGCGTAACGGTTGACGGCTGGGTTATGCGTCCGGTGGGTTATCAAGAAGGAGAGAAGTATCCCGCGATTTTGAACATCCACGGCGGACCAAAAACAGTGTATGGTACGGTTTTCTTTCATGAAATGCAGTATTGGGCAGGGCAGGGTTACTTCGTGTTTTTCTGTAATCCCCGCGGCAGTGATGGGAAGGGTAATGCTTTCGCCGATATTCGTGGAAAATACGGTACCATTGACTACGAAGACTTGATGGCGTTTACCGATGAGGTGCTGCGCCTCTATCCAGCTATCGATCAAGAACGACTTGGTGTAACCGGTGGTTCTTATGGAGGCTTTATGACCAATTGGATCATCGGCCACACCCAGCGCTTCCGGGCAGCTGCCTCACAGCGCAGTATATCTAACTGGGTATCCATGGGCTGGACTACGGATATCGGTTATTTCTTCGCCCCAGATCAGATCGCCGCTGATCCATGGACCGATTATGAGAAACTTTGGGCCCATTCGCCTCTCAAGTACGCTGATCGAGTGAAGACACCAACCCTGTTTATTCATTCGGATGAGGATTACCGCTGTTGGCTGCCGGAAGCCCTGCAGATGTTTAGTGCCTTGAAATACCATGGTGTAGAGAGCCGCTTGGTTATGTTCCGGGGAGAGAATCATGAGCTGAGCCGGGGCGGCAAACCAAAAAGCCGTATCAAGAGATTGGAGGAAATCACAGCCTGGTTTGACCGCTATCTAAAGGCGAACTAACGCCGGCGCAGTACTGTAATTGGGCGGACGATTCCGCGGGTGATTTTGGCGAGTGGGGCATTTAAGTTCCAATCATTCCACCAACCCACGAATTCAAAGTCATTTAGATAAGTGGCGGCCAGCATGAATTCCTGTGGATAGATGGCGCGGCGAATGTTGCTGTGATTCAGATGCAGACGCTGTTTACCATCTCTTACTAAGGCAGTCATGGTTTCCTCATAATGCTGCTCAGCCGGATGGAGAAGCCTTGTCGCATAGCGGACTCTGACCTCAATACCATCTCGGCGGCACGTCCAAGCATCGCGAGTGTTCGTTAGTGGTGAAAAATCGATACACCAATCGAGAAAATAAAGACCTCCCGGCTTAAGGGCTCGAGCGGCGCTGGCGAAATGAGAGACAAGCTGTTCGGTCGTCTGCACATACAACGAACCAAGCATGATATATATGAAGTCTACCTGCTCCGGCAGGTCAAAATCAGCTAGATCGCCCTGAATTAAGGTAATATCGTGACCGAGTTTCTCAGCCTTTTCCCGGGCGTAAGCCAGCATGGCAGGACTTAAGTCGAGTCCGCAGTAAGAGTATCCTAGACGGAGGATTTCTTCAAGATGCGGGCTGTGGCCACATGCTATTTCCAGTACGGTTTTGACCGGAATATGCGAAAATTGGTCGATGGCGCGCTGCATTACTGCCACTTCTTCGGCAGTATCGCGATAAGAGAATGCTATGTCGTAGTATTTTGGGTAGTCATAAATGTTAGCCAAACCTTCACCTTCTTACTCTGATGATACGAGTCAAAACAACGCAATAGGGAGTGAGATTCATGTCAAATAAACAGCAGGCCACTTTTGGCAGCGGCTGCTTCTGGTGTTCCGAGGCTATCTTTAAGAGCCTAAAAGGTGTATTCGACGCCATACCAGGTTATGCAGGCGGTCATACGGAAAATCCCACCTATGAAGAAGTATGTACAGACACAACCGGGCACGCAGAGGTTGTACAGGTAACCTTCGATCCGCAGGTAATCAGCTATGAGCAGCTTGTCCAGATTTTCTTCAGCACTCACGATCCAACCACTTTAAACCGGCAGGGTAATGATATTGGTACGCAGTACCGCTCGGTGATTTTCTACCACGATGACGAACAGAGAGCTATCGCGGAAAAGGTTATGGCGGAAGTGGAACCACTGTGGGAAGACCCCATTGTTACAGAGATCAGCCCTCTTACTAATTTCTTTCCAGCGGAAGACTACCATAGAGATTATTTTGCCAAGCATCCCCAACAGGCATACTGCAGCGCAGTCATTGCTCCAAAGGTAGCCAAGTTCCGCTCGCAGTTCGCTGAGCTTCTAAAGGGATAATACAAGGGAACACCCAACCGTCATAAAGCGGTTGGGTGTTGTCTTTTTTCTGCGGATTGGCGGATCGGTAGATTCAGCGTTGCGAAGTAATCTTCAGGCGTTTCTGCTCTACGGATAAGCTCTACCGTTCCATCAGTTCTCAGAAGTAACTCGGCCGACCGCAGTTTCCCGTTATAGTTGTAGCCCATGGAAAACCCATGTGCGCCCGTATCGTGTATAACAAGTAGGTCACCGATTTCGATTTCTGGCAGAGGCCTATCGATGGCGAATTTATCATTGTTCTCGCAAAGTCCCCCCACCACATCGTAGACATGATCTAAGGGTGCGTCTTCTTTGCCGACCACCGTGATATGGTGATAGGCTCCGTACATAGCAGGCCGCATGAGGTTGGCCGCACAGGCATCAAGTCCGATGTAGTTTTTGTAGATTTCCTTTTTGCGGAGGGCGGTTGCAACCAAACACCCATAGGGGCCCAGCATATAGCGGCCTAGTTCAGTGACAATGGCCGCATCACCGAGGCCTGCAGGAACCATGATCTCTTCAAAGGCCTGACGAACGCCTTCACCGACGGCAAAAATGTCAACTGGCTCTCCATCAGGGCGGTAGGGGATCCCGATTCCGCCTGATAGATTTATCAGGCTGATCTGCGCTCCTGTTTCTTCCTGCAGGTCTACAGCCAGCTGAAACAGCATCCGAGCCAGGAGTGGATAGTACTCCTTGTTGGTCGTATTGCTTGCCAAAAATGCATGCAATCCAAAGCGCTTTACCCCTAGCTGCATGAGCCGTTTAAAGCCTTTGTTGAGCTGTTCCCTTGTAAAGCCATATTTCGCCTCACGGGGGTTGTCCATGATCGTGTTGCTGAACGCGAAATCACCGCCTGGGTTGTAGCGGCACGATACTAGTTCAGGAACAGAAGGCAGATGATCAAAATACTCAATGTCGGTAATATCATCGAGATTGAGGATTGCTCCCATTTTATGAGCCAGAGCAAAATCCTCAAAGGGCGTCATGTTAGCTGAAAACATGATATCATCGCCAGAAAAACCTACCGCGTCAGCGAGCAGAAGCTCTGTATATGATGAACAATCTACCCCGCATCCTTCTTCCTTAAGGATCTCCAGGATACGGGGATTTGGGGTCGCTTTGACAGCGAAGTATTCTTTAAAGCCTGGATGCCAAGCAAATGCTTTGTGCAGCCGTCGAGCATTTTCCCTAATGCCAGCTTCATCGTAAAGATGAAAGGGTGTTGGATACTGTGCTGCTATCTGCCGCAGCTGCTCGGCAGATACAAAAGGTTTCTTCATGGTCTAGGTTTATTCACCTTTCCAACTAAGAGATGCGAACTACCAGCTCAAGAGCTGTTTCGATCATCTGTGTGAAGCCTACTTGGCGCTGCTCGGCAGGGATTTCTTTACCACTGTGCACTTCGTCGGAGACTGTGAGCATACACAGGGCGCGCTTATTCGCTCTAGCCGCATTCATATAGAGAGCAGCGGCTTCCATTTCTACAGCTAAGACGCCCATCTTCTGCCAATCAAGGGTAGCCTTGTGGTCTGCGTAGAACAAGTCAGACGCTAAAACGTTGCCCACAAAGTAGCGGTATCCTTTTTCCCGGGCGATGTTAACAGCGCCCTCAAGCAGCTCATATGTGGCAATAGGAGCGTAGGTGCCGGGGAGCCTGTACTGAGCTGCGTAGTTTGAGTCGGTGCAGGAACCTTGAGCAAAGACTAAGTCCATGATCTTTACTTCAGGGTGAATCGCGCCGCATGAGCCTACGCGGATGATTGTGTCTACATCATACATGTTATACAGCTCGTAAGTGTAAATACCAATGGAGGGCATCCCCATGCCATGCCCTTGGACCGATACTCTTACACCCTTGTATTCTCCTGTGAAGCCTAGCATTCCGCGGATCTCATTATAGCACTTCACATTTTCCAAGTAAGTATCCGCAATGAACTTGGCCCGCAGTGGATCTCCGGCCATCAATACAGTCTTAGCAATATCGCCCACTTGCGCAGCATTATGCGGTGTTGGCATATCTTGTCCTCCTTATTATAATGGTTCTCTTTATATGTTTGACAACGGTAAGAGGGTTCCTGCCGATGTGACATTGGCTGAATGGTAATTCCCATATCTGAATAGTATTTTGCTGAAATGTACGTAATATTTTCGGTGCTAGGGTTGACATTAAGTAAAAAACTAGTTATGATTACAGTACACTACCATGGTAGTAAAAGGGAGTCGAGTTTTGTGGAAGCAGCACATGCAAGCCGGGGTTCGGTACGAGATTTAGTGTATCGTTCTCTACGTCATGATATTCTGCATCTGAAGTTGAAACCGGGCACGAAAATGTCGGAGCAGGAGGTGTCGGAGCATTTCCACGTGAGCCGCACCCCAGTCAGGGAAGTATTCGTACGACTTTTTCAAGATGGCTTGGTTGAAATTTATCCTCAACGTGGTACTTATGTCTCATTGATTAATTTAGCCCACGTAGATGAGGGGCGTTTTGTGCGCGAAGTCCTAGAGAAGGCCATTGTACGAGAAGCTTGCGGCAAACTGACTAAGGAAGATATTGTTCGCCTTGAATCTAATTTGGCACAGCAAGAAGTCTGCCGGGACAATCAGAGTTACCAGCAGATGCTGTCCCTTGATGATCGGTTTCATGCTACGCTGTTTCACATCTGTGGGCGCCAGCGCACCTGGCAGATGGTGAGTCAGCTCAACAATGATTTTATCCGCTTAAGAGTTCTACGGCTTTCCCGCCATTATGACTGGGATCGGATTATCGAACAGCACTGGGCTATTTTAGACGCTATTAAAGAGAATCAGCCCGATCGTGCTGAAGAAATAATACAAGAACATCTGCGGATGGTAATTGTAGAAAAGAACTTGCTTTTAGCAGAGTTTCCCGACTATTTTGCTGAAGTATAAGGTGGGGTAGCAGTGAAGATTGTCGACATTATTCCAACTACAGTAAGTGTTCCTCTCGAAGCCCCTCTGCGGCACAGCAATGGTGAGCATTGGGGCCGATTCGTGCGTACTATCGTAGAAGTTGTAACCGATGAGGGTATCGTAGGATTGGGTGAGGTCGGGGGCGGCGGCGAAGGCGCTGAACTGCAGTTTAAGCGGTTGAAAGACTATTTAATTGGTCATGATCCATTCCAGCTGGAGGCCCTGCGTTATAAAATCTGCAATCCTACAGCTAGTCTTTACAACAACCGGATGCAGTATATGGCAGCCATTGAGTTTGCCTGCCTAGATATTATTGGACAGAAGTTAGGTCAGCCTGTTTACAACCTAATTGGTGGGAAACTGAGGGATGGAGTTTCCTTTGCCAGTTATTTGTTTTTCCGCTATGAGAGTGACGACGGGCTTTATCCAGAAGTTCGCACTGTTGAACAGCTGGTTGAGCATACCAGGGAGCTTAAGGAGCGCTATGGCTTCACAACTCACAAATTGAAGGCGGGCGTTTTCTCTCCAGAGTATGAACTGGAAGCTTATTTATCTCTAGCCGACGAGTTTCCTGAAGATCGTTTTAGAATTGATCCGAACGCCTGCTGGAGTGTAGAAGACAGCATCTGGTTTGCAAAGCAAATTGAGCACGTGCGCAACGACTATCTGGAAGATCCCACCTGGGGCCTTAACGGAATGCGTCGTGTTCGAGAAAATACATTCATTCCACTAGCTACCAACACGGTAGTGGTTAACTTCGAGCAGCTGGCCCAAAACATCCTCAATCCAGCTGTGGACGTAATTCTCCTCGACACAACTTTCTGGGGCGGCATCCGGGCGTGTGCTAAGGCCGCTGCCATTTGTGATACATTCCAGCTAGGTATTGCAGTCCATTCTTCTGGTGAATTGGGAATTCAGCTCAGCACCATGCTTCATTTAGCCGCGGCGCTGCCGAACCTTACTTTTGCAATTGACGCTCACTACCATCAGCTGCGTGACGATGTAATCGAAGGCGGAAAGATGAAGTACGAAAACGGCCGAATTAGGGTTCCTGATGGACCAGGTTTGGGAGTTAAACTTGATCGAGATCGTCTGCAAGAATATGCCGAGATGTACAAGAAACTGGGGGCATACTGCTACGATCGCGACTCACGGCGCCCAGGCTGGTATCCGTTACTTCCGAACGATCGCTGGGCTGATCCTGAAATGCGATAAGAACTAGGGAGGTGAGCCACTTTACCAAAACCAAAGAGAATACACGTTGATGTCAAGCCTCAACATCTGTGTCTGTGAGCTGGTATAGCAAGGGAAACAACAGATAGGAGGATAGTTAATGAAGAAACTGTATCCTGTTGTTGTATTGTTGCTTGTGCTAGTATTGTCGGCTGGAGTATTGGCTTATGAATCAGATCGGATGGATTTTGGCGAAATCGACTTTGGTGGTGCCACTGTAACGGTTGTGGCTCACTTCGACAACCTTGCTTCGTTCTATGAGGGCGGCGCAAGAGCCGGCCGCTTAGAAGAAGCGAAGGCGCTCTTTAACATTGGCGATATCCAGCTTGTAACTGCAGGCTGGGAAGAGGTAGGAGAGTTAGCCCTGAACCGCTATCTCTCTGGCGACTCTAAGTATGACCTGTGGCGCCTGCCTCATCGCGATTTCTTTACCTTAGCTACTAGAGGTGCTTTTTATCCAGTAAGTGATATCTTGCCTCCTGAGTACTTCGAAAATCTCTCTCCATTTACTCGGGAAAAGAACCTCCGTCTGCCCTATGACGGCAAGCTGCTGCACTTCTCCGTGGGTACGCCTGACGACTACGGCCATGCCCCATTCTGCCTGGTAAACCTCGATCTATTCGAGCGGGAAAACCTGCCTGACCCAATCGAGCTTTATCTGAACCACGAATGGACCTGGGACGTAGTTGAAGAAATCGGTATCAAGGTAACTCGGGATACCGATGGAGACGGCGAAGTCGACCAGTGGGGATTGGCATTTATCGACCCCATGATGATTATCTTTGCCAACGGCGGAGCGATCACCCGTCTTGGTGACGACGGTAAAGTCCACTTCACAATGGATGAGCCTCAAGTTCTTGAAGCTCTGCGGACGCTGGCTAACTGGGAGAACAACCTAGGTATCTCCTACGGTGACTGGCAGATGCGGGAGTGGAGTACCGGTAGAACCGCTATGGCCTTCATGCCCTTCTGGCAGATTGATCCCAACGAGTATGACTTCAATTACGCCATTTTGCCTCTACCAATGGGTCCAGCAGTTGATGACTATGTACATGCTCCTGGCGTAGCTGATGCTATCTTTATCCCAGCAAACTCCGCATATCCGCTTGGCATGATCGCTCTCGACAACTTCCTCTTCCCATTGGAAGACTACTATGAGTCGATGGAAGACATGATCCGCGATCGCGCTCGCGACCAGGTTTCCTATCAGGTAATGCACAAAGTATTTGCAGAGCCTGATGGTGACGCAGCTTACTACCACAACTTCCTCGGCGCATGGTATGAAGCTGAGACCCCCTATGGCGGAGTCATCGATGGCATTAAGGGTGGAGCGGCTCCTGCAACAGTAGTCGGCCAGTTCAAACCTCAAGGCCAAGCCATGATCGACGAGTATCTGAACCAGTAAAGTCCAACTGAAGAGATCCGCGGTTTATCCGCGGATCTCTGATCAGGAATCGGGGAATGAGAGGGGTAGAGAGCGATGCTTCACAGAAGGCTTCATCCGCTGGCGATACTGGCCCTCTTAATTTGTTTATTCAGCAGTGCAGCTTCTGCTGTGAGCACCAATGTGGGCAAGCCAATCAACAATTTCACCGTGCCTTATACAAGTTACTTATACGATTTTTGGGGCGAATCTGTTCCTGCACCTCAGGCGTATTTGCCCTCGAGGGAGATTAGAGGAGAAGACTTGGGTGTGGGCAGCCTGCGCAATCCCAGTGATATATTTGTCAGCAAGGATGGAACTGTTTATATTGCTGATACAGGGAATAATCGCGTATTAGTGTTGAATGAGAGTTGGGAGCTGCGCCACACAATTGACGTGTTTACCCTCGATGGAGAGGAGCATCGTTTTTCTGGTCCCACCGGGCTTTACGCCACTCCTGAGGGAGAGCTGTATGTGGCGGACACGAATAACGGGCGGGTAGTGCATTTTAGCGCCCAAGGCGAGCCGCTGCGGATTATCGGAGCTCCTGAATCAGAAGTTGAGGGAATATTGCCTGAGGGGTTTGTTTACCGTCCGCTGAAGCTCGGGGTTGATAACCACGGGCGCCTTTATGTGATTGCCCGCGACCTGCCAGAAGGACTCATTACATTTAGTGAAGATGGTCAGTTCCGCGGTTTCATTGGCGCGCCTCGCGTTACACCAAGCTTGAAAGACTACATCTGGAGCCGGTTGGCCACAAAGGAACAGCGGGCTCGTATGAGGATGTTTATACCCACTGAGTACAGCAACCTCGACATGGATCCAGATGGTTTTATCTATGCGACCTCTACTGATGAGGATAAAGACGAAGATGAGGGCGGCGTCCAAATCAAGGTGAGGCGCCTAAACCCAAAGGGTGAGGATCTGCTCAAGCGGTTAGGTTTCTCTGATGTAATGGGTGATGTGGAGTTTCCTAATCGTTGGTCGACGGCCACCCTGCGCATGTCATCAATGATGGTCGATGTTACGGTTCAGGACTTTGGTGTTTACAGTGTACTGGATGCAAACCGAGGTAGAGTTTTCACTTATGACAGCAATGGAAACCTCATGTACATGTTTGGGTTTACCGGTACTAATTACGGCCAAATAGGCAGACCCGTCGCTATCGATCACTTTAAGTGGGATATTTTCATTCTCGATCAGCAGAAGAACGCGGTCATTATCTATGAGCCAACAGATTACGCACTGCTGATTTGGGCAGCCTTAGACTCGTATCACCGAGGAGATTATGCTCAAACTGAACTGATTTGGAAGAAAGTACTTTCTCTAAATGCAAACAACGATCTGGCTTACACTGGCATTGGCCGTACGCTCCTGCGGAGGGGAATGTATGCCGAAGCCATGGAAGCATTCCGGTTGGGCAACAACCGTCGGGAGTATTCTGACGCTTTTGCTCTCTACCGTAAAGAAGTTATTTATGCGAATTTTGATCGTGCCCTGTTGGTCGTAGGAGCAGCAATCGTAATTTTGGCTGCGCTCCATTTCGTCCGGCGTAATTTGCAAAAACGGCCTCGGCCTGCTGTCCAAGCGAAAACAGCGGCGGCAGAAGAAGCGGTCTGGTTGGTCTTTCTTAAGAAAGAGTTAGCCAACCTGCGCTATGCTCTGCATGTGATTATCCATCCCATCGATGGCTTTACACATCTAAAGCAGGGTACTAAAGGGAGTGTATTCTCCGCCACCATCATTTTAGCAGCAGTGGTTGGAACCTATGTTTTTGCTCGTCAGTATACCGGGTTTATTTTCAACACAACCGATCTTACCAAGCTTAGTCTCTTAAGAGAGGCGTTTAATATTGTAGTACCTTTCATTCTATGGGCGGGCGTGAACTGGGCACTGACCACATTGATGGAAGGAAAGGGCACTTTCCGTGACATCTACATTGCCACTGCGTATTCACTCGTACCATTGATATTAACAGTGATCCCTCTCACCATCTTGAGCAATTACATTACAGCTGAAGAAGGAGCCTTTTACTATTTGCTTCTGTCTATGGGAACCCTTTGGGCAGGTGTAATACTGTTTGTTGGTGGTGTCATGACCACGCACGAATACGAATTTGGAAAAGCGTTTTATACCTGCATATTTACAGTGGCGGGTATGGCATTTGCCATGTTCTTAGGCTTTCTGTTCCTGAGCCTATCGGAGCAAGTAGTCGTTTTTGTGCGGGACGTATTCCGTGAAATCACGTTTCGTACTTGATGAGGAAGGGGGCGCACTATGAATCACTCCACCAGGCTCTGGGTATTGGTTGTTCTTATGCTGGCGTGCTTGGTCTTTTCCTCTGCAGCTGCTGCTCAAGAACCACCCAGCGGCTTTGAACCTGTAGCTGAAAACGAGTTCTTAGTACTGTATTTGAACGAGGATTCTGTTGAGCTAGCTGTACTGGATAAAGCCAGCGGTTATATCTGGTATACCAATCCGCCAGAAAGAGCCCGCAAAGAAACTGTTGCGCGAGGTGCCAATAAGGATCGGCTCAATGCCCAGATTGTAATCACTTATAATTCGACTAACCAGCAGAACTTAATGGACAGCTATAACGACAGCGTTAAGTATGGTCAGTATCAAGTTGTTCCCATTGAAAATGGAGTACGCATTGATTACGAGCTGGGGCAGGCTTGGCAGCTTACGGACTATCTGCCTACTGTCATTTCTGTAGAGCGCTTTAACGAGCTATTGACGCTTATTCCCAATGAAAAGGATCGGCAGTTCTTGCGGGGATTGTACGCCGAGTTCAGTTTAGAAGAAGGGTACGACCCTGGCGAAGACTACAGCATTCACGGTGTTGATATGGAGGCCCTTCTCGGAGAATACGGTCTTAAAGTAGAAGAGCCGCGGTTCCGCACCTCGGACAAACGCCGTCTCCTGCAGGAGTACCTGGTTCTGATTAGGGACACTAATCATTATGACGGACTGGGCGACGTCGAAGCTGAAGATATAGAACCGCTTTACGGCCGTCCTACCTTAATGTTGAAATGGAACAACATGCAGTGGGACATCGATGCAGCCGCAGAACTGCTGAGAGATGTTGGTTATACACCGGAACAGGTGGTTATTGATCACGAGATGTACAAAATCAATCCGCCATTCCCAGATTTAAGACGTTTCCAGGTGTCGGTGGAGTATTACCTGGATGGCGAGAACTTTGTTGTCCGTATTCCGACTGAGCGAGTCGTTTTTCCGGAACGAGTTTATGATCCGAAACTCGATCGTGAGGTAAGTTACCCGCTGACAGCTATCCAAGTGCTGCCGTACTTCGGAGCTGCTGATGTTGACGCAGAAGGCTACTTGTTGGTGCCCGATGGGTCGGGTGCATTGATATATCTAAACAACGGTAAGACGCAGGCTCTGCCTTACAATCGGCCGGTTTACGGTCCTGATTTCGCTGTTGGGCCTCAATCGGAGTATTCGCCTCATCTGAAAGAACAGATATACCTTCCTGTGTTTGGATTGAAACAGGGTGAACACGCGTTTTTCGCTATTGTTGAAGAAGGGGACGCACTTACTCGCATAGAGGCAGCCGTAAGCGGCATGCGTGATTCATTCAACAGGGTGTGGTCCTCCTTTGATGTACGCCCCAATGCCCGTGTTTCGCTGGATGCTGAGGGTGAGCTGATTCATCTTCGGAGGCTGTTTATTTATATGTATCAGGCAAGAACAGCGCAGACAGATTTCACTGTGCGCTACAGCTTCCTGAATGGTGATGAGGCGAGTTATGCTGGTATGGCCCAGTTGTACCAAGATTACCTTGTAAGCCGTTTCGGTTTAAGACCGCTTGAAAATCGCGGATTCCCCTTAGTGCTGGATATTGTGGGCAGTTATGATGTAGTAAAGCCGGTTTATGGAATCCCCAAAAACGTCGTGGAGCCGTTTACCACATACAGCCAAGCTGAAGCTATTATTGATGATCTTTATGAGCAGGGAATCGATGTTTTGGAAGTTCGTTACTTAGGCTGGCTGGCTGGTGGGATCAATCACAAACTACCGACCGGTGTTAGGCTCGAGCGAGTAGTCGGGTCTAAGGATGACCTGCAGAATCTTGCAGGCCACCTTTCCACCTTAGGCGGCAGACTGTATCCTAGCTTCGACTTAGGGCTAGTACACCGCAACGGGTTCTTTGATCGGTTTGTAGCTTTTCTAGATGCTTCTCGATTCTTGAACAGGCAAAGTGCTTATTTGAATGTGCATAACATAGCTACATACCAGTCTATTACAGAACAGCGGCGGCCTCTGGTTTCGCCAGCTAAGTACGATAGTATCGTCGACCGCTTCCTTGCAGACTATACGAAGCTTGGCGTCGCTGGGATTGCCCTAGGGGATCTGGGCAAGCTGCTCTATTCTGATTTCCGCACCGATCCTGACCGTGTAGTCGATCGACAGGCGGCAAGAGATGTAGTAGTCCAACAGCTGGAGAAGTTCTCCGCAGCTGGTCTCGATTTGATGCTCGAAGGGAGCAATGCATATCTGCTGCCATACAGCGATGTTGTAGTGATGGCACCCAGTTACAGCCGAGGATTCGAACTCATCGATGTGAGCGTTCCTTTCTACCAAATGGTAGTGAGTGGGTATGTCGCCTACGCAGGCGAACCGTATAACTTAGCTGATCGCAGCGGACGGTACTATCTGCTCAAGATGTTGGAGAATGGTTCACTGCCGTATTTTGCGGTGTCTTGGGAGACATCTTCGGTCGTAAAGCATACGGATTTTGATCATTTTTACTCGACGTATTACTCCGATGTGAGCCAAGATATTATCACTTTGTATGAAGAGGCTGCTGGTGTACTCAGAGATATCTGGCACCTGCCCATTGTAAACCATGATGTGCTGGGTCCAGATGTATTTGTGACCGAGTATG